>JALHPN010000355.1 GCA_022842465.1 Polyangiaceae bacterium | reverse complement strand
GAGTGGATGGTGGCCGGCGGACGCGCGAGCACGGACGGCGCCGGAGCGACGTGCGGGGCGGCGATCGCAGGCGCGGCGCCGGCGATCACGACGAGCGCGGCCAGCGCGGCGCGGGCCCACGACCGCCAGGGGGTGCGCCGCGTGGACCGCAGGAGACCGTCCGCCATGTCCGGGGGACAGCACGTGTAGTGCCAGCACCTACATGCCTGGCTTTCCTGGGATCCCGGGTCCCGCGAAGGCGCGATCGCGGGGAGCGGATCGCCGAGGGCCCACCCGTCCGGATCCACCGCGTTCCTCGCGCGGCGGAAGCTCTCGGCGGAGGTGCCGAGGGAATCGACCGGCGCGCCGAAGGAACGCGGACGGGCGTCGGCCCTCGCCCGGAATCGAAGGCAAGGAGCCGACCCATGACGCATCTCTCCCTTCGCTTCGCCGCCCTCGTCGTGATGGCGGGAGCGCTCGCCTGCGCGGCGTGCTCGTCGGACCCGACCTCGTCCACCCCCTCCGCGAGCTCGGGCGGGTCGAGCGCCGCGAGCCCGGCGCTCGAGCCGCGAGACTGCGCCTCGCGCTGCGAGACGAAGGTCTCGGGTTGTGGCGCCACGATCGGGCAGGCCACGGAGCTGTGCGGTGGCGTCTGCGACAAGGCGCCGACCGAGAGCCAGATGGCGTGCTTGGAGCAGGCGTCCTGCGCGAAGGGCACGAGCGAGGCGGAGCGCGCGTGCGGGATCGGCGCGCCGTCGTCCTCGTCGGGCTCGCCAGCGCCGACGCCCTCGTCGAGCCCCTCGAAGACGGAGTGCGTCGACGGGGCGGGCCAGGTCCGCGAGAGCTACGAACGCTACGTGTGCGATTGCTCCGACGGCATCGAGTTCCGCGGCTGCGCCGCGGACCCCGGGGACGCATGCAGGGTGTTCTGCGGCGGCACGTGCAAGGCGACCTGCAAGCCCGAGTGACCCCGCGCCCCTCCGGGCGGTGTATGGTCGGTCGCGATGAAGCTCGGCGGTGAACGGATGGATGACGGCGCGGCGCTCGAGGCGCTCTTCGCGACCCTGCCGGTGAGCTGCGACTGGACCATCGGCTTCTTGACGGCCGTCCGCACGGGGCCCGATGCGATCGCGACCTCGGCGTGGATCGCGGAAATCCTGCCGGACGGCGCCGGCGCGGGCCCGGAGGTCGACCTCCTCACGCGGCTCTCTGGGGCCGTGGCGGAGACGCTCCGCACGGAGCCTTCGATCATCTGCCCCGAGCCGGACAAGACCGAGCAGGAGGCGATCGATTTCTGTCGCGGGTACCTCCACGGCGCGCGGATGCACGGCACCTGGTCCGCGGACGAGACCGCGACGCGCGATCTGCTCCCCTTCCGGGTGCTCGCGAACGAAGGCGTCGAGACCGACGCGTCGAACGCGACGCACCGGGAGAAGCTCGGCGGCCACGTGAAGGACCTCCACGCGTACTGGAAGGCGAGGCGTCAGGTCGTGAGCACGACGCCGAAGGTCGGGCGCAACGATCCGTGCCCGTGCGGAAGCGGCAAGAAGCACAAGAAGTGCTGCCACGCGGCCTCGGCCGGCTAGGGTGGGGACGCCCATGGCCAAACGTCCTCCGGCAGACGTCCGCGACGAGAACGGTCGCCTCGTTCGCGAGCTGCACGGCGTCACGCTCGTGCAGATCCTCGAGTATCTCGTGGAGCGAATCGGCTTCGAAGGGCTCGCCTCGCGGATGACGGTGAACTGCTTCCGCATCGACCCGTCGATCAAGTCGAGCCTCGTCTTCCTGCGTCGGACGCCCTGGGCGCGCGCGCAGGTCGAAGCCCTCTACGTCGAGCTCCGCAGCGGCGAGCTCGCGACGCGGGAGCCCTCGGGCCGACGCTGAGGCGAAGAAAGATGGACGGATGTGCGCTCGTGCTCGGAATCCCAGAGCAGGAGCCCACCATGACGCATCTTTCCGCTCGCTCGTTCCTGTCGTCCCTGTTGATCGTCGCGGCCTCTGCCCACGCGGCCTGCTCGTCGGACGCAGGCTCCTCGCCGTCCTCGTCGTCGGGAGGGTCGGGGGGAGCGAGCTCCGGATCCCCGACGCTCTCGACCGAGGATTGCACGTCCCGTTGCACCGCCAAGGCCACCACCTGCGGAGCGGGCGACAGCGCATCGCAGGCTTGCGCCCAGCTCTGCGGCGAGCCGCGTACGGCCGACCAGCTCTCGTGCCTCGAGGGCAAGGACTGCAAGGCCCTCGCGTCGGTGGAGGACTTCGACAGGCTCTGCCCCGCCGGCGGATCGAGCACCAGCTCCTCGAGCTCCTCGAGCTCCTCGAGCAGCTCGTCGAGCTCCGGCGGCGCCGCGCTGCCGACGACGCTGAAGATCACCGGGGACTTCGGGACCGTCAAGGCGACGCACGTGAAGCAGGACCAAACGCTCGTGTCGTTCTTGAGCGTCGCGCCGAAGCCGACGTTCTCGCCGGCCGCGCCGTCCCCTCTTCCCAACCTCGCCGACAAGGGCGTCACCGCGAGCGTCACCTCGCCCGACCCGGGCGCGTGCCCGGTCAAGATCAGCTACACCCTGAACAGCACGCAGATCGGCGTCATGATCGAGGGAACGGAGACGCTCCCCGCGACCGACTGCGCGACCTTCACCGACGCCGTCGCGCGTGACGGCTTCAAGGCCACGCTCTCGAACGTGCCGTATCCGAACAGCTCCACCAAGGCGACGGTCACGATCGAGCTCTCTCCCTGACGGCCTGACGGTGAAAGGAGGCCGATTCTGGCCTCGCGGCGCGGCTGTGCTACCGCGTCGTCGGTACCTTGCTCCTCGGCGCCCGTCTCCTCGTCGTCACGCTCGCGTCCGCCCTCGCTGGCGCGTGCGTGCTCGCCTGCCAGTCGAGCGCGGTCGTCGGGGAGCTCGCGCCGGCGGCCACGGACGACGCCGCGACCCCTCCGGCCGAGTTCCCCGCGCCCCTCTCCGAGGACGCCGGCGCTCCGACGCTCTCGTGGCGGCTGCGCGCGCCGACGGTACCCTGCAGCGTCTACGGGATGGCGGAGGAGCGCGCCGATGCGCTCTTCCTCGGTTGCAACGGCGGGCGCGTCTACCGCTTCGACGGCGTCGACGCGCGCGTCTCCCTCGAGCTCGAGGACACGCGCATCGCGTCGCTGATCTGGGCCGCGCCCGGAGGCCACGTCTGGGCCGGCGCGCAGGCGGGGTACGACGCGAAGGCGAAGACGGAGATCCATCGCTTCGACGGCGCGACCTGGACGAAGGTGCTGCCCGGCACCGAACGCATCACGTCCCTCACCGGCACGAGCGCCACGGACGTCTGGATCACGACGCCCTCCCAGATCCGGCAGTGGGACGGCGGCGCGTTCACGACGCGCTACGCGGCGCCCGCGGGGGAGCTCCGGGCCTGCGCCTTCGCGAAGCCCGACAGGGGGTGGTGCACCGGGACGAGCGGTCTCGCCGTCGCCTGGGACGGCGCGGCCTGGGCGCCGATGACGGCGCCGCCGTGGTCGGCCAACGCGGAGGTCTTCGGCGTCGAGGTGAACCCGTTCGACGAGGTCCCGACGTTCTTCTGGGGCGAGCCCGTGAAGGGGCCCAACGGCGAGGACGTGCAGGTTCGCGTCGCGTCGTTCCGCGAGGGAGCCTTCCAGACGCGCGCTGCGCAGGTGGCCTCCTTCACCGACTACCGCGTCGCGCGAAAGCGCACGGGGCACGCGGTCGTGAACGGCCGCACCTACCACCTCCTCTCGCTCCACGAGCAGTACGGTCAGGCGCTCGTCTTCGACCCGTACGACGACGTGTTCCGCGCGCTCTGCGCGCCCGCGCTCGCCTTCTCGGAGGGCACCGCGAAGACGCGTGTCGGCGGGTACTACGGTCTCCTCGCGAGCGTCGTCGGGTCCGGCGGCAACCAGCTCGCCCTCTCGTCCTCGACGCTGACCTTCGAGCCCCAGGATCTCTCCGTCGCTCCCGGCGGCGCGATCTGGGCGCGGATCGAGGACTCCACGGCGTGCGGATCGGTGACCGATCGCCTCGTGCGCTACGAGGGCGGGCAGTGGCGTGACGTCGCCGGTCCGCAGCCGGCGCAGTCGGGGAGGAGCCTCGCCGCCGTGGACTTCGACCACGCCTACACGCTCACGGCCGCGGAAGGCATCCTCGCGGAGTACCGCGCCGGCGGCTGGACCGAGAAGGGGACGTTCGCGGACGCGTGGTCGCTCTCGTCGAAGCGAGCGGACGACGTGTGGATCGGCGGCTACGTCGACCAGCTCGCCCGCTTCGACGGCAAGGCGATCACGACGGTCCTGCCGAAGGGCAAGGGGCGACAGGTGAAGCAGGTCGTCTCCGACCCTTCGGGCGTCGTGTGGATGGTCGCGCACGGCTACACGCAGGACGACACGCACGTGCACGCCTACCGCCTCGCGGACGGAAGACGGCAAGAGTGGGACCTCGGGATCGAGGCGTACGGGACGCACGTCTCCGCGATCGACGGTGACCACGCGTGGCTGAGCGGACGCCCGGCGAAGGCCTGGGACGGGACGCGCTTCGCCGATCTGCCGTTCGACGCCTCGAACGTGTGGGCGCGATCGGAGCGCGAGGTCTACTTCACGTTCGGCGGCGACATCTTCCGCTGGAACGGCGAGACACGGGAGCGCGTGTACCACGGCTTCGTCTTCATCCGCGCCATCGACGGCTCGAAGGAGCGCGCGATGGCGATCGGGCCGGGGGGGCTCACGATCGAGCTCGGCGCGTTCCCTGCGGGCACGAAGTGAGCGAGCTAGCGCGCGAGCGGCTCGACGCGGGCGCGGAGGAGGCTGTCCGGATGGGCGGCGAGGAAGGCGCGGGCACGCTCGCGGACCGCAGCCGTGTCGCCGCGCTCCCGTAGGAGCTGGATGCGGAGGTAGTCGCGCTCCTCGCCGTGACGGGACGTCGGGAACTGCGCGTCGAGCGCGTCGAGCGCCTCTGCGGCCGCGGAGGCGTCGTGACGGACGAGCGCGGCGCGCGCGCGCTCGAGGAGGCTCTGCTCGCGGTCGAACGCGGAGGGAGAGGCCGGCGTGGGGGCTTTCGGCACGGAGGGGATGACCGCGGACGCGGAGCCGGGCGGGGAGGCCGACGCCGACGCAGAGGACGCCTCTGGGGGCGTAGGGGCCGACGGTGCCGCGGGAGGTACCACCGACGTCGCCACGACCGTCGGCGGTGGCGGCAAGGGCTCCGGGGCCGTCGCGCGGCCGAGCGCGAAGCCACCCGCCGCGAGGCCGAGGCCGAGGAGCGCGGCGGTC
>JALHPN010000354.1 GCA_022842465.1 Polyangiaceae bacterium | reverse complement strand
GCGATGCCGAAGCGCCGCGCCAGCGCCGGCACTTCCAGCAGGCCCTGCAGCTCGCTGAAGCTGTGGCGCTGCGGCGGCGCACGCAGCAGCCATTCCAGCGCCCCCCGCCGCGGGGGGCAGCAGGCCCCCGCCGAGCCGCACGCCGAGCTCCCTCGCGATCGTTGCCCAGCACCGGCCCTCGGTGCGCCGATCCCTCGCGAACGCGGCGACGCGCCCGCGGAGCGAGCGTCCGTACCGCCTCCCGCGCTCGTGCGCGTGCGCTGGGCATGCGCAGACGTGCGACGCGACCTACCAGCTCGGGAATCCGAACGAAAGCGGCCCCCCGATGCGGAGGCACCCCACGCACTTCGTGCTCGAGCGAGGGAACCGCGACCCGACGTCCGCCCGTGGACGCGATCCGCCGGCAATCCGATGAACTCGGGCCGGCCGACGAAATGGCGCGCCGATTGCTGGTCGCGAGAGCGCGGTTCCCTGTTCTCGGGAGCCCTGGAAAGCAGGACAGTCGACATGAGCAGCGACAAGAAGTGGAATCAGGCAAACAAGGCGTCAGCGGAGGACCTCTACGAGCAGGTCGACTTCGCTGCGCTCAAGCAGCGCGCGACCCTGAAGAAGGGGCTCGCGTCGCTGACGCTCGCCGTGACCGGCCTCTTCGGGGGTGGATGCGCGGCCGAGAGCGAGCAGCCGTTCGACGCGGCGCAGGAGGAGGTGAACTTCGAGTTCGACGAGAACGGTAACCCTGTCTCCAAGAACCAAGAGGAGCAGCAGGACAAGGAAGCGCTGCGCGCGAAGTGCGCCGCCGAGATGAACTTCCTGGCCCTGCGCGTGAACACCCGCGTCTGCCAGATGGACTGAGTCCGGGAGGTCGGCAGAGAGCTCGTCTCCGCCGACCTTCTCTCGCCCTGCATCCCCACCTTGGAGTCCAAGACGATGGCGCCCCACCCCGCGAGCGTGTTCACAGGACCGGCGTACTCGACGCACCGTCCCCTCGTCGACTTCGAGCCGGATCCGGCCGCGACGCTCACGGCGCGGAGCATTCTGCTCCAGCTCGAGCATGGATCCGCCGACGGCTGGTCCGCGGCGATGTTGCTGATCAAGGCGACGCGACCGCTTCTCCTCCAGGGGGGCCTGCCCGTTCCGCAGAGCGTCCTCGAAGTGACGTCCACGAACGAAACGTGGCGCGCTCTGACGCGAGCCGCGAGTCGGGGCGAACCGATGGCGCTCGTCAGACTCCTTCGTTGCCTCCTCCAGGCGAGCTTCGTGGACGACACCCTCGCGCTCGCGAGGCGGACCCTGAGCGGCGCTCCGCTGCGCGGAGATACGGTCGGCTGGGTCTCGCTGGTGGCTTCGATGGCACGCTCGCTCGCCCATGACGATCGCCGGTCGCCAGACGACGTCGTCGGCTCCGTCGCGCTAGAGGAGGCCGGCGGAGCCATCTTGAATTTCTCGGCATACCTCCACTTCGCGGCCCACGCTGCCCGTCACGAAGGTGACGCTCGGGCTTTTGCTCGCCACTGGATCGGCAAGGCACGCGATCTCGCCCAGAGGGCGGAAGAAATTGCAGGATGCGCGGTCGGTCGCGCGCTGTCGGCGGCGCGGCTCGCGCGACGCGACGCGGAGCTCTTCGAAGCGTCGGGCGATCGTATGGCCAGGGCCGAGGCCATCGACGTCGCGCTCTCGGAGCTCACGGCGGACGGCAGGACGGAATGGGAGCAGCATCTCCTCGACGAAGGCACGCGGCGCCTTCTCGCTTTCGAGGTTCTGGCCTGCCTTCGGGCCGAGGAGCTTGCACGAGCGGGGGCGCTCGCTGCGAGGCTGACCTCGCTCGACCCCACATGTCCACATGCGCATCTCCTCGCAGCGCGCGCGGCGTCCGCAGCAGGGGATATCGCGTCGGAAAAGGCACACTGCCGCGCGATCTTGGTGCGGGGCATCATCGAACGACCGTTCGCGCTCGAGAGGCTGGCCACCCTCGAATCGCGCGACACCGTACGAGCTCTGGCGGCGCGCGAGCGCGCGGCGGAGGACGTCGTCTTCGCTCGCGCGCCGGGTGCGGCCTCCTCTCCGCCTGTGACGATCACGGCATCGCAGTCGATGCTCGTCGCGGATCGGGAGCGCCACCTAGCGGCCGCGATGCCGCGGAGCGACGCGTACCGGCGGATGCTGCCCTACTGGGAGCTCCGCCTCGACTCCGAGGCGGTCTCTCCGCGCCACGCACTCACGCCCATCGTCGCCTTCGAGAGCTTCGCGCTCGGACGGGACCCGACCTACGCCGCGATCACGACGCAGCGAGGGATGGTCGGTGACTTCCGTGGCGAGCTCGTCAGGGCCATCTACGCTGGCGCGGGCATTCCGGAGGCGCTCTCGAAGCTCGAGGCGCTCGCCGGTCGCAGTGTTCGAACGGACCGGCTGCTCGAGGCGACGCGAAACGCGCGCGAGCTCGACGGTTGGGACCGTGCCCGTCTCGCAAGAGTGCTGGGAGCCCTGGGCTTCTTCGAGGCAGCGTTGGACGTCGCCATCGTCCACGAGGACGCGTCTTGGTCGCGAGCCGACGAGTACGTGGCGTGCACGAGGCTCTTCCTCCTGCACGTCGCGGACCGCTTGGATGCCGACGAGTTCGCAGTCGTTCACCGCGCGACGTTCGATCGAATTCGTCCGGTCCGCGAGAACCTGAGGAACCGCCTCGTCCTCTCGATCAACGCCCTCGTGTACGCCGCAAAGCGGAACAAGCTCCGCGCCGTGGCGCAGTGGGCAGAGACGACGCGAGCGCTCCGAGATGAAGTTGCCGGATGCAGCGAGATGACGAGCTTCGAACGAGACATCCTCTCGAGCCGTGCTTATCGTGCCACCGCCTTCTCTCCGTTCTTCGAGGACGATCGAGAGGGCGTCTTCCGCGAGATCGGGCTCTGCGAAGAGCTCGCCCGCGCCGCGCAGCCCACGACCGAGCTCGAGCGCGAGCTGGCCACGGACAACCTGTATGCGGCCCTCGAGAGCATCGCGAGGAGCGCTCGCTACCTTGGTGACGAAGAGCGCGTCACACGGTGTTACGAGGAGTTGACTCGCATCGACCCTAGCGATGCCCACGCTTGGCTGCAGCGCGGAGACGATGCGCAGCGTCGTGGAGACCTGGTGACTGCACTCGACTGCTTCGTCCGGGCCGAGAGGCTCGCGCCGCCGCAGGGACAGATAGCGGCGTTCCGTGCAGCCCGCGTACTCGAGCGGCTCGACAGGCTGGACGAAGCCCTCTGGTTCCTGCTTCGCGCGACGCGTCTCGAGCCGGGAGGAACGAGCGCGTACATCCGGATCCGTCTCCTCGCGGAGCGACTCGGCGACGTGACCCTCTCGTCGTGGTCGGAGTCGGCGATCGCGACCTTCGCCGATTGTGGTGCGCTCTCCGAAGCGCAGCTCGTGCAGCTGCGGGAGCACGAGACTCGACGCGAGAGCAGGTTCGGTTCGACGGTGCTGCGATGAACGTCATCTACACCGCGACCTTCTTCGCCTACGTCATCTTCCTGACCTGGCGCGGATTTCGACCACGACCGGGCTTCGCCAGCTGGCACATGTTCGCGGCGGTCTCTCGCTGCCGTTACGAGCTGCGCACGCAGGATGGCGAGGGCATCAACATCTGGGAGTACGTCCCGCACTCCTACTTGAATCAGAACCGAATGTTCGTGGAGCTGCTCCTCCTCTACCTTCGCACCGTCCACGGCGTGAAGGCGAACGGGCGCGTGGAGCTATTCGAGGGGTTCACGACCGAGCTGCTGAACGTTCGAGACGGCCATGTGGTTGATTGTTAGCGTCGAGGAGCTCTTCGCCACGCCGCGCTCGACCCTCGCCATCGAGCTCTTCCGGGTCCTGTTCGGGCTCGCGTGCTTGCTGAAGTTCGCCGTGGAGACGCGGCGCGGCTACTTCGAGCAATTCAAGCCGCACACGTTCCTCTACTTCGCGCATCGCATGCGAGCTCCCCGCTTCAAGGTCACCGAGAGGCTCTACAAGACCGTCTACGTCGCGAAGCTCGTCGCGGCCCCTTGCGTCGTCGCCGGGGTGATGGTGCGTCCGGCGCTGGCCGTCCTCGCGCTTTCCTTCGCCGTCGAAGTGGCCACGTACTTCAAGTTCCACACGAATCTGATGTTGCTCGTCGCGTGCGCACTCGTCCTCGCGCCCGCGTCTACGCTCACGCTCCAGAACGTACTGGCGTTGGGGCTCTGGCAAACGCTGGAAGAGACTGGCGCCCAGCGCGCCGTTCCGTTTGCCCAGGGGCTCATCGTCGTGACGATGTCGATCGTCTACGTCGCAACCGCCGTGCGCAAGGTCAACGAGCAGTTCCTCGATGGTGCGGTGGTGGCCGTCACCCTGAGGACGACAGTACGAGGGAGGCCCGGGCGGAAGCACTTCGACGGATTCTACCCCGCCGCGCTCTCGAGGTGGCTCGAGGGTGATCGCGCGACGCTGCGCTCGAGGCTGCGGCCTTGGATGCACGCGGTCGTCGTTGCCGAGTTGCTCCTTCCGTCTGCGCTCCTCGGGCCGAGCACGGTCTTCTGGGGGGCCGCGTTCGGCGGGCTCGTCATGCACATGGCGTTCACCCTCATCTTCCCCGCGACGCTCGCCCACTTCTCGCTCCTGAGTGTGAGCACGTACCTTCTCTTCCTGGATCCTGACCTGGTGGCTCGTGTCGTCGCGACCGGCTGAGGCGAGGTCGAGACGGATCCGTCTCCCGGAGGACCGTGCCGTGCTCGTCGACTTCCGGCGCGACTCCTTCCTCGTGAGCTACGGGGACCTGTCGCGAATGGGAAGCGACGAGGCGTACCTCACGTGGCTCGCGCGACATGCGCAGGACTTTCCCGACGGGTTCCTCCTGTTCGAGGAGGATCCCCACGGACCGGTGGCTCAACTCGAGATGCGACCGCGTCGCTTCGAGGAGGGAATTGCCGGATACGTCAACCTCTACTACGTCCGGCGAGACAGGCGGAGGTGGGGGCTGGGACGCCAGCTGCACGAGCATGCGTCGAGGACGTTTCGGGAGATGGGGTACGCGAGCATGTACCTGAAGGTCTCGGCCTCGAACGCCGTCGCGCTCGCATTCTACGAACGGCTAGGTTTTCGGGAGCACGCGGACGAGGATGGCGGGTCGGTACGCGTTCTTCGTCTCGACCTGCGGGGCGCGAGCGTTCAGGATCGGACTCGGTAGCTCTAGGGTGTGTCCCTGAATCCAGGGCTCCGCTCCTTCTCGCCCGTGCCCGTGCCCGTGCCCGTGCCCGTGCCCGTGCCCGAGGGGCGCGATGCTGCCCGGCAGCGATCGCGCGGATCGAGCGCGAGCCACGTCCCCGACGGCACCTGACGTCACCAGGGACCTA
>JALHPN010000353.1 GCA_022842465.1 Polyangiaceae bacterium | reverse complement strand
GGCCGAAAGGCATCGGCGCCCTCCTCACACGTCCCTCGACGCGCCTCGCGCCGGTCCTCCTCGGCGGCGCGCAGGAGAAGGGGATCCGTCCGGGCACCGTCGATCCGATCGCGGCGGCCGGCCTCGGCGCCGCCGCCGCGCGGGCCGGGGAGAGCCCGCGACGCTGGTCGGCCGTCGCCGCGCTCCGCGACACGTTCGAGGCGTCGCTCGTCCAGCTGGGCGCCAGCGTGGTCGGGCGCGCGGTCGCGCGCGCTCCGCACGTCACGAACGTCTCGTTCCCCGGATGGTCGGGCGCCGAGCTCGTCGCGGCGCTCGACCTCGAGGGCGTGAGCGTGTCGAGCGGGGCGGCGTGCAGCGCAGGCACGGTCGAGCCGTCACCCGTCATCCGCGCGATCCTCGGCGATGCGCGCGCGAGCGCCGCCGTTCGCCTCTCGCTCGGCGAAGAGACCTCCCTGGACGACGTCGCGCGCGCGACCGCCGCGTTCGCGCGCGTCCTCGCGCGCGTGATGAAGGGTCATCCCGGCGCGGGCGCCGGCTGATCACCCCCCGCGGAGGGTGATCGCGCGCGAACGTCGACCATGATCGAGGTCGTCAGCACGCGCGGGGCTTCCCCGACAACATGCGATTCGAACGCGCCGCGTCGAGACCGAGACGGTACGACCTTCGCACACCCTCGGGGAAACACGTGCTGATCCTCAGCGCGCCTGCAACCAGGAACGCCCATGCGCCCTCGCTCTCCGCTCTTCTCCTCCGTGAACCCGTCCTTCCCCCTCTCGTCCTTCACTCTTCCCCTCGTCGGTCTCGTCGCGCTCGCGGCCTGCGCGGCGACGACCGAGGACGAGCACGGCGCCGCCGAGGCCTCCGTCTCGGAGGGCCGTACGCTCCGGGTCGGGCTCGCGTCCGAGCCGACGGCGATGGACCCGCACCACTTCTTCCTCGATCCGAACATCAACGTCGGCAAGCCGGTCTTCGAGAGCCTCTACGAGTACGGCCCCGACAAGGAGATCGTCCCGCTGCTGGCGACGGCCGGGGCGCCGACGGGCGACGGCAAGGTCTGGTCGTTCTCGTTGAAGAAGGGCGTCCGCTTCCACCGAGGGCAGGCGTTCACGAAGGCGGACGTGCTCTGCTCCTTCGAGCGCGTCCTCTCGTCGAAGGACCTCGCGACGAGCGGCGGGTACAGCGCGCAGCTGTCGGCGATCGACATGGCCGCGACGGCCGCGCGGAACGCGGCGAACACGGACCCGTACACGCTCGAGATCGCCACGAAGGCGCCGTACCCGTTTCTCACGAGCAACCTCGCCAACATCCTCGTCATGTCCTGCGACGACGCTCGCGCGGCTCAGGCGCTCGAGTCGTCCGAGCCCGCTGCCGAGCGGAGCGCGAAGATCCTCCGGGCCTTCGCCGACGGGACGCTCGCGAACGGGACCGGACCGTACCTTTACCGCGCGTGGACGACGCGCGCCGCCGATCCGACGAACCCGCGCATCGACTACGATCGCAACCCGGCCTATCACCGCGCGAGCCCGGCCGCGTGGAGCGCGATCCAGACCGTCTTCGTCCCCGACCCGGGCGAGCGCATCGCGCGCCTCCGATCCGGCGACCTCGACTTCGTCGAGGCGGTGCCCGGTCCGCGGGTCGCCGAGGTCGAGCAGGCGGGCTTCGCGACCTTCAAGGCGCGAGGCCTCCGCGTGATGCACATGTACATGTACCAGGCGAGCGACGGTCGTGAGGCGAGCCCCGCGTACGTTCCCGTGAAGGACGAGGCCGGCAAGGCCTACCCGAACCCCTTCGTGTCGCGCGCGTTCCGGAGGGCGTGTGCCCTGGCGACGGACAAGCAGGCGCTCGTCGACGTGATGGGGGGCCTCGCCGTGCCCACGGGGCAGATGCTCCCGCCGGGGCGCACGGGCCATCTCGTCGACCGGCCCGACGACACGCGAGACGTCGACGCTGCGCGCCGCGCGTTCGCCGAGGCGAGCAAGGAGCCCACGCTCGGCTACCTCGCCGGGACGAAGCTCACGCTCACCATCCACGGTCCGAACGATCGCTACCCGAACGACGCCGCCACGCTCGAGGCGGTCGCCAAGGCCTGGACGGACGCGTTCGGCGATTTCACCGTCGACGGCGTCTCGTACAGCCTCGCGGTGAAGGCCGCGCCGGAGCCGAAGGCGACGTACTTCGCGAACGCGAAGAAGTACGGCATCGGTCTCGTCGGCGGCGGCATCGACAACGGGCACGTGTCGGGCGCGCTTCGTCTCTACCTGCTGCCCGAGTCGGGGCTCAACTTCGGCAACTACCAGAACGCGACGGTCAAGGCTGCCTACGACCGCGGCGCGAGTGACGCGAACCTCGCCGCGAGCGACGCCACGCTCGAAGGCGCCCTCCGCCTCGCGCTCGACGACGACGCGCTCCTGCCGCTCTTCAATCCGCTCGTCGTCTGGGCGGGCAAGAAGGACCTCGCCTTCGCCCCGCGCGCCGACGACCTCACGCTCCCCGACCGGATCACGCCGGCCCGCGGGCGCTGAGCCAGGCGCTCCCGAGCGCGTCGGTCGTCCTCGTCGTCGCTGTCACGGATCCGTGACAGCGCCGGGGGGCGGCCCGCGACGGTGCGCGCTCCAAGCTCTCGAGAGTACATGCGGCAACTCGTCGTGCCGCGGCGGTATCGACCTTGCTCTGAGGGTCGACATGATCCTCTCGATGAAACGCCTCCTGACGATCGGCGCGCTCGGTGTCGTCGCGCTCTTCACGACCTCCGCCTCGGCCCAGCAGAGCATCGGCACGTACAGCGGCTGCAAGAAGCTCGGCGCAAGCGCCAAGGCCGCGTGCCTCCAGTGCGTGGGCTCGGGCGGCGGCAATTTCTACCAGGTCGCGTCGAAGACGTGCGGGATGGCGCCGGGAATGAAGCCGTCCAAGCCGGCCGCGTCCGAGCCGCCGCCGGCCCGCCCGAAGGCCATGCCGAAGTCCGGCGCACAGTACGTGACGATCCCGGCCGGCACGTTCCGGATCGGCGCGAACCCCGACGAGGACGGAGCCTCGGACAAGGAGACGTTCGATGCGACGGTGACGATCTCGCGGCCCTTCCTGATGAAGACCACCGAGGTCACCCAGGGGGAGTGGCACTTCGTCATGGGTGACCCGCCGCCCTACTACGAGAAGGGGTGCGGCCTGGACTGCCCCGCAGGCGGAGTCACCTGGCTTCGCGCGCTCGACTACCTCAACGCCCTGTCGAAGCGCGAGGGGCTCGAGGAGTGCTACGCCGTCACGGGACCGAAGCCCGTCTGGACCAAGGGCCTCTCGTGTACGGGCTATCGGCTGCCGACGGAGGCCGAGTGGGAGTGGGCCGCGCGCGGCAAGACCACGAGCGCGCGGTACGGAGAGCCGGACGCGATCGGCTGGCACTCCGACAACAGCGACGGCAAGCGTCACGCCGTCGGTCAGAAGGCGGCGAACGCGTACGGCCTCTACGACATGCTGGGGAGCCAGTGGGAATGGACGTGGGACGTCGAGGACTACTCCCAGAAGCCGTTCTCGGGGAGGATGACCGATCCCATCACGGGTGGGCTCACCGGCGCGAAGGACGGCAACCGCATCGTGCGCGGCGGCAGCTTCAACGACAGCAGGGTCTACATGCGCGCCGCGCACCGCTACCAGTACCTGACGGACTCGGGCGGAACGTCGTACGGCTTTCGGCCGGTCCGCACGATCGCCCCGGTGACGAAGAAGTAACGGCTCGGGCCTTCGCCCCGCGCGCGGTCAGGGGCGCGCGGGGCTGGCCGCCGCGGCGCTGGCCACGTTGGCCTGCGCGTCGCGGCCGACCGTGATCGGCAACCAGAAGGCCTTGATCTTCCGGACGCCTTCGTCGTGATCGTATCCGGCGAGGCCGAAGAGCACGTTCCACCAGTGCCCCGTCGGCGTCTCGCCGAACGAGAGGAGCGGCAGCACGTGGAACTCCCAGTCCTTGCCGCCGCCCGCACGGCGCTTCTCACGGTAGAGCGTGTTCGCCGCTACCTGCGTGGTGCTCCCGGCCTCGTGATCGGCGAACCGCCAGAGGAGGGGGAACCCGATCGTCGTGCGCGCCTTCGGGCTGGCGAAGTCCCAGTAGAGGGGGGCGACGACGGTGTGGCTGTCCTTGTCGCTCCGCCCCAGGTAGACGAGCGGGTGGATGTCCGTCTCCCAGCCCTTCACGTCACGCTGGTAGACGACGTTCGGGAACACCCAGTAGGTGCGCGAGACGTTGTAGCTCTCGAAGCGCGCGAAGAGCGGCGTCGCGAGCGCCTGCCCCGTGTTGCCCTTCGAGCCGTAGTAGAACGGGAAGATCCCGAGCGCCTTGTAGCCGATGTCCGTGTCCGTCTTCCGGTAGAAGACGGGCAGGACGGGCCCTGCGACGTCGAGCGTCGTCGCGCCGTTCCGCGTCGTCGCGTGCGAGTAGAACGGGGTCAGCATCGTGTCCGCCGTGGGCGTGACGCGACGGAGGTACCCGGGCAGGACGAAGAGCTTCTGCTTCGGGCTCTCTCCGTAGTGGAACAGCGGGAAGAGCGTGACGTGCGTCTCCTTGACGCCCGCCGCCTCGGGGCGACCCTTGATGTAGAAGAAGAGCGGAGCGACGTCGAAGACGCTGCGCTTGGGGCTCTCGGTCGAGATGACCGGGCCGACGACCCGCATCGACTCGCCGGAGAGCTCCCGCGTGCGGTTGAAGTAGAGGAGCGGCGGGATGAGCGTGTAGGTCTTCCGGTTGCCGTCCTCGTCGCCGTTGTCGCCGCGGAAGGCGAACGGCGCGACGCCCCAGTCGACGTCCGAGCCGGTGCGGTCGCGGAAGTACGGGCCCGCGATCGTGAACGCGCCCTTCTCGTCCCAGTGGGACGAGGTCAAGAGGACGGGCGAATGGAAGTACCCGCCGTCCTTCCGCTTGCCCTCGAACACGATCGGCGCGAGCCAGTTGTCGTGCTCGCCGGGCGCCTCGCGATGGGCGAGCGGGCCGAGCGCGAGGACGTGGTTTTCGCGGTCGCGCACGCGCCACGCGAGCGGGAAGAGGACGTCGGCGTCGATCTTGGGAGAGCGACGCTGGTAGAAGACCATCGCCGCGAGCGACTCGCGGTCGGTCTTCTCCGTCGGCGCGCCCGTCTGCGGATCGAGCCCACGGGTGTGCTCGAGGTAGAGCGGCGGGACGAGCCTGACGCGCGTGTCCCCGGTGCGCTGCTCGTACCAGGGGAAGTACGAGCGCGTGGTGTACCCCTCCGCGCGCGGCGGCGTCAGATCGGAGTCGGACCCGATCCGGTCGCGGACGGTCTCGGGGACCGTGAGCGGATCGCTCGGCGCAACGACCGTCGGCTCCGCGGTCGGGCGCGCGGAGGGGGAGGGGCCCTGATCGTCGTCGTCCCCCTGGGCGGGACCGCCACCGCGCTGCGGCCCGACGTTCCGGCTCCGCGTCGGTGCGCTCTGGGTCGGCCCGCCGCCGCC
>JALHPN010000352.1 GCA_022842465.1 Polyangiaceae bacterium | reverse complement strand
GGTCCTCCTGGGCGCGGGCGACCACCGGACGCCGACGGAGGAGCGGCCCGCACCACCTCGCGTCGCACCGGGCGACGTCCTCTTCGCGGGACGAGTGCGCGTGGAAATCGTCGCCGTGTCGCCTCTCTCCCCGCGACTCGTCGACGTCCGGCTCGCGCTCTCGACGTCGTCGGACCACGCGGATCTCCTCCGCGAGGTGTGGCGCCTGGCGCGCCCGGTGCAGTACGCGCACGTCACGGCGCCGCTCGCCCTCGGGGACGTGCAGAACGTCTTCGTCGGCGAGCCGTGGGCCGTCGAGATGCCGTCCGCCGGACGCGCGATCGACGCGAGCCTGCTCGCGTCGTTCCGGGCGCGCGGCGTCCTCGTCGCGTCCGTCACACACGCGGCCGGACTCTCGCACGTCGGCGAAGGGGCGATCGACGCCGCCCTCCCCTTCCCCGAGCGCACGCGCACGAGCGCGGAGACGGCCGCGATGGTCCGCGCCACGCGCGCGCGCGGAGGACGCGTCGTCGCCGTCGGGACCTCCGTCGTGCGCGCCCTCGAGACCGCCGCGCGCCAGTCGCCCTCTGCGCTGGCCGCCTTCGACGGGACGACGGACCTCCGCGTCGGCCCCGCGACGCCTCTCCTCGTCGTCGACGGTCTCCTCACCGGCGTCCACGAGCCGGGCACGTCCCACCATGCGCTCCTGGGCGCGCTCCTCTCGCCGGTCGCGCTCGACGCAGCAGCTCGGATCTCCGAGGAGAAGGGCCTCCTCGTCCACGAGCTCGGCGACGCGTGGCTCCTCCTCGGGGCGGCGTGACGCGGGCGAGGACCGCCGCGCATCCGGTCGTGTTCGCGAGGATCGGGAGTGCACCCCTGGGTGCACCACCTCGACGTCGGCCACCATGGAGCGCCATGGAGCGAGGGAAACCGGCCGCGCGCGTCGTCCTCGCGAGCGCGTTCGCACTCTGCGCGTTCGCGGCGAACTCGCTTCTCTGCCGCAGCGCGCTCGCGACGCGATCGATCGATCCCGCGTCGTTCACGTTCGTGCGCCTCGCCTCCGGGGCCGTCGTCCTCACGGCGTTGGCGCGCGTCGCCGCGGGGCGAGCAGGCCGGTCGGGCGGCGGCGCGCGTGATCTCGTCGCGACCGTGGCGCTCTTCGTCTACGCCATCATGTTCGCGACGGCGTACGTGCGCCTGCCGACCGGGACCGGAGCGCTCGTCCTCTTCGGATGCGTCCAGGTCACGATGATCGCCGCGGGCCTCCGCGCCGGAGAGCGGCCGCGCGCAGCGACCTGGGCGGCGATCGCCGTCGCCGTCGCCGGCCTGGTCGGCGTCACGTACCCTGGGCTCGGCGCGCCGGATCCGGGCGCGGCGGCGCGAATGGCGGTCGCCGGCGCGGCCTGGAGCGTCTACTCGCCGCGCGGCCGCAAGACGAAGGAGCCCCTCGCGTCGACGGCGACGAACTTCGTGTGGACGCTGCCGCTCGCGGCGCTCGCGCTCGGGATCGGCGCGGCGTTCGAGGTGCACGCGAACGCGCGCGGTCTCGTCCTCGCCGCGTCCTCGGGCGCGATCGCGTCCGGTGTCGGCTACGCCGTCTGGTACACGGCGTTGCCCGGCCTCTCCGCGACGCGCGCCGCGGTCGTGCAGCTCGCGGTGCCGCTCCTCGCGGCGGACGGCGGGATCGTCCTGCTCGGCGAGGCGCTCTCGCTCCGCCTCGTCGCGTCGGCGGCGGCGATCCTCGGCGGCGTCGCGTTCGTCGTGCTCCGCCGCTAGCGCGGTGGCGTGGTCCCAGTCCACGCGCGCGCTTGGGAAAGTCGCCGTGCTTGCCGAGGGTCGCCTTTCTGCTACCCCGAGCGCTCATGATCGGTCGCGCTTCCGTCCTCGTGCTCGTAGCGGCCGCCGTTGCGGCGGGTCCGCTCGCATGCGGCGCCTCGGCCGACGACGCCTCGGACCCCGAACGAGGCGAGGACGAGTTCGCCGTGAAGGGAGGCGCCGGCCTGTCGATTCTCCCGGGCCTCGAAGCGAGCGGTGGCAAGCCGGCCGTTTGCCTCGGGTTCGTCGATGCGACGGACGCGGAACTCCCCGCGCTCCAGCAGCGCGCCGAGTCGCTCGTGACCGACACCGCGAATCGCTGGAACGAGCTCCTCCGGGACAGCCCCCTCTGGACGGTGAAGGGGCGGATCGTTCCGTCCTTCCACGTCGAACGGCGGATCTGTCCGCCGGGGGCCCCCGGTCTCAAGGTCAACGTGTGGACGACGGCCGAGCGCTTCCGGGCCGATCGTTGCGCGAACCCGCGCTGGACGTGCGCAAGCACGACGGACGCGAAGACCCAGAGCATCCATCTCGCGCCGATCAACCGCGGCGCTCCGCAGCACCCGCTCCGCGCCTTCGCGGTGCTCCACGAGTACGGGCATCTCCTCGGCCTGGGCGACACCTACCGCATGCCCGGCCTCCTCGAGTTCGCCGGTACGCAGCCGCCGTCGGTGATGAACGGCGGTTCGCAGACGCTGGTCGAGGACGATCGCCGCGGCCTCCTCGTCGCGCTCCGGGCGGAGAAGACGGGCCTACGGAGCTGTGACGGCTTCGGCGTGCAGGTGCCCACGATCGTGAACGCATGGACCGCGATGATCTGTGACCCGTCGACGGTGCCGGTCGTCGATCACGGGGGACCGACCCCGCCGCCACCCGCCACCGGTGTCAAGGTGCCTCTTGCCGGTACGTGGGCGATCGACGGACGGGACGTCGTCGCGACCTCCATCGCGATCCGCGAGGTGAGCGTCGCGGACGACCGCGCGTCGTTCACGATTCAGTCCTACGAGAACGGAGCGCCCACGGCCGCCACCGCGGTCTACCGCTGCGATGCCTCGGGCGTCTGCGCTTCGGCGCGCGATGCGCGCTACCGGCTGTTGGTGTCCGATCCGCGCACGATGCGGTGGACGACGCCCAGCACGCCCGCGGGTGTGACGCTGCGTCTCGCGACGGCGCCCTGACCGGCGCGTCGCGGCCGAGGGAGGCGACCTCGCGACCGAGGGTCAGGGGACGTACTTCGCCTCGAGCGCCGTCTCGAGGACGCCGCGCGCGGCGTCGAACGCAGACGGCGGCGCCGCGTTGGCGGCGGTGAAGAGCGCGGCGAACGGCGTGTCGTCCGCGGGCACGACGCCGTTCCCGCTCGGATCGGCAACGTCGAGCCGGAGGAGGAGGTTCGTCGGCGAGCCGAGCGCGCTCGCCCGGGGTGGCGATGGCCCAGAGGTCGTGCGAAGACGAGGGTCCATGACAGCGCGCTCGCTCGGACAGAGGCTCGTCGCGACGACCGCCAGTCGCGCGGCGGAGGTCGACGAGAGCTCGGTCACGTCGACGCTCTCGGAGCTCCCGAGCGTCTACCACGAGGCGCTCCAGGCGATGCTGGAGCAACGGCCTGTCCGTCTCGATCTCTCCTCGGACGACGCCGCGTGGAGCTGGCGCCTCGCGTCGCTCGCCGAGCTCCTGCCGGGCGCGCACGTGGCGTGGCATGGGCCGGCGATGCTCTTCACGGTCGGAGGGCACGCGCTCGGAGTCGTCGTGGACGCCGAAGACGGTCCCTGCCTCCGCATCGCTTTGGATGCCGAACGACGCGTGACGGAGGACGCCGACGGGGCGCTCGCGCTCCGAGTGCGCCCGGCGCTCGAGCCGCTCGTCGCGGCGTGCGAGGTGCTCTGCGTGGCGGGCTGTTGTGGTCTCAGCGCGTTCGAGGTCGCGCCGGCTCCGATCGCGCGGTGGGTGACGGCGGCCGGCGACGACGCTGCGCGCCGCGCGCGCCGGGAGCTCGACGTCCTCTTGGCCGAGCTCGCGACGGTCACGCGCCCCGTCGGCTCGGCGCGCTTCAACGCGGCGTGGCGGAGCGGGAGGGAATGCGCCGCCTATCTCGAGGGCATGCGACGTCGCCTCGACGACGCGCGCGCGCGCCGGTCGTAGCCCGCTACGGTGCCCCCTGGCTCCTCAGGGCGGCGTGACGCGGGCGAGGACGCCGAGGAGCGCGGTCCACATCGCGCGCGGGTGCTGGAAGCGCGCGTCGCGATCGGCCGCGAGCGCGTGGTGGACCCAGTCGTCGATCTCGGGGGGGAGGTCGGGCCGCAGAGCGTGGAGACTCGGACGCGGGCCCTTCGTCGCGAGACGCGCGAGCTCCAGGTAGCTCGTCGCGTCGAACGGGACGACGCCGCCGAGCACGCGGAAGAGCACGACCGCAAGCCCGTAGACGTCGGCGCGATGATCCGCGTCCTCGTGCCCGGCCCAGATCTCCGGCGCGATGTGGCTCGGCGACCCGGCGACGAGCCCCGCCCGCGTGATGCGGCGACTCCGCGTGAAGCGCGCGAACCCGAAGTCGAGGAGCCGCACGCCCCCGCCGTATGCGGGATGGATGACGAAGATGTTCTCCGGCTTGAGGTCGCGGTGGACGATCCCGCGCGCATGAGCGGCCTCGAGGGTGGTGACGATCGGCGCGAAGAGCGCCCGCACGCGCTCGAGGTTCATTCGCTCGCCGCTCTCCTCGAGCTCGACGAGCTCCTCCTTCAGGTCGCGACCGCGGAGGAGCTCCATCACGAGCGCGGTCGCGCCCTGCGCCGGCACGAGCTGATCGAGCACGCGGACGGCGGCGGTGCCGCGGAGCTGCGTCATCGCGTGCGCTTCGCCGAAGAAGCGCTCGACCGCGTCGGGGTCGTTCACCGTGGGCGACAGCACCTTCACGGCGACCTCGTCGCCGTCCTTCGTGTCCTTCGCGCGGTAGAGGACGCCCTGCGCGCCGCGCGCGAGGACGCTCCGCACGTGGTAGCGATCCGCGAGGACGACCCCGAGGAGGCGATCGTCGGGCGAGGGAGAGGGAGAGGGATCCGTCAACGCCGCCACCCTAGCACCGCCCTCCCGCTCCGTTATGCTGGCGGGCATGCCTTCTGCACCGGACCTCCTGTGGGGGCTCGTCCTCGGCGTCACCGGTGCCGCGCTCACCCTCGCCTCGTCCCGGCTCTTCCCCGCCGACTGGAAGGTACCCCGCGCCGCGCAGGTGAGGCTCGCCGCGACGATGTTCGCTTTCCTCCTCGTCAGCACGCTCGTCGTCGGGCGAGAGGTGACGACGTTGGGCTCGGTGCTCGGATTCACCCTCGGAGGGCTCATGGTCATGAAGCGCGCGCGACGCGCTCGCCTCGTCGTCGCCGCGCTGCGCGACGTGCTCGCCGCGACGCCCGAGACACGCGAGCGCGCCTTCGAGCACGTCCGGACGCTCCTCGGTCCTCCCCCTGCGCGGGCTCGCGAGCACCAGGCGTGGGTGCAGACCGTCCTCTACGTCGCGGCACACCTCCAGCGCGTCGAGATGGCGCACGAGGCGCTCTCGCTCGCCGACGCGCTCGACCGCAGCCGGCTCGCGGCGCCCACGCTCGGCGTGCGCGCGCAGCTCGTCGCCGCGTGCGCCGTGACGCTCGGCGACCGCGCACGGGCGCGGAAAGAGCTCGCCTCGGTGCCACG
>JALHPN010000351.1 GCA_022842465.1 Polyangiaceae bacterium | reverse complement strand
CCAACGGTTGCGCGGGCAACAGCAAGGGCGCGGGCGGCGGCGGCGCGGGTGGTACGTCGAAGGCCGACTTCCCCGGCGTGACCAACCCGAGCACCATGCCTGCCGCGCGCATCGGCGACGGTCTCGTGCGCATCCTCTACCCGCACGTGCCCTGAGTCACGGACCTCCGGGCGATCCCGCGGCCCGACGACGACCCCGACGCCTGACCCGCTCGCTCTCGACGCCGAGCGCTTCGCGCAGCGCCTCCTGCGACGCCACGAGCGCGTCGTGCGCGAAGGCCTCGAGCTCGGCGCGCGCGTGCGACCCGTAGGTGACGCCGATGGTGAGACCACACTCCGCGCGGCGCCCTTCCGCGAGATCGCTCGGCGTATCCCCCACCTTCGCGACCGCGCGCACGTCGTCGACGCCGAGCCGACGCATCGCCTCGTGGATCATGTCCGGATGCGGCCTCCCCCGCGCGACGTCGTCGCTCGCGACGAGGACGTCGACCTCTCCGCCTTCGAGCCATCCCGTCCGCGCGAGGACGGCCTCGGCGATCACGCGGGGGAACCCGGTGTCGATCGCGACGAGGATGCCGCCCGCGTGGATCGCCTCGAAGGTCTCCTCGATCCCCGCGATCGGCCGTACGCCGCCCGGCGCCCCGTAGTGATCGAGCATCGCGCGCACGAAGACGTCGTGGACGGAGGCGACCTCGTCGGCCGAGGGCGCGGTGCCGCGGCGCGCCTCGAGGACGCGCGCGATCGCCTCCGGCTTCGCGAGCCCCATCACGCGATTCACCTCGGCGCGTTCCGCCTCGACCGCCGCCGAACGCAGCGCGATCCGGAGCGCCTCGTTGACCGCGTCGTCGTCCTCGATCGTCGTTCCCGCGAGATCGAACACCACGAGCGCGATCCGGGTCCTCACCTCTTCGTCGATGCGTGTCACGCGAGAGCGGGAGGCACGTGGGGTGCCGCAGCCCGCTTCAGCTCGCGGGAGCTTCGACCAGCCGGACCGCGAGCTTCATCGCCTCGATCATGCCGGCCGCGCTCGCGGTCCCCTTCCCGGCCCGGTCGTAGGCCGTCCCGTGGTCGACGCTCGTCCGCACGATGGGGAGCCCGAGCGAGAGATTCACGGCGTCCCCGAAGCCGAGGAGCTTCATCGGGATCGTCGCCTGATCGTGATACATCGCGACGACGCCCTCGAAGCGGCCGCCTTGCGCGTGGCGGAACGCGCTCTCGGCCGCGACGGGGCCGGTCACGTCGATCCTGATCGCGCTGCGCGCGAGGCGCCGGCGGGCCGCCGCGATGCCGGGCGCGATCACGTCGTCCTCCTCGTGACCGAGCAGACCGTTCTCTCCCGCGTGCGGGTTCAGCGCGCAGACCGCGAGGCGAGGGCGCTGCTTCCGTCCCGCTGCGAGCCGCGCGAGCAGCCAGCCCGTCCAGTACGTCGCCCGGGCCACGCCCTCCGCCGTGATCGCGCGCGGCACCTTCGCGAGCGGCAGGTGCGTCGTGACGAGCGAGGTCGTCAGCCCGCGCTCGTGGGCGTGGAAGGCCATCGTCACCTCCCGGGCCCGGAGGCGCCGCGCGAGGTGCTCGGTGTGACCGAGGAAGCCCTTCGAGCCGGAGACGCCGGACCGCGCGATCGCGTCCTTGCTGACAGGCCCGGTCACGAGCGCGTCGGCTTCCCCGCGCCGGACGAGGTCGGTCGCGAGGTCCACCCACGCGAGCTGCGCCGCGCCGCCCTGTCGCGAGGGCTTCCCGGGCACGCGCCAGCGAGGCGCGACGGGCAACGGCGAGAGCACGGGGATCGCGCCCCGCCGCGACGCGAAGCCCTCCGCGGCCGAGCCGACGCGCACGAGCCGCGCCGGGTCGACGTCGACGAGACCGGCCGCGTCCTGGAGGGAGTCGAGGTCTCCGACGAGGAGGACACGCACGCTCCTCGACGTCACCGCGGCGGCCGCCGCGACGGAGACCTCCGGTCCGATCCCCGACGGGCACCCGACGCTGACCGCGAGCCGCGCCGTCGCGCGCGTCATCCCGTGTCCCCGCGCGACGCGCCCTTCTTCACGGTCGCCTCGTCGGGGGCGGGCCCGCCGGGCGCCTGCAGCTTGTAGCCGGCGCCGCGGAGCGTCTCGAGCGGGAACGCGTCGCCGAGCTTCATGCGGAGCCGCCTCACGTGGATGTCGACGGTGCGCGGGCCGCCCTCGTAGCGCGGGCCCCACACGCGCGCGAGGAGCGATTCGCGCGAGTACACGCGCCCGCGGTTCTGCGAGAGGAACGCGAGGAGGGCGAACTCCTTGGCCGTGAGCGTGATCGCGCGGCCGTCGACGAGCACTTCGTGCGCGGCGCGGTCGACGACGAGCTTGCCGACCTTGAGGCGCTCCTCCGTCGCGAACTCGCTGCGCCTCCACTCGAGCTGTCGGATGCGCGCGTAGAGCTCGGAGGGCGTGCACGGCATCACGATGAAGTCGTCGAAGCCGGACGACGGCTCGACCCGGGCGACTTGTCGCGGCGCGAGCGCGACGAGCGCGGGGGTCTCCGTGAGCTCTGCCGTCTTGCGGATGACGCGGAGCGCCGCCACCGCGAGGTCGGGCCTCTCGCCTGCTTCGATGACGACGGCGCGAGCGCGGACGCCGTCGCCATCGAAGAGCGCGGAGGCGTCGTCCCAGAGGTCGAGCGTGCGGACCTCGGCGCCCAGCGTCCGCAGGAGCGACGCGGCACCGTCCGGGGCCTCGAGGTCCGGACCGTGACCGACGACGATGACGAACGCGCTCACGACGTGGTGCTGCCCGAGAGGTCCTCAGACCTTCGTGCCGCCGACGGTGATCGAGCTGATCTTGATCGTCGGGCACCCGACGCCGACCGGGACGCTCTGCCCGTCCTTGCCGCAGGTCCAGATGCCGTCCGACGTCTCGACGTCGTTGCCGAGCATCGCGACCTTGCGGAGGACGTCGGGGCCGTTGCCGATCAGGTTCACGCCCTTCAAGGGCGCCGTGATCTTCCCGTCCTCGACGAGGTAGCTCTCGGTCAGCGAGAAGACGAAGTCGCCGTTCGAGATGTCGACCTGACCGCCGCCGAACTTCTTCGCGAAGATGCCCTTCTTGACGCTCTTCAGGATCTCCTCGGGATCGTGCGGGCCGGCCATGAGGATCGTGTTCGTCATCCGCGGCATCGGGGCGGCGGCGAAGCTCTCGCGGCGGCCGTTGCCGCTCGGCACGAGGTCGTAGTGGCTCGCGCTGAGCCGGTCGTGCATGTAGCCGACGAGCTTGCCCTTCTCGATGAGCACGCTCGATTTGGGCTCGTTGCCCTCGTCGTCGACGTTGATCGACCCGCGGGACTGGAGGAGGGTCGCGTCGTCGACGACCGTGCACAGCTCGCTCGCGACGACGTTGCCGATCTGCCCCGAGTAGTTGCTCGTGCCCTTCCGGTTGAAGTCTGCCTCGAGTCCGTGGCCCACGGCCTCGTGGAGGAGGATGCCGCTGTCACCCGGGGCGAGCACGACTTCCATCTGGCCCGCCGGAGCTTCCTCCGCGCTCAGCATGAGGATCGCCTGCTCGGCCGCCCGCGTCGCGTGCCACTCGGGCGACTTTCCGTCGAAGTAGCCGATCGTCGTGCGGCCGCCGCCGCCGGAGCTCCCTTCCTGGCGCTTGCCGTCCTTCTCCGCGATGACGCGGACGCCGAACCGCATCAGCGGCTGCACGTCGCGCGCGAGCTTCCCGTCGCTCGTGACGACGAGGATCTCGCGGATCTCCTCGGCGAACGAGCACTCCACCTTCACGACGCGCGCGTCGTGGGCATGCGCCGCCGCGGCCGCGCGCTCGAGGATCTTCCGCTTCTCCATCCCGGGGACGTCGAGCGTGACGCGGTCGAGGTCGTAACGGCTCGGGAGCGACCGCACCTCCACCTTGTGCGGTGCGTGCGATCCGCCGCCGGTGGCGATCGCCGCCGCCGTCTCTGCCGCCCGCTTCATCGCGTCCCAGTCGAGCTTCTCGGTGTACGCGTAGCCCGTCGCGTCCCCCTGCTGCGCCCGCACCCCGAGCCCCATGGAGACGCCGCGCGAGGCGCTCTTCAGGATCCCCTCGTCGAAGACGAACCCGCCTGCCGCGCGGTACTCGAAGAAGAGGTCCGCGTAGTCGGCCCCCCGGGCGAGCGCCGCGGCCAGGAGCTTCTCGGCCAGCTGCGCGTCGACGGCGCTCGGACCGCCCGGCCCGAAGGGCGCGCGGTAGAGATCGGAGTGCGTGGGCATGCGCGCCAAGGTAGCCCGACGACCGTCCGGCTTCCAGCACGACCGCCCCGCCGCCCCATCCTTGCCGGGCCTGCGCACCGCTGCCGTCGGCGGATCGTGTCCCGAAGGCGGACGTCGGCTCCTCGACGTCCCCGTTGGGGTGACACGCGGGACGATGGCCGCGCGGGCGTGGAGGCACAAGAGTGAGACGCATGCAACGCGCGATGCTCACCGCCGTCCTGGCTGCCTCTCTGTCTCTCGCGGGTTGCCTTGGAAGCGACCCGCCGAGCGGGGACGCCGGCAACCTCGCCGGGGATGCCAGCGGCGGCGCGAGCGGCGGCGGCGGCCCGAGCGCGGTCGGAGCTCCTTGCGCCGGTGAGGGGATCCGCGTGATGAGCGGCTGCACGGCGCCCAGAGGGACGTACGTGCCGCTCGACGGCGTCGAACGCGATCGGGTCGCGAACACCCTCTGGCTCGCGATGACCAACGCGCCCTGCTGGTTCAAGCAGGGGTCGTCGCAGCAGTACGTGTTCTACGACATGCTCCAGTACACGTTCTGGGGCGACTACGCCGACAGCAAGTCCTTCGGAACCCTCGGCGCCGAGTCCTTCGGTCGGTACGAGGACAAGGACGCCGCCGTGTTCACGATGCGGAGCGAATCGTGGCTCTTCGTCGTGCACGACGCGCAGACGCTGACCGTCGGGAAGCAGTTGAACGGGCAGCCCTACGTCGAGCTCTACCAGGCCCACTACGAGGGCCGATGCACGTGAGGCCGCGTCACCCGTTTGGTGACCTGGTCGGTGTCCCGGCTCGCCGCTACCACGAGGGCATGAGCTCTGGCGGACGAACGGTCGAGGCGGTGCTGGGTTTCGGCGCACTCGCCGTCGCGCTCAGCGTGGTTGCTTGCACGGCGAGCCACACGGCCACGAACGCCGGCTGCGACGATTCCCCCGCGGCCGAGCGCACCGGGAAGGCGGCTTCGGCGCTGTCGGGGGCGTGCAAGGGCTCCGCGCGTTCGTGCTCGAGCTTCGGGGTCTCCGTCTACGAGTCGCGAAAGGAGTGCGCCTACCAGGACGGCTGCACGCCCGAGTACGACTCGCAGTCGTGCGAAGGGACCGCGACGCCCTGCGGTGGAATGAGCGAGAGCGCGTGCAAGCGTCAGATCGGCTGCACTTGGGACGATGAGGCGAGCAGCTCGAGCACCTCGAGCAGCTCGAGCTCCTCGGGTGGCCAGACGCCCGGCGGCGGCGCTCCGAGCCCGGCGCTCCCCTGCGCAGCGGGAGCAAGCCCGCCTCCGGCGGCGAGCAGCGCGCC
>JALHPN010000350.1 GCA_022842465.1 Polyangiaceae bacterium | reverse complement strand
GGCCGTCCCCTCGCGGAGGACGACGGCGGCGCCGCGCCGGCCGGCCGCGCCGCGACGCGCCCCATGGCGGCCTGCGAGGACGCGAAGGACATCGTCCTCTTCACGAGCCCGAGGCGCCCGGCCGTCGGGCAGACCGTCCATGTCCTCGCCGTGAGCGAGCGGCCGCTGACGGGCGAGCTCCGCGTGCGCACGGCGCGCGCGGACCGCTCGCCGATCGCGTCGACCGACACCCTCCGCGGGGGACCTCCGTATTTCTTCGCCCTCGAGGCGCGGGTGGACGCGCCGACCTCGCTCGACGTCGAGCTCGTCCAGACCGCGTGCGGGAGCGGGCCGCCCGTCACGTCGCGTGTCGAGGTCGCCCGACGAGGAGCTCGCGCGCTCTCCTCGTCGAAGGACGGCGTCTGGCCGTCCCCGCGCGGGTGGGACCGGAAGAGCGAAAACTTGTATTCCGCATGGATCGAGCTCCTCTTCGACGCGCCCGACGGCGAGATGCCGAGCTGGGGTGCGCTCCACGAGGTGCTGCGCGATTCGGCGCGCAACGCTCTCTTCGATCACTTCGGGGCGGGAGAAGACGTACCGCCCGCCGCGCCCGTCGTGCGGCCCGACTGCGCCGATCTCCCCTACACGCTCCGCGCCTACTTCGCGTGGAAGCTCGGTCTGCCGTTCGGGGTCGGGACCTGCAACCGTGGAGGATCGGGTCAGCCGCCGTCGTGCAAGGGGCTCCTGACGAACGAGGACGCGCCGGCGAGGACCAGCTCGAACGGTGTCGCTTCGTTCGGCACGTTCGTGCGTGGCACGCTCGCCGATCACGCCCACTCGGGCTCGGCGCGCGCGCCGTTCACGGAGCCGGAGTCCGACTACTACGGCGTACCGATCACGTGGGAGAGCCTCAGGCCCGGCACCGTGTACGCCGACCCTTACGGCCACGTGCTCGTCGTCGCGAAGAAGCTGCCGCAGACGGAGACGCGCGGCGGCGTGCTCCTCGCGGTGGACGGGCAGCCCGACGGGACCGTGGCCCGGAAGCGATTCTGGCGCGGCAACTTCCTCTTCGCGACGGAGCGTGAGCTCGGGAGCCCGGGGTGGAAGCGCTTTCGCCCGCTCACGCGGCGTGGCGGAGCGCTGGCACGCCTCGACGACGCCGCGATCGCGAAGCACCCGGACTACGGCGACCTCTCGCACGCGTCGTCGTCGCTCGACGTCGAGGCCTTCTACGACCGGATGGACGACGTCCTCTCCCCTTCGCCGCTCGATCCCGAGCTTGCGATGCTCGAGACGATCGCCGCCCTCGAGGAGCAGGTGCGGACGCGGGTGAAGAGCGTCGAGAACGGGCGCACCTGGCTCGCGAAGGGCGGTCCGCCTGCTTCCATGCCGGAGGGGCCTGCGATCTTCGAGACGACGGGCGCGTGGGAGGACTTCTCGACGCCTTCACGCGACCTCCGGCTACTCATCGCGATCGACGTCGCGCGCGGCTTCCCGGCCCGGGTCGAGCGGAGGCCGTCCCGCTTCGCGATGCCGAGCGGCCAGGGCGCCGCCGAGGTGAGGAAGAAGCTCGAGGAACGGCTCGAGCGCGAGCTCGCGGCACGCGCGATCGTCTACACCCGCACGGACGGCTCGCCCTTCACGCTGACCCTCGCCGAGGTCGTCGCCCGGCGGGGCGCGCTCGAGACGGCGTACGATCCGAACGACTGCGTCGAGACACGCTGGGGCGCCGCCCCCGGAACGGACGAGGCACGAACGTGCCAGGCGCAGGCGCCCGCGGAGCAGCGCGCGCGGATGGAGAGTTACCGCGCGTGGTTCCGTGACCGGAAGCGACCGCCCCGCAACTGAGCCAGGTCGCTACGAACGATCCGATCGTGATCACCCCTGGTCGCGCCGAGAGACGTAGAAGTGGCGCGTTTCCGCGTTGTCCACGTGGCATGGACGGGGGACCGTGGAAATCCGTCCCCTCCTCGTCACGAGCATGCTCCTCGTCGCCTGCAGCGGGTCCAACGCGATCGTGGGGCCCGAGGATCGATCGGGGCCGGGCACGACGCCGACCGAGGAGACGAGCCCGACGACGCCGGCGCCGGCGGGCGACCCAGGGCTCGGCGTCGTCCCGCCGCCCGGGAGCGCCGACGCGGGCGTCCAGGCCGACGCTTCAGCCGCGTTCGAGGTCCACGACCTCGAGGAGCCCGCGTGTCACGATCTCCCCCAGCGCGCGGCGCTCGTCACGACGACACCGAAGACGGACGGACCGCCGACGAACCCGCCAGCGCTCACGACGGCGCCCTCCGGCCTCTACGTCGCGACCGAGATCGTCGAGCACTACGTGACCGGAAGCACCGCGCCGCTCGAGCCGTCGTCGAGGACGACGATCTTCGTCACCCCGAAGCGCTGGTACTACCTGAACGAGTCGAGCGGCGGGAAGGACGTCGTCACCGCGTCGTGGCGGCTCACCGAAGGGTGGCTCCTTCGAGACGTCGTCTGCCGCGCGGCCGGGATCGGTCAGTCGTTCGATCAGCGCGCGTGGCCGTCCCCGAACGGATTCACCGTCCAGGGATACTCCCGGAACGGGCGCCCGCTCACGGTGAGGTACGAGCGCCCGTGATGCCGGCCGTCACTTGTGCGGCTGGACGATGATCTCGACGCGACGGTTGTTCGCGCGGCCTTCGGCCGACTTGTTGTCCGCGATCGGCCGGTCCGGCCCGATGCCGCTCGACTTGATGCGGTCCGCCGCGACGCCGCGCGCCACGAGCTGATCGCGGACGGCGTCCGCGCGCTTCTGCGCGAGGTTCATGTTGTAGTCGCGCTGGCCCTGCGAGTCGGTGTGGCCTTCGACCGTGATGTTCGAGTCCGGGTTGCCCTTGATGAGGGCCTCGGCGACCTCGTTCAGCTTGAGGATGGCGGCCGGGAGGAGCGTCGACTCGTTCGAGGCGAAGAGCACCCCGCCCGAGAGCGTGATGACCATGCCGCGCTGCTCCTGCTTCACGCTGGCGATCTTCTGGAGATCGGCCATCGCCTGCGCGGCCTTCTTCTCGGCCTCCTCGCGCGCGGCCTTCTCGCGGGCGAGCTGGTCCTGGGTCTTCTCCAGGTTCGACTTCGTGCTCTGGAGCTCGCCGCGCGCGCTGCGGAGCTGATCGTCGCGGTAGTTCGACGCCTCGCGCTCTGCGGTGTCCTTGTCCTTGGCGGCGAGGGCGGCGCGAGCGGAAGCATCGGCGAGCTGCGCCTTCCGGATCGCGATGTAGGCGAAGTCCTTCGTCGGCGGCGAGTCGCCGTCGTCGTTGAAGGCGCGCTCGGCCTGGTCGAGCGCCTGCTTGGCGACGTGGAGCTCCGCCGGGCTCTGCTGCGCGGCCGGGCCCTTCGCGGCGGACTGGTAGGCCGCGCGCGCGTCGACGAGCTCCTTCGGCGGGAGGGTGCTCCCGCACGCCACGACCGAAGCGGCGAGGGCCGAGAGCGCGAGACGGACGAGGAGGGACGAGGTGCGGTTCTGGAGGCTCTTCATCGTCGTGCTCACTTCCCGCTCTTCATGGTCTTGAGCCTCTCCTGGGCCTTGTCCGCTTCGCCGCGCGCGTTGTGCTCCTTGGCGAGCATGACGGAGAGCTCCGCGTCGGAGCTCGCGCGCTGGAGGACGAGATCGGCGCGCCGGTTGTCGCCGTCGGTCATCAGCTTCTTCGCCGCGTCGATCTGCTCTTGCGCGAGCTTCAGGTGGAGCGCCGCCTTCGGCTCGCGCTCGGCGCCGAGCTCGCGTGCGCTGCGTGAGGCAGCTTCCGCGCTGGCGAGGCGGTCGGAGGGGGGCGGCAGGCTGCTGCCACAGGCCGTCGCGGTGAGACCGAGCGCCAAGGCGCCGGCGAGGAGAACGGAAGTCGTCCGGGGGTTCACGCGGCCGAGCATACCCCAGGCCGGACCACCTCTGGAAGCCGCCTTCGTCAGCGTTTCCGGCCGGTGAGCAGCTTGTCGATGAGGTCCTTGGAGTAGGCGTTGAGCTCGCGGAACACGACGCCCATCCCGGTCTGGCCGGTGTTCTGCGGGTCCGTCTCCACGCGCACCACCTCGCCCACGCCCTCGATCGTCTCGATGTCGTCCATGATCACGGTGAAGCGGAGGTTCACGCGTGTTCCGACGGGGAGGGGGCTCTGTGCACGGATGAAGACGCCGGTCCGGGAGATGTTCGTGACGTACTCCTGGATGAACGCGTCGAAGGACTCGAATTCCTTGTTGATCGTGACGCGCTCGTCGGCTCGCTTCTCGTCGCTCATCGCTCACTTCCCCTGCAGGTCGAACTGCTCGAGGTGGTACTCCTTGCGCGGCGTGACGAGGATCTTCCGCATGAAGCGGTTCTCAGCCTCGGCAAGCGCGGCCTTTTCGCTTCCGTTGAGGACGTCCGCCACCGCAGGGTGCGCGTTGACGACCACGGAGTAGCCGGCGAGCGTGCTCTTCTTCCGCCGGATCTCGCGGAGGATCTCGTAGGCGATCGTCTCCTTCGACTGGAGCTGGCCCGTTCCGTCGCAGTAGAAGCAGGGCTCGTGGAGGAGCCGGCCGAGGCTCTCACGCGTCCGCTTCCTCGTCATCTCGATGAGGCCGAGATCCGAGATGCGGTTCAGGGTCGTCTTCGCCTTGTCCTTCTGGAGGATCTCGTCGAGCGTGCGGCGCACCTTCTCGCGGTTCGAATGCCTCTCCATGTCGATGAGGTCGAGGATGATGAGCCCGCCGATGTTCCGGAACCGGAGCTGGTAGGCGATCTCGTGCACGGCCTCGAGGTTCGTCTTGAGGATCGTCTCCTCCATGTCCTTCGAGCCCTTGCCGACGAACCGACCGGTGTTGACGTCGATCGCGGTGAGCGCCTCGGCCTGGTCGATGATCAGGTGGCCGCCCGAAGGGAGCGGGACCTTGCGCGAGAGCGCTCGCTGGATCTCGTCCTCGATCCCGTACTCGTCGAAGATGGGCTCGTCCTCGTCGTAGAACTTCACGTCCGAGATCCGGTCGGGCGCGAACATCTCGACGAAGCGGATGAGACGCTCGTACTGGTTCTTGTCGTCGATGACGACCTCGTCGACCTCGTCGGTGAAGAGGTCACGCGCGACCTTGAGCACGAGGTCGAGCTCGCTCGAGAGGAGGTACGGCGCGCGCGCGGACTCGCGCTTCTTCGCGATCTCGCCCCAGAGGCGGACGAGATAGCCGACGTCCTGCTTCAGCTGCTTCTTCGTGAGCCCCTCGGCGACCGTGCGGACGATGAGGCCGCCGTGCGGGGGCTTCATGCTCTCGATGGTCTCGCGGAGACGTGCGCGCTCGCGATCCGAGCCGATGCGCTTCGACACGCCGACGTGATCGACCGTCGGGAGGTACACGACGTAGCGTCCCGGGAGCGACACGTGGCTCGAGCAGCGCGCGCCCTTCGTGCCGATCGGATCCTTCGTGACCTGGACGATGATGTCCTGGCCCTCCTTCACGACGTCACGGATCGGGGTCGTCTTCGAGATCCGCCCCGGGAGGGACGTGTTGCGGTTCCCACCGCGCCCCCCGCTGCGCCCGTCACGACCGCCCTCGCGGCCGGTGCTGCGGGCCTCGCGACCGCCGCGAGCGCCGTCGCCCA
>JALHPN010000349.1 GCA_022842465.1 Polyangiaceae bacterium | reverse complement strand
CGCCGCGGCGAAGGCGACGGCGCCGCCCGCCACTGCGAGCGCCGAGCCTCACGTCGCGCCGCCGGCCGCCGCAGCGACGCCGACCGTGGCGAAGCCCGCCGAGACCACGACCGGAAGGACCTTCCGCCGCAGCTTGTGAGCGCCGTCGGAGTCGACCCAATGTCCCTACGCACCATGACCCTCTCCCTCTGCGTCGCGGCCTTGGCCACGGCGCTCGCGTCCGCCTGTTCCGACGGCGCCGGCGACACGTCTCGTGGACCGGCGACGGTCGACGATGGCGGCGCCGCGCTCGAGCCGAACGACGCCGACGAGATCCCGTGCGCGCCGCGCGCCATCCTCCAGCAGCTCTGCCAGCAGTGCCACGCGCGGCCGACGAAGAGCGGCGCGCCGTTCCCGCTCGAGCGACGGTCCGACGTGCTCCGCGACTACAACGGATCGCCGGTCCGGGAGCTGATGCTCGGCGAGCTCGGCCGCGGTCGCATGCCCCTCGCGCCGGTCACGATCACGCCCGAGGAGAAGAAGGTCCTCGTCGCCTGGCTCGAGGCGGGCGCAGGCCCCGTGCCGGCGACGAGCTGCACATCGAGCGGTGCCCCCGACGCGTCGCCGAGGGCGGGCGTCGACGAGGACGCGGCGCCCCCCCCATCCGAGGACGACGCCGGCGAAGCGGTGCCGGACGCGTCCGATCACGATTCCGGAGCTCACCCATGAGGCGATCCATGAATGCGACGTGCCATCGTTCCACCAAGAAGTCCGCGAACCGCCTCGGCAGGATCGTCGCGGCCGGCGTCGCGGCGCTCGTCGCGATCGCTCCGGGCTCCGCGTCGGCGGAGGACGGGCCGGACACGGCCGAGGCGCGCAGGCAGTTCGAGGCGGGCGTGAACCTCCTCGACGACCCCGACGGCGCCAAGTACGAAGAGGCCTACCACGCCTTCAAGAAGGCGCATGCGCTGTCGCAGAACCCGAAGGTGCTCGGCAACGTCGCCTTCTGCGCGTTCCACCTCGAGCGCGACGGCGAGGCCGTCGACGCCTGGACGGCGTACCTCCGCGACGCGCAGGACGTCGACGAGAAGGAGCGCGCCCAGATCCAGCGCGACCTCGCCACGCTGACCTCGACCGCCGCGAAGGTTCACATCGTCGTGAAGCACCCGGCGAAGTCCTTCGTGCTCGTCGACACGCGAAGCGTGACGCGCGGCCCGAGCATCGAGAACTCCTACCCGATCGAGGGCAACGAGATCGTCCTCCGCGTTCGGCCGGGGCGTCACACGTTCAAGGTCAAGGCGGGGGCGATGGACTCCACGCCGGTCGACGCGACGGTGGAGCCGGCGGCGCAGGTCACGCACGAGCTCACGTTCGCACCTCCGAAGCCGCTCACCCTCGTCCTACCGCGCGAGTCGCCGTCGGTCGCCGGGCCCGTCGTCCTCGCTGCCGGCGGCGTCCTCGCCCTCGGCGCGGGTGTCGCCGCCGGCCTCCTCGCGCGGAGCAAGACGAACGAGATCGCCGGGAGCTGCCCGAGCGACGTCTGCCCCCCGACGTACGCCCTCGACGCCGAGCGCGACAAGGCTCGGACGTATGGCACCCTCGCCGACGTAGGCTTCATCGCCGGCGGAGCGCTCGCCTCCGGCGCGTTCTTGTGGTGGGCCCTCCTCCCGAAGGGCGGGTCGCGGCCCACGACGGCGGCGTCCGCCATGTGCACGGGCCAGGGCTGCGGGTTCCAGATCCAGCGAGGTTTCTGAGATGAGAGTCCTCCCTTTCGCGCTCGCCGTCCTCGCCTGTGCCTGCACGTCCTCGCTCGACCTCGAACGCTTCCGTCAGGAGGAGGCGAGGTCGGAGGGCGCGCTCAACGTCACCTACGCCGACTTCCACTTCACGGCGAAGAACATGCAATCGCACTTGAGCGAATACCTCGAGGTCCGACTCGTCGACCGCAACAACGCGCTGCAGGCGAAGGTCGTCTACGTCGACGTCCAGAAGCCCGACTTCTCCGTCGACTGCCCCAAGCTCGTCCCGAAGGCGAACGCGCCATACCGGATCGATTGGTGGGCCGACCACAACAACACGGCCGCGTACGACGGTATCGTCGGCGGCATCAACGAGAAGGACCACGCGTGGCGCCGCGTCCTCTCCGATCCGCTGCCCGAGGACGTCCGGATCGTGGACGGGCGCTACGATCTCGTCTTCCTCCACGACACCGCGTTCGTGGACGTCGCGACCGACCTGCAGGGGAACAAGACGCCGCTCACGGACACCCTCCTTCCGTTCAAGCTCGGCATCGTGGGCGCGGCCGGGTACGCAGGCAAGCCGATCGAGATGCGCGTCGTCGACAAGGGCAGCGGGCGTCTCGTCGCGGTGCACCGCCGGGGCCGCGCCATCGAGGGCTACCTCGCCGAAGTCACGGGCGTGCTGGACGAGGAGACGGCGTACGAGATCTCGGTGTGGGTCGACGTCGACGGCGACGATCGGTACACGACCGGAGAGCCGTCGTGGCGGCTCGAGGCGCTCTCCAGCGAAGCGGGCGTCGCGCTGGATCTCGACGTGTCGCGCGCGCCGCAGACGGCTCTCGAGGAGGCGAAATGAACCGCAGGAGGAAGTCGGACTCGGAGGCCTCGTTCGAGGGCCTCGTCGATCTCGAGAGCGTGCCGCCCCCGGGCGACGGCCCGGACGTGCACGCGGCGAGGACGGCGATCGCCGAGGTGTCGGAGGCGTTCCTCGAGGAACTGAAGCGAGGGCGCCTCGACCGCGCCGTCGAGATGCAACGTGACCAGCAGCGCGCGCGTGACGGCTTTCCGAGCGAGGCTCCGACACGCCCGAAAGACGTGCCCGCGGCCCCGAACGAGGCGCGGCGCCCGCTCGCACCCGTCCTGACCGTTCCGGCGTCGGTGTCGCCCGCGGCGTCGCCCGTCGAGACCGACCGCTTCGATCTCGCGGCCGAGGTCGAGGAGCTCGTACGGAAGGAGCTCGACGGCGCCGTCGCGGCGGCGTCGGAGGGAACCGAGCCCCTCGCGCTCTCGTTCGCGAAGTCGGCGCCTCAGCTCGTCGCTGCGCCGCAGCCGCCGTCGTACGCTCCGACCGACCCCTCGCCGATGCTCGCGTACGTCGACGTCGCTCCGCGCGCAAGACGCGGACGCATCGCCCTGATCATCGTCGGCGCTGCGCTCGTCGCCCTCGTCGCGCTCCTCGTCCTCGTCGCCCTCGTCGTGCTCGCCTGGGGCGGCTGACCGTCAGGCCCCGTCAGCCTTCTTGTTCGTGCGGAAGCCGTGCTTCTGCGCGAGCTGCACGAGATACATGCGATCCATTCGGGCGACCCGGGCCGCCTTGCTCACGTTGCCTTGGCACTCGTCGAAGACGGGGCCGAGGTACGCGCGCTCGAAGGCGTCGATCGCGCGCTCCTTGGCGACGCGGAACGGTACGGCGCGGTCCACGACGGTGAGCGGCTGGAGGCCCGTCTCGGGGCGGTCGAGCCGCGCCTCGTCGCCCCCCGCCGCGCTCGAGACGGTGTCGAGCACGAGGCTCCGCTCCACGAAGTTCCGCAGCTCGCGCACGTTGCCGGGCCACTCATGGGTGACCATGTCGGCCAGCACCGGAGGCGAGAAGAGGCGCTCGAGCTCGCGTTCCCGCTGCATGGCTCGGAGAAAGCTCTGCACGAGGAGCGGCACGTCCTCGAGGCGCTCGCGGAGGGCAGGCACGCGGAGGGAGACCTTCGCGAGGCGGTAATAGAGGTCCTCGCGGAAGCGGCCCTGGTTCACCTCGCGCTCCAGGTCGCGGTGGGTCGCAGCGATCACGCGCACGTCGATGCGACCCGCCTTGGTCGCGCCGACCCGTCGCACTTCGCGCGCCTCGAGCGCACGGAGGAGCTTCGGCTGGAGGGCGAGGGGCAGCTCGCCGATCTCGTCGAGGAACACGGTTCCGCCGTCGGCCGCTTCGAAGGCGCCCTCACGGTCCCGGTCGGCCCCGGTGAAGGCTCCGCGCACGTGCCCGAACAGCTCACTCTCGACGAGCGAGCTTGCGATCGCCCCGCAGTCGACCACCACGATCGGAGCTTCGGCGCGCGCGCTCCGCTGGACGATCTCCGTCGCGATGACCTCCTTGCCCGTGCCGCTCTCTCCTTGGAGCAGCACGTCGATGTCGGTGGCCGCCACGCGCGCGAGCATGTCGTAGAGGCGCTGCATGGCCGGTGAGGCTCCGACGAGGGCCCCGAAGCGCGGCACCCCCGGCAGGCTCCGGGGCGCGCCCGTGCCGTCGGGGCGGACGCGGAGCACGGAGTCGCCGAGGGTCACCTGGACCTCGCGATCGAGCTCCGCGCGGAGCACCTTGAGCCCCTCGACCGAGGTGCCGTTCCGCGAGCCGGCATCGACGACGTGCCACGCGTGCCCCTGTCGGACGAGGCGGCAGTGGAAGCGCGAGATGGTCGGGTCGTCCAGCACCAGATCGTTCGACGGGTGCGAGCCGATGCGCATCTCCTCGCCCTCGTGGACGACATCCCGAGGGGCGGCGACGCCGGCGAGCCGCTCGATGGCCACGCGCACGCGCGGCGGCGCGTCGGTGACGTGGACCGTGTCGTCGGCGCGGAGCGGGTTGTCCGTCTTCGCACGCGTGGTCTCGTCGGGGAAGCGGTCGGCGTGCGGCATGCTTCCGAGTCTATCCGGCTGGAGGGTCACGACCGCTCGCGAAGAGACCTCCCCTCGGCGAGGCGACGTCGCGCGACGTGTCGGCCTCGCTGCGACCCGCCCGCGGGTCGAGCCGGAGCAATCCGGCATCTCGAGCGGTGGGTCGCGGCGCGCGGGGTTCGGGCCGCGCGTGGGCTCGCCCCTGGATCCCGCACGCTGCCGAGTCGGATCCGCAGACCTCGTCCCGCGGCCGAGAAAGCGAGTGGCCGCGTGCGGCGCGCGCCTTGCGCAGAGGCCGCCCCGGTGGGGAAGCGAGGTGCGTCGTGACGAAGATCATCGTGAGCTCTGCCTTCCTCTGCATCGCCGTCCTCGGAGGCTGTGCGGCGGAGGCAGAGGGTGAGGCGACGAGCGAGTCGGAGGCCGCAGCGCGCCGTCGCGTGCAGGCTTCCGAAGGCTCGAGCCTCCTCCTGAAGTACGAGGGGACGTGCGACTTCCTTCGAAGCTGCTCCGCGCCCTCGCGTCGTTCGCCCGCGGGCTTCGTCATGTGGGGATGCACGGGGCTCGGAGAGTGCAACGACGACGCGATGTGGGTCGCGGCGCCGACGCGCGCGTCGTGCGGCGAGCGCGTCCGGATCTGCGCGGGCGACCGCTGCGTCGTCGCGCTCGTCAAGGACACGAGCGTGTCGGGCGATTGGGAAGGCTCCACCGGCGTGATGGCGGGGCTCGGCCTCCCTCATGGACTCACCGGGCGATGCAGCGGGTTCGGCAACGGGCGGGTGAGCGTTCGTCGGCTGCGCGACGACGAAGACTGACCGAGATCTCGCGGCTCAGTCTTCGACCTCGCCGCCGTCGACGAGGCGAAGCGCCGTCGCCGCGACGCGCAAGAGGCCAGTGCCGACGTCGTCGCGCGTGGCGCGCACGAGCGCGCGCGCGGCGAGCGGCGAGCGACGAGGAGCGCGCGCGACGAGGGCGGCGCATGCGGAAGCGAGCGAGGC
>JALHPN010000348.1 GCA_022842465.1 Polyangiaceae bacterium | reverse complement strand
GCCGACGATCACGCCCGCCGCTTCCCCTCCGGCATCCTCGCCGAAGAGCGCGACGCCCTCCGCGTCCACGCCCTCTGCCGCGCCGCCCGCCCCGACGAGGCGCGCGCGGCGGCGGAGCGCTTCGTCGCCGCCCATCCGCGCTCCCCGCAAGCCGCGACCGTCCTCCGCGCCTGCGCGACCGCCACCGATCCACCACGCTGACCTCACGAATCCGTCACGGATCGCCGGCCTCTCCTCCACTCACCGAGCAGACCCGAACGAACGCAGCTCGCGTTCGCGCTTTGCTGGAGACCTCCCATGCGATCCCTCTCTCTCGCGCTCTCGCTCCCCCTCCTCACTCTCACCGTCGGGGTCCTCACGCAGGCCTGCGGTGGCGGCGAGACCGTCGTCGTCGGCAGGACCGATCAGACCATCAAGAGGCAAGCTGACGGCGGCCCGACCGGCAACGGCACAACGTGCTCCTGGGACGACGGAGTCTCCTCCGACGGCACGGTCACGCCCTCCCCGAACGGGAGCTACAGGGTCGGCGACGAGGTCCCGTCCCCCGACGGCTGCAACACGTGCACATGCACGGAGGAGGGCATCGCCTGCACCGAGATGGCCTGTCAGCCGCCACCCGGCGGCGCCTGCACGTACGAAGGGAAGTCGTACGCCAAGGGGGCGCGCTTCCCGGCGTCGGACGGCTGCAACACCTGCTCCTGCACCGACGAGGGCGGCGTCGCGTGCACCGAGATGGCGTGCGCGAAGAGCTGCGTCGTCGACGGCAAGACGTACCAGGAAGGCGAGACCTGGGGCGCGTGCAGCGCGTGCGCGTGCCTCGGAGGTCAGGTCACGTGCACGCCGAACATGAACTGCCCCTGAGGCGGCGCTCGAGCGGCACACGGAGAACCACCTCCGTGCCGAGCCCGTAGCGACTGCTCACGCGGAGCTCTCCGCGCGAGCTCTCCGCGATGCGCCGGCAGAGGGCGAGCCCGATCCCGGAGCCCGCCCCGCCGGTGAAGAAGAGCTCCGTGCATCGTGCACGCACCTCGGGCGTCATCCCCTTCCCCGTGTCGCGCACCTCGAGCTCGAAGTAGTCCCCGACGATGCGCGCGTCGACCGTCACTCGCGCCGCGTCGGGGCACGCCTCGACGGCGTTCCTCACGAGGTGGAGGACGGCGCAGCGCAAGACGTCGCGGTCCAGGCGCAGGAGCGGGAGCTCACCGCCGACACACGCGAGCCGGACGCCCCGCGCCTCGGCGAGCGACCTGACGAGCTCGCACGTCTCGGCCACGACGACGTCGACGGCCGCAGGGCGTCCCGCGTGAATCGACACGTGAGCAGGCACGACGCCGCGGTCGTGGAACATGACGGTGGTCACCTCTTCACGGAGGTCCGGGTCGCCGTAGCTGCCGACCGCCACGTCGAGGGCGACCTGGGTCCCGTCGCCCGCGCGGACGCTCACGGTCTGCCGCCTCGACGCCGCGGGACCGTCGAGCTCCGTCAACGGCGCGATGAGCTCGCCGACGTCGCACCCGACGAGGACCTCGCGCCGGAGGATGCGCGATGCGCCCGCGTTCGCGGACTGGACGCAGCCGTTCTTCCTCACGGCGAGCACGCCCGCGGTGAGGACGTCGAACATCGCCGCGATCGGGTAGACCCCGGCCCCTGGCGCCCCTGTGAATCGGTCGTGCATCTCCCGTGACCGAGTGCACCCGACGTGCCGTGGCTCGCCGCGCCCCCGATTCGAAGGCGCCCCCGCGATCTCGCAACCGAATGCGCCCGCCGCGCTCGTTCGCCGGCAGAGCGCGGGCGTGCCCGCGACCCGGGTGCGCAGCGACACAGCGGTCGCCGCCCGCGCAGCGCGACGGCCGCGCTCGCACCCTTGCCCCCCGCCTCCCCGCCGACTAGGTTGCGCGGCGGCCGGACGCCTCCGAACGAGCGTGCGTTCTGGCCGACAAGGAGAGGCTCTCATGGCGAGGAAGATCGGCATCAACGGGTTCGGGCGCATCGGTCGCTGCATCGTGCGCGCGATGACCGAGCGCAACGTGAAGGACCTCGAGGTCGTCGCCATCAACGACCTCACCGACGCGAAGACGCTCGCTCACCTCTTCAACTACGACACCGTGCACGGCCGCGCCGAGCACCGCGCGACGGCGGGCGAGGGCTCGCTCACCATCCAGGACCGCTCGGTGAAGATCCTGGCCGAGAAGGATCCGGCCAAGCTCCCCTGGAAGGAGCTCGGCGTGGACATCGTGCTCGAGTGCACGGGCCTCTTCACCGACAAGGAGAAGACGAAGCCGCACTTCGATGCGGGCGCGAAGAAGGTCATCATCTCGGCGCCCGCCAAGAACCACGACCTCACGATCGTCCTCGGCGTGAACCAGGAGCAGTACGACCCGAAGAACCACCACGTGCTCTCGTGCGGGTCGTGCACGACGAACTGCCTCGCTCCGGTCGCCAAGGTCCTCCTCGACACCTTCGGGATCAAGAGCGGGCTCATGACGACGATCCACTCGTACACGAACGACCAGGCGGTCCTCGACATCCCGCATCGGAAGGGCGACCTTCGCCGCGCGCGCGCCGCGGCGCAGAACATGATCCCGTCGTCGACCGGCGCGGCGAAGGCCCTCTCCGAGGTCATCCCCGCCCTGAAGGGCAAGTTCGACGGCCAGGCGATGCGGGTCCCGACGATGGACGTGAGCGTCGTCGACCTCTCGTTCATCAGCGAGAAGCCCATGACGAAGGACGCCATCCACGCCGCGATGAAGGCGGCGAGCGAGGGCGCCCTGAAGGGCATCCTCGGCTACACCGAGGAGCAGCTCGTCTCGAGCGACTACATCGGCGATCCGCGCTCGTCGATCTTCGACGCGACGGTCACCCAGATGCAGGGCGACACCTTCGCGAAGGTCATGAGCTGGTACGACAACGAGTGGGGCTTCTCGAACCGCATGATCGAGCTCGCCCAGCTCGTCTCGGCGAAGATGTGAGCCAGGCGCAGCGCGAGGAGTTCCTCTCGTTCCTCATCCCCGGCTTCGATCTCGTGTCGATGGGGTTCGACACCGGCCGGGCGACCCTCGTCGCGAAGGCGATGCAGGACATGCACACCTGGGTGAACGACCGCCTCGCCCGAGGCGGTCGCGTGAAGCACATGACCCAGACGTCGGCCGCGACGGAGCATCACGCGGGCAGCCTCGTCACGGTCGTCATCGAGTATCCGGAATCCACGTAGGAGAAGACTGCGTCATGACCACGCTCGACCGCATCACGCCCATCCGCGAGCTCCCGATCGAGAGCAAGCGCGTCTTCATCCGGGTCGACTTCAACGTCCCTCTCGAGGACGGGAAGATCACGGACGACGCGCGCATCGCCTCGGCGCTCCCCACGATCAAGCACGCCGCGTCGCGCGGGGCGCGCGTCATCCTGGCGAGCCACATGGGGCGCCCGAAGAAGGGGCCCGAAGAGAGCCTCTCGCTCGCGCCGTGCGGCGAGCGCCTCTCCGAGCTCCTCGGAATGGATATTCCCATGCCCGAGGACTGCGTCGGGGACGCGGCGAAGAAGGTCGTCTACGACCTCCGCGGAGGCCAGGTCTGCCTCCTCGAGAACCTCCGCTTCCACGCCGAGGAAGAGAAGGACGACGAGACGTTCGCAGCGCAGCTCGCGGCGCTCTGCGACGTCTACGTCGACGACGCCTTCGGCGCGGTCCATCGCGCGCACGCCTCCGTCCACGCGCTCCCGAAGATGATGAAGGAGCGCGGCTGCGGGTTCCTCCTCGAAACGGAGATCGCCGCGCTGGGGAAGATGATCACGGCGCCGGAGAAGCCCTTCGTCGCCGTCCTCGGCGGGGCCAAGGTCTCCGACAAGATCGCGGTGCTCGACTCGCTCCTCGAGAAGGTCGACGCCCTCGTCATCGGTGGCGCGATGGCCAACACGTTCCTCGCCGCCAAGGGCGTGAACATGAAGGCCTCGAAGATCGAGGAAGACAAGCTCCCCCTCGCGCGCACGATCATGGAGAAGGCGCAGGCGAAGAAGGTGGAGCTCCTCCTCCCTCTCGACGTCGTCGTCGCCGGCAGCATCGCGGCCGAGTCGGGGACGGTGGTAGGCCTCGGCGAGATCGCCGACCACATGATGGCGCTCGACGTCGGCCCGAAGTCGCTCGAGGCATTCGGGAAGCTCTTCGCGAAGGCGAAGTCGATCTTCTGGAACGGCCCGATGGGCCTCTTCGAGAAGGCACCGTTCGCGAACGGCACCTTCACCGTCGCGAGGATGCTCGCGGACGCGGACGCGTTCACCGTCATCGGCGGCGGCGACAGCGCCGCGGCGGTCAAGGAGGCCGGCCCCGAGGTCGCGGCGAAGATGAAGCACATCTCGACGGGCGGCGGCGCGAGCCTCGAGCTCATCGAAGGCAAGAAGCTGCCCGGCATCGAGGTCCTCCGTCGCTAGGGTGTGCGGCCGGGCAGAGGGGTGACGTCCTGCCTGGGCAGGACGGGCCGTCCCCGCGTCGCGCTCCCGTCACGCCTTGTCGTGGGCAGGGGCCGCGAGATGCGGTAGGTTCTCGGCCCCATGCACCCCTCGCGACGCCCGCTGATCGCCGGAAACTGGAAGATGTTCCACGGGGGACGCTCGAGCGTCGAGCTCGCCTCCGGCGTCGTGGCGTTCGCGCGCGAGCTTCCCTCCGTCGACGTGGTGGTCGCGCCGCCGTTCACGGCGCTCGCCGCCATCGCCGAGACGCTCGACGGCTCGAAGGTCGGGCTCGCGGCGCAGAACCTCTACCCGAAGGACACGGGCGCCTTCACCGGGGAGATCTCGGCGCCCTTCCTCAAGGAATGCGGCTGCGCCTGGGCAATCGTCGGGCATAGCGAGCGCCGCCAGGTGTTCGGAGAGACGGATGCGTTCGTCGCCGAGAAGACCGCCGCCGCGCTCGCGAGCGATCTGGTCCCGATCGTCTGCGTCGGGGAGACCCTCGCCCAGCGAGAGGCAGGGGAGACCCTGCGCATCGTCAAGGCGCAGGTCGACGCCGTGCTCGACGTCATCGCGCGCGCGAGCACGGCCGTCGCCGTCGCCTACGAGCCCGTCTGGGCGATCGGCACCGGCAAGACCGCCGGGCCTGCCGAGGCCGAAGAGGTCCACGCCGCGATCCGGAGCTGGCTCGAGCGGAAGGACCCCGCCCTCGCCGCGCGGACGCGAATCCTCTACGGGGGGTCCGTGAAGGCCGACAACGCCGCGAGCCTGCTCGCGTGCCCGAACGTCGACGGCGCCCTCGTCGGCGGAGCGAGCTTGGACCCGGGCTCGTTCGGTGCTATCGCACGGGCCACCAAGGGCTGAGGCGGCCTTCCGCGCGACACATGCTGCAGACCTTCTTCACCATCGTCCACATCCTCGCCTGCCTCATCCTGATGTTCGTCGTCCTCCTCCAGCAGGGGAAGGGCGGCGGGATGGGCGCGGCCTTCGGCGGCGCGACCACGCAGGTCTTCGGCGGTCGTGGCGCGGGCAACATCCTCACGCGCGCCACCGCCGTCTGCGCGGCGACGTTCATGCTGACGTGCATCTACCTCGCCCACGAGTCGTCGGGCGACGACCGCGCTCTCCGCGCGCGCATCGCGCAGGACTCGAAGAAGGGCGACAAGGGCCAGAAGCGGGAGAAGCAGGACAGCCCGCCTCCGAGCGGCGCGGCGGGCACGCCGAGCGGCACGCCCGCACCGAGCGACGCGCCGCCGTCGCCCGATGCGCCCAAGCCCTGAGCGACCCGCGCCGCCGACGGGCACGCGGGT
>JALHPN010000347.1 GCA_022842465.1 Polyangiaceae bacterium | reverse complement strand
TTCGCGAGCTCGCCGGCGCCCACGTCGTCGTCGACGCGCGCGGCGTCGGCGTCGTCGCGTGGGACGACCTCGCGCGAGCGGCGCCGTCCGAGCTCGAGGGGCCGGCGCCCGACGACGTGGCCTACGTCCTCTTCACCTCCGGATCCACGGGCGCGCCGAAGGGGGTCGTCGTGACCCATCGGTCCGTGGCGAACCTCGCCTGGGCGATGTCACGCGAGATGCGCCTCGCGCCCGGTGACCGCGTCCTCCAGTTCGCGTCGCTCGCGTTCGACGCCTCCGTCGAGGAGCTCGCGACCGCGCTTGTGACCGGCGCGACCCTCGTCGTCCGCGCGCCCGGCGCGCCAGGGTCGGTCTTCGCCTTCCTCGACGAGGTGGAGCGGCAGGGCGTCACCGTGCTCGATCTCCCGACCGCCTTCTTCCACGCGTGGATGGACGAAGCGCCCGGCCGGATCCCGGCGTCGGTGCGGCTCGTCGTGATCGGCGGCGAGGCCGCGTCGCACGCGAAGGTCGCTCGCTTCCACGAGGCCGCGCGCGCGGCTGGGGTGACGCTGCTCGAGACGTACGGGCCCACCGAGGCCACCGTCACCGCGACGTGCTTCCGCCTCGGTCCGTCCGACGCGCTGCCCGCGCGCGTCCCGATCGGTCGACCGATCGCGGGCGTCGGGGCGAGCGTGCTCGACCGCGCGGGGCGTCCCGTCCCGGTCGGCGCGCCGGGCGAGCTCGCGCTCCACGGCGCGGGCGTCGCGCGCGGCTACCTCGACGCGCCGGAGGCCACCCTCGCGCGCTTCGTCGACGGAGGTCGCACGTACCTGACCGGCGATCGCGCCCGCCTCGGTCACGACGGTCAGCTCGAGTTCCTCGGGCGCCTCGACCGCCAGGTGAAGCTCCGCGGTCATCGCGTCGAGCCAGGGGAGATCGAGGCCGTCCTCTCCGCCGCGGCTGGCGTGCGCGAAGCGGTCGTCGACGTGCGCTCCGACCGTCTCGTCGCGTGGGTCGCGCTCGAGGGCGGCGACGCGTCCTCGCCGGCGACGCTCGCGGCCCACGCGAGGCGCCATCTCCCCGAGGTGATGGTGCCCGCGATCGTCGTCGTGGCGGAGTCCTTCCCGAAGACCACGGCGGGGAAGGTCGATCGCGCGCGGCTCCCCGATCCCGAGGTCCATCAGCGGGTCCGGATCGCCCCGCGGAGCGCGGTCGAGGCCTCGCTCGCCGCGATGTACGCCGCGCTCCTCGGCGTCGCCGAGCCGTCGATGGACGACGACTTCTTCGCGCTCGGCGGGCACTCCCTCCTCGCGACGCAGCTCCTCTCGCGGATCCGCGCGGAGCACGGCAGAGACCTCCCGGTGCGAGCCCTCTTCGACGCGCCGACGATCGAGGGGCTCGCCGCCGCCCTCGCCGCCTCCCCGGCGGGAGGCGAGCGTGGCGTTCCTCGGCGGCGAGACCTGGCCCACTTTCCCCTCTCGCACGCGCAGGAGCGGCTCTACTTCCTCGACCGACTCGCGCCGGGCGACCCGTTCTACGTCCTGCCGTCGTCGCTCGAGCTGCGTGGCCCGGTGGACGTCGAGGCGTTGCGACGCGCCTTCGAGCACGTGATCGCGCGGCACGAGGTGCTCCGCGCGACCTTCGTGGACGAAGGTGGGGTGCCCGTGCAGCGCGTCTCGCCTCCGGGTCGCTTCGAGCTGCCCGTGCGGCAGGCGACACGCGACGAGGCGCTCGCGCTCGCGCTCGAGGATGCCCGGACGGCGTTCGACCTCGCGCGTGGCCCGCTCGTCCGTGCCGAGCTCGTCACGATGGATGAGCGTCATCACGTCCTCGTCGCGTCGATGCACCACATCGTCTCCGACGGGTGGTCGACGGGCGTGCTTCTGCGCGAGCTCGGCTCTGCGTACGCGGCGTACGCGCGGGGGGAGGCTCCGCGCCTTCCGCCTCTACCGATCCAGTACGCGGACTACGCGGCGTTCCAGCGGGCGTCGCTCGGAGGCGCGGCCGAGGCCGAGCAGGTCGCGTACTTCCGTCGCGCGCTCGCCGGTGCGCCGCCTCTCCTCGCGCTGCCCACGGACCGGCCCCGGCCGCCCGTACAGTCCTTCGCGGGCAGAGACCTCCACGTCGCGTGGCCCGCTTCGCTCGCGGAGGGGGTGCGCGCGCGAGCCCACGCGCAGGGGGCGACGCCCTTCATGGTCCTCCTCGCCGCGTTCCAGGCGACGCTCGCGCGCATCTCCGGCGAGACGGACATCGTGATCGGCGCCTCCATGGCCGGTCGCGATCGCGTCGAGCTCGAGCCGCTCGTCGGCTTCTTCGTCAACATCGTCGTGCTCCGCGGAGACTTCCATGACGACCCCTCCTTCGCCGCGCTCGTCGACCGCACGCGGGCGCAGGCGGTCTCGGCGTTCGCGCATCGCGATCTGCCGTTCGACGTGCTCGTCGACGCCCTCGGCGTCTCGCGGACGCTCGCGCACGCGCCGGTGTTCCAGGTCAACTTCGTCCTCCAGAACGCGCCCGACGCCGCGCTCGCGCTCCCGGGCGTCGACGTGCGGCCGCTCGCGACGTCGGCGGGGTCGGCGCGCTTCGACCTCGCCCTCTCGATGACGGAGGGCCGGGACGGCATCGGCGCGACGTTCACGTATCGCACGGACTTGTTCGACGCAGAGACGATCGAGCGCATGGCGCGCCAGCTCCGCCGGCTCCTCGCCGCCGCGCTCGCCGACCCGGAGCGCAGGCTCTCGACGATCCCGCTCGACGAGGGCGACGTGCCGGCGCGCGTGGAGGACCGCGACGACCGCACGTCCAGCTCTCCGGTCCACGTCACGTTCGCCGAGCTCGCCGCGTCGCACCCCGAGCGCGTCGCGCTCCGTCATGGGGACGCGCGGGTGACCTACGCCGAGCTCGATCGCGCGGCGAACCGGCTCGCCCATCACCTCCGCGCGAGCGGCGTGCGTGTCGGAGCACGTGTCGCGATCGCGACGGAGCGCACGCCCGCGCGCATCATCGCCGTCCTCGCCGCGTGGAAGGCGGGCGCCGCCTACGTCCCGGTCGACCTCGCGAATCCGCTCGCGCGGATCGGCGCGATGCTCGAGGACGCAGCCGTGGACGTCGCGATCGCGGACGCGTCGGGCGAGGAGGCGCTCCCGTCGTCGCTCACGCGCGTCGTCGCCCTCGAGGCCGAGGCCGCGGCGATCGGGCGCTGCCCGGGGACGCCGCCCTACCTTGCCGACGTCGCGGAGGCGTACGTGCTCTTCACGTCGGGATCGACCGGGCGCCCGAAGGGGGTCTCCGTCACGCATCTCGGGGTCGCGAACCTCGCGCGAGCGCAGCGGGCGGCCTTCATGCTCGGTCCGGACGACGTCGTCCTCCACTTCGCGTCGTTCGGGTTCGACGCGTCGGTCTCCGAGATCATGACCGCGCTCACCTCCGGCGCGTCGCTCGATCTCGGGGACGGCGCCGCGTGGGCCGAGGGCGACGCGCTCGAGCGGCTGCTCGCGCGCCGGCGGATCACGTGCCTCACCGCGCCGCCGAGCCTCCTCCGCGAGCTGTCGCCAGAGCTCGTCCCCGAGCTCCGCGTCGTCGTCAGCGCCGGCGAGGCGTGCGATCCGCTCGCCGTCCGCCCGTGGCTCGACGCCGGCCGCCTCGTGCTCAACGCCTACGGACCGACCGAGGCCACGGTCTGCGCGACGATCCACCGCGTCACGTCGGCCGATCGGGACGTCGTGCCGATCGGGCAGGCGATGGACGGCGTCACGGTGGAGGTCCGCGGACCGCACGGCGAGGTCGCGCCACGCGGAGCGTTCGGGCTCCTCGCGATCGGCGGCGTCGGCGTCGCGCGAGGCTATGTCGGCCGCGCCGCCGAGGACCCCTCCGAGACGTCCCGCTTCGCGGACGAGCCCGGCGGCCGCGTCTTCCTGACGGGGGACCGCGTCCGACTTCGAGGCGACGGCGTCCTCGTCTTCGCCGGCCGCGCCGACGATCAGGTGAAGGTGCGCGGCTTCCGCGTGGAGCCGGGCGAGGTCGAGGCCGCGCTCCTCACGCACCCCGCGGTCGTGGACGCGGCCGTCGTCGTCCGCGCGCTGGGAGCGCGCGACGTGCTCGTCGCGTTCGTCGTCGCGGACGACCCGTCGTTCGACGCCGGCTCGCACCTCGCGGCGCGCGTCCCTCCGTACATGGTGCCGGCGCGCGTCATCGTGTGCGAGACGCTCCCGAAGACGAGCGCGGGGAAGACGGATCGCGCAGCGCTCCGTCAGGCGCCGATCCAGGAGGACGAGGGGGGCGCCTCGGGCGAGGAGCCGAGGACCGAGGCCGAGCGCGTGCTCGCGCGGATCTGGCGCCAGGTGCTCGGCGTCGCGCACGTCGGCCCGCGCGACAACTTCTTCGCCCTCGGCGGGGACTCGATCGCGAGCCTCCAGATCGTCGCCGCGGCCGCGCGGGACGGCCTCGCCGTCACCCCGAAGCTCCTCTTCGAGCACCAGACGCTCGCGGCGCTGGCGGCCCACGCGTCCCCGTCGCGCTCCGAGGAGGTGGGCTCCGCGCGCGGCGCGGGCGATCGCCACCCGCTCACGCCCGTCCAGGAGGGGATGCTCTTCCACGCACTCTACGACCCCGCGAGCGCCGTCTACGTCTCGCAGCTCCGGTGCCGAATCCGCGGCCCGATCGACGTCCCTCGCTTCGAGGCCGCGTGGCGGCACGTGATGGAGCGTCACACGGCGCTGCGCACCTCCGTGTCGTGGGAAGGTCGCGTCCGTGCGGAGCAGATGGTCCACGAGGCGGTCGCGCTGCCGTTGCGCGTCGAGCGGGCGACGGACGCCGCATCCCTCGACGCCCTCGCCGCGGCGGAGCGGTCACGCGGCTTCGATCTCCGCGAGGCCCCGCTCTTCCGGCTCGTGCTGGTGCGGCTCGGCGACGACGAGCACGAGCTCGTCTGGACGCACCATCACCTCGTCCTCGACGGCTGGTCGGTCGTGACGGTCCTCGACGAAGTGCTCCATGTCGCGCGCTCGGACGCCCCGCTCGCGCCTGCCCGGCCCTACCGGGACTACGTCGACTGGCTCGCGCGCGTGGACCGCTCGGGCGACGACGCGTACTGGACGAGCGCCCTCGCCCGGATCGATCACGCGACGCCGCTCCCGATCGGCGTGCCGAAGGGACGCGCCGTGAGGCGCACGCGCGAGCTCGTGCGTCGCGTCTCGCGCGAGGACACGAGGGCCCTCGTCGCCGCGCTCCGAGCCTCCTCGATCACGGCGAGCACGCTCGTGACGGCGGCGTGGGCGGAGCTCCTCGGACGACTCGTCGGCACGGACGACGTGCTCGTCGGGGTGACGGTGGCGGGCCGGCCCGCCGCGCTCGCGTTCGGCGGGCCGATCGTGGGCCTCTTCGTCAACACGCTCCCGCTCGTGGTCCAGCGGACGCCGGACGAGGCGGCGGGCGCATGGCTCGAGCGCGTTCAGAGCGCCGCGCTCGCCATGCGCGAGCGCGAGCACGCCTCGCTCCCCGAGGTGGCGCGGCTGTCGCGCGTGCCTCGTGGCGAACCGCTCTTCGAGAGCATCGTCGTGTTCGAGAACTTCCCGGCGCCGGCGTCGGCTTCCGGCGCCGGCGCGTCGGCCACCGTGATCACGGCCGTGTCCGGCGCGGAGCAGACGAGCTATCCGCTCACGCTCGTCGCGGCGCCGGGCGAAGAGCTCGAGCTCCGCCTCGCCTTCGACGAGGACCGCTTCGACGCGGGCGAGGTACGAGCGCTGCTCGAGCACCTCGCTCTGCTGGTCGTCTCGCTCTCCGTCGGCCTCGACCGGCCGGTGCGCGAGGCGGACCACCTCGGTGCGGCGGCGCGCGG
>JALHPN010000346.1 GCA_022842465.1 Polyangiaceae bacterium | reverse complement strand
TCCGGAGGCGCGCCGCCGACGTGCGCGCGGCCCTCGCCGCGGGGGAGGCGACCCGCGCGATCAGCGCCGCCGCCTGCGCGGTCGCCGAAGGCGGCGCCCCGACGGACGCAGAAAACCAGCGCGTCGTCGCCTTCGCGCTCGACGCGTGCGAAGCGTGGCTCGCCGCACGGAAGAGGGACCACCACGACCCGGCTCATCGCTGGCCGTCGCTCCACGTCCCGAAGTCGCTCGACTACCAGCACCTCGTCGAGCTCCGCCGGCCCGAGCCGAAGATGCCCGAGCTCTTCGTCGGCCCCGAGCACGAGCGCCGCGAGCGCGCAGGCTTCGCCCTCACGGATCCGCGCGGCGACGCGCGCACCGTCGAGCAGGAGATCGACTACTGCCTCTACTGCCACGAGCGCGACAAGGACTCGTGCAGCAAGGGTCTCCGTGATCCCAAGACGAAGGAGATCAAGAAGAACCCGCTCGGCGTCGTCTTGAACGGCTGCCCGCTCGACGAGAAGATCAGCGAAATGCACGTCATGCGTCGCGACGGCGACGCCCTCGGCGCTCTCGCGCTCGTGACGGTCGACAACCCGATGTGCCCCGGCACCGGGCACCGCATCTGCAACGACTGCATGAAGGCCTGCGTCTTCCAGAAGCAGGAGCCGGTCAACATCCCGCAGATCGAGACGCGCGTGCTCACCGAGGTCCTCTCCCTCCCGTGGGGCCTCGAGATCTACGGGTTCCTCACGCGGTGGAACCCGCTCGACGTGCGCCGTCCCCATCCGCTCCCGTACAACGGCCGGAACGTCATGGTCGTCGGCCTCGGGCCGGCGGGCTACACGCTCGTCCACCACCTGACCCGCGAAGGCTTCGCGGTGGCGGCGGTCGACGGCCTCAAGATCGAGCCGCTCCCCGTCGAGCTCACCGGGGACCACGCCGCGGGCACGCCGCCCCTCCCGGTGAAGGATTTCAGCGTCCTCTACGAGGATCTCGACGAGCGCATCCTCCTCGGGTTCGGCGGCGTCAGCGAGTACGGCATCACCGTCCGCTGGGACAAGAACTTCCTCACGCTCCTCTACGTCACCCTCGCGCGGAGCCCGCTCCTCCGCGTCTACGGCGGCGTCCGCTTCGGCGGCACCCTCACGCTCGAGGACGCGTGGGCGCTCGGCTTCGACCACGTCGCGCTCGCCGCCGGCGCCGGCAAGCCGACCATCATCGACATGAAGAACAACCTCGCCCGCGGCATCCGCAAGGCGAGCGACTTCCTCATGGCCCTCCAGCTCTCGGGTGCCTACAAGAAGAGCTCCGTCGCGAACCTCCAGATCGAGCTGCCCGCGATCGTCATCGGCGGCGGCCTCACCGCGATCGACACGGCGACCGAGCTCCTCGCGTACTACCCGGTGCAGGTCGAGAAGCTCCGCGAGCGGATCGACCTGCTCGTGCGCGAAAAGGGCGAGGCGGCCGTCCGGGCGATGTTCGACGACGAGGAGTGGGAGCGCGTCGTCGCGCAGCTCGCGCACGCCCGCGCGATCGCCGAGGAGAGGGAGAAGGCCCATGCCGAGCTCCGCGAGCCGCGCATCGGCGCGCTCCTCGACGCGTGGGGCGGCGTCTCGCTCGTCTACCGACGCTCGGTGCTCGAGTCGCCCGCGTACCGCCTGAACCACGAGGAGGTCCAGAAGAGCCTCGAGGAGGGCGTTCGCTACGTCGAGAACCTCTCGCCGACCGAGGCCGTCCTCGACGGGCGCGGGGCGGTGACGGCCCTGAAGTTCAAGCGCGCCGACGGCACCGAGGTGGAGCTCCCGGCGCGGACGGTCTGCGTCGCGGCCGGCACGAGCCCCAACACGATGTACGAGAAGGAGTACGAGGGCACCTTCGCGCTCGACGCGCGCAAGCAGTACTTCCAGGCGCACACCGCGACCGTAGAGGGTGACCGCGTCGTTCTCACGAAGGTCGAGCGCGGCACGGACGAGGCGTTCTTCACGAGCTACGCGCACGGCCGGCGGACGGTGTCGTTCTACGGCGACAACCACCCGCACTACGCGGGCAGCGTCGTGAAGGCGATGGCGAGCGCGAAGCACGGCTTCAAGCACGTGGCGGCGCTCTTCCCGGAGTCGGCGACGCTCGACCCGGCCGATCAGCCGTCGCGCGATCGACACGGCGTCGCGTTCTTCGAGCGGCTCGACGATCAGCTCCTCGCGAAGGTCGTGGAGGTGAACCGCTTGACGAAGACGATCGTCGAGGTCGTCGTCCGTGCGCCGCTCGCGGCGCGGAAGTTCAAGCCGGGCCAGTTCTACCGGCTCCAGAACTTCGAGTCGCTGGCGCCCGAGGTCAGTGGGACGCGGCTCGCGATGGAGGGCCTCGCCCTCACGGGCGCGTGGATCGACGAGGAGAAGGGCCTCCTCGGCACTATCGTGCTCGAGATGGGGAGCTCGTCGCGGCTCTGCGCGGCGCTCCAGCCTGGCGAGCCGATCGTCCTCATGGGCCCGACCGGGACGCCGACCGAGATCGCGGCGGCGGAGACGGTGCTCCTCGCGGGCGGCGGCCTCGGCAACGCGGTCCTCTTCTCGATCGCGCGCGCCTTCAAGGCGCTCGGCGCCCACGTCCTCTACTTCGCCGGCTACAAGAAGGGCGAAGACCTCTTCAAGCAGGACGACATCGAGCGGTACACCGACCAGGTCATCTGGTGCACCGACACCGGCGTCGAGATCGCGCCGCGGCGCGCACAGGACGCGCACTACCGCGGCAACATCGTCCAGGCGATCGTCGCGTACGGGAAGGGGGAGCTCGGTGGCCCCGCGCTTCCGCACACGAAGCTGTCGACCGTGAACCGCATCATCGCCATCGGCTCCGACCGCATGATGGCGGCGGTGAAGGACGCGCGCCACGGCGTGCTCGCGCCGCTCCTGAACCCGAAGCACCTCGCGATCGGCAGCATCAACTCGCCGATGCAGTGCATGATGAAGGAGGTCTGCGCGCAGTGCCTCCAGAAGCACCGCGATCCGCACACGGGGAAGGAGACGGTGGTGTTCTCCTGCTTCAACCAGGATCAGGAGCTCGACATGGTCGACTTCGCGCACCTCGCCGAGCGACTGCGGGCGAACTCGCTGCAGGAGAAGGTCGCGAACGCGTGGCTCGACCACCTCCTCGCGAAGAAGCCCGGGCTCCTCCGCGTGTGACCCGCGCCGCGGCGCTCTCGCTGCTCGCGTTCTCGGTCGCGATCGGGATCGCCTCGCGGAAGCTGCCGCTGGGCGTCGCCCTCTGGGACAAGAGCCTCGGCGACGTCCTCTACGCGGTCGCGATGACGGCCCTCTTCGCCGGGCTCCGTCCGCGGGCGCCCGCTCTCCGCACCGGAGCGCTCGCGTTCGCGGCGTGCCTCGCGATCGAGGTCTTCCAGCTCACGGGCCTCCCCGCACATGCGCCGCGTCTGCTCCGCTTCGTCCTCGGGACGACCTTCGCGTGGCACGACGTCGGCTGCTACGCGGTCGGCGCGGGCGTCGTTTCCGTGGTGGCGGAGAGCCGCTCCTGGCGTCATGGTTGGGTCATGCGTGCCTTGACGCTCGTGGGGTGCGGCTTGCTCGCCGGCGCGGCGTTCGTCGCATCGTGCAAGTCTTCGGGCGAGAGCGGCTCCGGCGCGAGCTCGGGCGCGAGCAGCGGGACCCCGGCGCCGGGTCCCACGGCAACCCCCACCGCGACCCCCGAGCCCGATCCGCCGTTCGACAACGGCGGCCGCGTCTGCACCGGCGTGACGCGGTCGACTGCGCCGGACGAGGCGGAGGCCATCACGTTCCCCGCCGAGCTCCGGCCGGCCGCCGGGCTCACGCTCGAGGCGATCGCGCGCGTCCCGTCGGCTCGCCACATCGCGGCGCTCGCGAACGGCGATCTGCTCGTCGGGACGAACGGGAGCGACGTCTATCTCGTGCCGCATGCCGACGCGCCGAAGGCAGGAACGGCGACGATCTTCGCGACCCTCGAGGACGCGCCCGTCCACGGCGTCACGTTCCACGAGCCGACGTGCGCCGTCTACATCGCGGGACAGACCGAGATCCACCGCTTCCCGTACACCGACGCGACCACCCGCGTGGAGCCACGAGAGCCGATCGCGCGCGTGAGGCCGGAGGGGAAGGGCGGTCACACGACGACCTCCGTCGCCGTCGCCGGCGGGTACCTCTACGCGAGCGTGGGCTCGACCTGCAACGCCTGCGACGAGACGGATCCGACGCGCGCCACCGTCCAGCGCATGGGGCTCGACGGCTCGGGCATGACGACGTACGCGAAGCGGATCCGCAATCCGATCGCGCTCACGACCCACCCCGAGACGAAGACGCTCTGGGCCGGCGTCGCCGGGCAGGACGGGCTCCCCGAGGGCCACCCGTACGAGTTCTTCGACGCGATCACGGCGCATCCCCCGGTCGCCGACTACGGATGGCCCTACTGCGAGGAGAACCGGAAGGCGTACACGGGCGGCGTCGACTGCTCGCAGGTCGTCGTCCCGCGCGTCGTGCTCCCGGCGTACTCGACGCTCGTGGGCGCCGTGTTCTACCCGAAGGCCCAGGCGGGCGCGAACGCGCTCCCGGATACCTACAAGGGCGGCGTCTTCCTCGTCGCCCGCGGCGCGTGGCATCAGTTCGAGGGCAGGTTCTACAGTCCGCCACGCGTCGCGTTCGTGCGCATGAACGGCGACACCCCCGAGGTCCCGGTGGACTGGGCCGACCCGTCGAAGCAGTGGCAGGAGGTCGTATCCGGCTTCGAGTCGGCCGATGGCACCGAGCGCTACGGCCGACCTACCGGCATCGCCGTCGGGCGTGACGGGAGCCTCTTCGTCGCCGACGACACGAACAGCCTCGTCTACCGCATCCGACCGGCTCGCTGAGCTGGCGGGCTCTTCTCCCCGCACCGCGCTTCCATCTCGGCGTCCGTCGTCGTAAAGGTCGCCGCATGGCGACACGGCTGCACGTCGGCGCGAAAGACCTCCGGGGTGACATCGCGGCGTACGCGAAGCGCTTCGACTTCCTCGAGGTCCGAGGCGTCGCGGCGTCCGACATGAAGCGCGCTCCCAACGCCGCGACGCTCCGGCGCTGGCGGAAGGGCGTCTCGCCGGCGTTCGAGTTCGGCGTCGTCGCCGGCCCGAGCGTGGGCAAGCTCAAGCCGAGCCCGGCCTTCGAGGCCGAGCTCGAGGCGATGAAGGCGAGCGCGACGGCGCTCGAGGCGCGCGTGCTCGTCGTCGCGACCCCCGCCGACGTGACGCCTTCGAAGCTCTGGCGCGACCGCCTCGCGAAGGTGCTCGACCAGCTCCCTCGGGACGCGAGCACGGTGGTCTGGGAGCCGGCCGGGCTCTGGGAGCTGGAGGACGCCGCCGAGCAGGCGAAGGCGTGGGGCATCGTCCTCGCCGTCGATCCGTCGCGGGACGAGGTGCCCGATGGGCCCGTCGCCTACGGTCGGCTCCGCGCCCTCGGCGGCACGCGCGCGTACAGCACGGCCGCGCTCGCGCGGATCGCGGCGAACCTCGGCGAGCGCCGCGACGCCTACGTCGTCTTCGAGACGACGGGCGCCCTCAAGGAGGCGAAGACGCTCCGTGGGCTCGTCCGTCAGGGCGGCGGGACGAAGGGCGGCCAGAGCCGTCTGCTTCGGCCGCGCGGCGCCGCGGTCATCCCGGGCGAGGACGACGAGTGATGCGGAAGCAGCGCGCCGTCGCCTGCCCGTCGCCCGACATCGACGCCGCGGCCGAGGAGGTGCTCCGGAAGGGGAGCGCGGTCGACGCCGCCATCGCGGCGGTGTTCGCGGCGGCCGCGATCTCGCCGGGCGTGCTCCTCGGCCCCGTCCAGCTCCTGCTCGGCGGCGGCGGCGCGGGCCTCCTCGCGCTCGACGGTCGCGTCCGCCAG
>JALHPN010000345.1 GCA_022842465.1 Polyangiaceae bacterium | reverse complement strand
ATCCAGAGCCACCTGAAGCGCATCACGCACAAGCGCACCGGGGCGACCCTGGAGGTGAAGTCCTTCGACCCGAAGATCGTCACCGGCTCCAAGCCCTCCGGCATCCTGATCGACGAGCTGCATGTCGTCGCCTCGGCGCCGGAGGCCGACGCGGGTGCCGTCGAGGCCCCCGCCCCCGCTGCCGCAGCCTCCAGCGCGGCCGCTCCCGCACCGACCGGCCCGGCCTGGCGGGACGACGCGACGAAGGATCAGAAGGTCGCCTTCATGAAGGCCCACGTCGTGCCTCCCATGAAGACCGTCTTCCAGGCGGGCGACGCGAAGAAGTACGCGGCTTTCGGCTGCAAGACGTGCCACGGCCCCCAGTACAAGGAGCCGAAGGAGTACCTGCCGAAGCTGACGATGAAGGACGGGAAGCTCACGGCCTTCGCAGACAAGCCGCAGATGGCGAAGTGGATGGCCGAGAAGGTCACCCCCGCGATGGCCAGCGCCATGGGCCAGAAGCCTTACGACGAGCAGACCCACCAGGGCTTCGGGTGCGCCGGCTGCCACACCGTCGAGACGAAGTGATTCAGCGCTCGCAGATCCAGCGGGCGGTGCCGGCGTCGCCGTCGTCCTCGCGGCAGTAGCAGTTGGAGATCGGCGTGCAGTCGCGCTGCGGGAAGTACATCCTGCAGCCGACGCCGTAGCTCTTGTCGGTCGGGAGACTTCGCACGTCGTCCGTCGCCCTGGGGTCCCCGAGGCAGGACAACGGTGCACCCGGCGCGCCCGCATCGCACGGGATCACGGCGACGCCGGGCTCGCAGAGCCGCGGCTCTGCGGAGGTCGGGGCGGGCGTGACGTCCGACGAGCACGCGGCCACGGCGCCAGCGGCGGCCGCGGTGGCGACGAGGGCGCCGAGGAGGACGAGCAGCGGGCGGACGACCATGCCCCGATAACGACCACGATCGAGGGGGCCGTGGCAAGTCCTGTGGCCGAAACAGGCGCTGTGCCCTAAGGGAGGACACCGTGGCCGCCCCGAAGCCCTCGCCGCTCACCGAAGCTCGTCCGCCCGCGATCCCCGTGGGCCCCCGCCTCGAGCGCGTCCTCGAGGTCGCCTACCGGGCGAAGCGCGCCGTGCTCCTCGAAGGCCCGACCGGGATCGGCAAGAGCGAGATCGTCCGCGCCGTCGCGAAGTCGCTGGGCATCGAGACGCGAATCCTCGATCTCAGCCTGCTCGAGCCGCCCGATCTGGTCGGGCTCCCGGTCGTCAAGGACGGCCGGACTCACTACGCGCTCCCGAGCGTGCTGCCCGAGGACGGCAAGGGCCTCCTCCTCCTCGAGGAGCTCAACCGCGCCGAGCGCTACATCCAGCAGCCCGCCCTCCAGCTCCTCTCCGCGCGCCGCCTCCACGAGTACGTGCTGCCCGAAGGCTGGGTCTGCTTCGCGACGGTCAACCCGCAGACGAGCGAATACCAGGTCACGTCGCTCGACAAGGCGCTCCGCGCGCGCTTCCTCCAGGTGCAGGTCCGCGCCGATCGCGCGTCGTGGCTCGCCTGGGCGCAGACGTCGAACCTCCATCCCGGCGTCATCGCGCTCGCGCAGGCGCACGAGAGGATCCTCGACGACGTGCCCCCTCGCACGTGGTCGTACGTCTCCGACGTGCTCGCGTCGCTAACGGCGGGCGAGCTCGCCGACGGCACGCTCGTCCGGGACGCGCTCGGCGGCTACCTCCCCGCGGCGTGGGTCGAGGCGCTCCTCGCGTCGAAGGACGCGTGGGGAGCCCGCCTCGACTTCGACGTCCGCGCGGTGCTCGCGTCCTATGCACCGGGCACCGCGCTCGCGCGCGCGATCACCGGCTACAAGGACAAGGGGCAGACCGACCGCCTCGACGAGCTCGTGAAGCGCCTCGTCCCGCTCCTCGCGGGGCCCGAAGCGGGCGTCCTCGCCGCGCGAGGGGAGCTCACGCTCGCCTCGTTCGAGGCCCTGCTCTCGGACCTCCCCGGCGATCTGCGGGAAGAGCTCCAGGAGGCGCTCGGCGGGAACGCCACCGCGGCGTCGCTCGTGGACGTGACGCCGCCGGAGCTGCTCCAGTCGTTCCCCGGCAGCCAGGCCGAGCGGAGGCTCACGGCGTGGAAGAACGACGCGCTCCTCCACCATCGCGTCGCGCTCGCGATCACCGGGCTCCGGGCCTACGTCGAGCAGCCGTCGCGCCTCCCGGAGCTGAAGCGCAGCAACGTGGCGCGCACGTCGCTCGGCCATGTGCTCGTGCAACTCCGGGAGAAGCATGCGATGCCGCTCGTCGAGACGTTGCGCCGCGTCGGCATCACGCCCGTGAGGCCCGGGGCGTGAGCGACCTCGCGGCCTGGCTCGAGAGCTTCGTCCGCGACCCGAGCTTCCTCGCGGCCTACCCGTATTACGTCGCGGTCCTCGCGAAGCTCCTCCCCGTCGCCGACCCGTCCGTCTCGCGGATGGCCGTGTCTCTCCACGACGGTCGGTTCTATCTCCACGTGAACGTCGAGTCGTTCGTCGCCGAGCCGCAGTACCTCCGCGGCGTCCTCCTCCACGAGGTGCACCACGTCGTGCTCGGACACCTCACGCACCCGAAGTTCGCCGAGGTCTCCGAGCCCGAGCTCATGGATCTCGCGGTCGAGATGAGCGCGAACGAGCACATCGAGGAGCCGCTCCCGGACCCCATCACATGGCGCGCCTACGCGGCGTGCGGCGTGCGCGGCGGGCAGAGCACGATGGAGAAGTACGAAGCGCTCGTCGAGCACGTCCGACGGACGGGCGGGCGGCCGCGCCCAATGCCTGGGCCTGGTGGAACGGGCGCCGCGACGCAGCCTCTCGACGATCACCGGCACCTGCGCCAGGGCGACCGGAAGCCGGGTGGCCTCGCGCAGAACGCGCTCCTCGTGGCGCGCGCCCTCTCGGACGCGCCCCAGATGCCCGAGGAGGAGAAGGGCGCGAAGCGATGGCTCCTCGCCGGCGAGACGCCTGGGCGCCTCGTCGAGGAGCTCACCGGTCAGACGCTGACGCCGGAGGCGTTCGTCGACTGGAAGCAGGCGCTCCGTATGTTCGTCGCGCGTCAACGCGCGCCGGTCCACACGTGGTCACGACCGAATCGTCGCTTTCCCGGACGCATCTACGAGGTCCCGGGCCGGACCTGGGCCCCGCGCCCGAGCTACGAGCCGAAGCTCCTCGTGGCGATCGACACGTCGCTCAGCATGACGAAGGCCGAGCTGGAGGAGATCGCGCGTCAGCTGACGGAGCTGTCTGCTCGCGCGGACCTCGTGATCGCCGAATGCGACGTGGAGATCACGAAGGTCTACCCGTTCGCCGGGCGCATCGAGAGCGTGACGGGACGCGGCGGCACCGATCTGAGGCCCGTGTTCGACCCGTCGTTCCTCGGCGCCCATCGGGTGGATGGCGTCGTCTACTTCACCGACGGCGAGGGGAAGGCGCCGGAGGCCCCCTCACCCGTCCCGACGCTCTGGGTCCTCACGAAGCCGCACACGTTCCTGTGCCCCTGGGGCGAACGTGCGTGGCTCGTCCGGAAGAGAGCTCGCGCGTGAGACCGCTGCGCGCGAGCCGCTCGCCCTGAAGACAAGAAAGCGCGACAGCATCGTGGGCGCGGCGAGCGCGCGTCACACGTAGCTGCGCGTCGCGCCGCGGCGGCCCGCGAAACCGACGAGGAACATCACGGCGAGCGCGCCCAGCACGCTGCCGATGATCCCCGAGCTGTGGAACGAGAGGAGCGGCTGACCCGAGATCAGGCTCGCCACGAGGCCGCCGACGAACGAGCCGGCCATGCCGAGGAGCGCCGTCGCCACGAGCCCCATCGACTGCTTTCCCGGCATGATGGCGCGAGCGAGAAGACCGGCGACGAGACCGAGGACGATGAACATGAGAATCGACATTGCTTGTGCTCCTGGAAAGAGCGCGGGACATCCGCGCGGCTTGTAGGAGAGAGCACTCGCAAGGGCCGGGCCGATGGCCGGCCTCGGACCGGGCATCGCGGATCCGAGCCCGGATGCCCGAGGCAACCGGCCGTTGTTCGGGGAATGTCACGCTCGCGCTCGTGGCGCGTGTGCCTCAACCGGGGAGGAGCGCCGCTACCACCTCGCCCGCGAGCTCGTCCGCAGCGTCCTGGCTGAGCCCGAGCGCATCGATGAGCTGGAGGTCGAACTCGAACTCCTCGTCCGCGGCCGCGAGGTCCGCCTGGGCCACGGCGTAGGCCGCCTTGTACGCGAGCTGCTTCGCGTCGTCGGTCTTCAGGCGTGCCGCGACGTCGAGGAGCTGCGCATCGGACGACTGACGGTTCGTGTCGAAGCCGCCCGCGAGCAGCACGTCGACGCGGCCCTTCCCGTGCTTCGGATCGAGCGCACGCGCGAACGCCAGGAGGGCCTCCTCCTCCGAGGGCTGGATGCGACGGTCGGCGGAGACCGCGAGGTAAGCGATCTCGATCACGGCGGCGCGCTCGTCTTCGGGCAGCGCGGCAGTGGACGGGGTGACGAGGCTCGCAATGCGCGCAGCGACGGACATTCTTTCTTTCTACCTCAGACGAGCTCACGAGCGAGAGCCACGATCGCGTCGTGCTCCAGCACACGGACGGCCTCGTCGCGGGGGCCGCTCGGTTTCGCGGCCGTCCGCACCAGCGCACGGGCGACGATGTCGGCGTCGATCGCGCGGTAGCGCCGGAGGCCGCCGACCATGAGGCCCGCCGCCGCCTTCGCCACCGCGATGCCGATGCGCTCTCCCAGACGCTCCTCGGCGCGATCTCCGGCGAGAACGCTGGGCCGGAGCAGATCGAGGGCACGGAAGCCGAGCCCGCGGAGCGACTCTTCGAGCTCGCCCTTCGTCCTGAGGTAGAAGCTCCCGGAGCGCGCGTCCGCGCCGACGCTCGACACGAGGGCGTACGCCTCGGCTCCGGCGTCCCGGGCGAGGCGCGCGACGCGGAGCGGGATGTCGTGGTCGACCTTGCGAAAGGCCTCCTCGGAGCCCGCCTTCTTCATCGTCGTCCCGAGCGCGCAGAGGACGTGCGTCGGTCGACCGAGGTCGCCGAGGTTCCCCTCGAGATCGACGACGAGCTCGCGGAGGCGCGGATGGGTGTGGCCCGTCGCGCGACGCGCGAGCACGGTGACGGCGGCGACCTCGTCTCGCGCGAGGAGATGGTGGAGCGCACGTGCGCCGACGAGGCCCGTCGCGCCGAGGAGGAGGACTCGCCGCTCGCTCACCACATCACCGGCAGGCAGAGTCGAAGAGCTCGGGGCGGTACTCGAAGTGCATCGTGTCGTAGTGGTACCAGCGGCCGCCCCACGCGAAGCCCTCGGCCTCGAACGCGTCGACGATCGCCTGTGGGATCTTGTTCTTCCACGTGAAGGTGGCGCCCTGCTTCTCCCACTCCCAGTAGCTGCTCTTGGACACGACGATGTCGATGGCGATGCCGTAGGAGTGTGCGCTCATCCGCGTCGTGTTCGCGATCGGTCGCCACTCGAACGCCCCGCCGAGCGGGCCCGTGACGTACTGCGCGAGGGCGCTCGACGAAGCGATCGCCTGCTTCAGGCGCGCGGAGACGGCCGCGAGCGCGGGCGCGGCCTTCGCGTGGAACTTCACGTTCTGACCGACGAAGTCGACGGTGACGAGCTTGCTCTCGACCGCCGCGGACGTGCTGCCGAACGTCGCCTTGAAGAGGACGTCGTTCCGGATCCGCCCCGGGTCGTCGTTCAGCGTGTTCACCGGGACGATGGGCCCGGGGACGTACGGCATCGAGAGCGTGTCCTCGAGGTCGGGGGACTCGAGCTTCTGCTCGAACGTCTTCGTCTGCCCGTCGTCCCACGGCAGCGTCACGCCGTCGGGGAGCCTCATCGCGTACGTCCCGCCGGCCGCGTTCTCCGGCTGTCCGACGTAGTGCTTCGCCAGGCACGTCAGGCCGCGCGGCAAGGCCGGCTCGGTCGGCGCGGGGGTCGTCGGCGCCGGAGTGGGGGTCGGCGGGCCGGGCGCCGGCGGGCTCGTGCCC
>JALHPN010000344.1 GCA_022842465.1 Polyangiaceae bacterium | reverse complement strand
CGGCCGCGCCGGCGCCCGAGCGCGCGCCGGCCCGCGTGGCGGCGACGGCCGAGCCCGCCGACACGTCGGGGACGCCGAGAGAGCGCCTCATGCGCTCGCACTTCCGCGAAGCCGCGCTCATCCAGAAGGCCGTCCGCGACGGGGCGATCGGCGACGCGGTCCCCCCGGCGGAGGCGCTCGCGAAGATGGAAGGTCTCGGTCGGATCGAGCCCGCCTGGCAATCGTCCATCGACGTGCTCCAGTACGCCGCGCGGCGGATCCAGCGCAGCTCCGACGTCCCCGCGGTGGCGGCGGCCCTGGCGGACATCGGCATCGCCTGCGGCGCCTGTCACAAGGCCGCCGGCGGCCCGAGCGCGAAGGTCGACGCGCCGCCCGCCACGGACGGCAGCGTCGCGGGCCGGATGCAGCGACACGTCTGGGCGACAGCGCGCCTCTGGGACGGCATCGTGATCCCCTCCGACGCGAGCTGGAAGGCCGGCGCCGAGGCGCTGTCGGGTGATCCGTTCCCGAAGGAGGTCGTCAATCGAGGCGACGTGCACGGCCGGAGCGCTGCGGCGCGCTTCAAGGCGCTCGTCGCCGAAGCGCCGTCGAAGAAGACGGCGGCCGATCGCGGCCAGCTCTACGCGTCGCTCCTCGAGACGTGCTCCGCGTGTCACGTGGTCACGCGCCCGGCGAAGTGAGCCGCGCGCGGCGGGTCTCGCTCAGCCCTTCGTCGCGAGCGCGGCCTTCACGCGCTCGGCGAGCACCCGCGCGGCGCCGAGGGCCGGCACGAGCTCGGCCTTCTTCGGATCCGCCTCCGTGCGCGGCTTCACCTCGACGTTTCCGGTCGCCAGCGCCTTCGCGCCCACCGTGACACGCCAGGGGATCCCGAGGAGGTCGGCGTCCTTGAACTTCACCCCCGGACGCTCGTCGCGGTCGTCCCAGAGGACCTCCACGCCCGCGGCCCAGAGGTCGTCGTAGAGCTTCTTCGCCGCCGCCGAGACGGGCTCGTCCGCGCCCACGGTGACGAGGTGCACCTGGTAGGGCGCGATGCTCGCCGGCCACTTGATGCCGTCCTTGTCGTGGTTCTGCTCGATGGCGGTCGCGACGAGGCGCGAGATGCCGATGCCGTAGCAGCCCATCACGATCGGGTGCTTCTCCTGCTTCTCGTCCGAGTAGACCGCGCCCATCTGGGCGGAGTACCGCGTGCCGAGGATGAAGATGTGGCCGCCCTCGATCCCCTTGTACGTCTTGAGCTTCCCGTTCGCGCAGCTGGGGCACGGGTCGCCGTTTGTCGCGAGGCGGATGTCTCTCACCTCGCCGTCCCAGTCGCGACCGCGGTTCACGCCGGTGAAGTGCTGGTCGGTCTCGTTCGCGCCCGTCGCCGCGTTCACGACCGACGCCGCCGCGCGGTCGACGACGACCTTGCCCTCGAAGCCGACGGGGCCCGCAAAGCCCACCTTCGCGCCAGTCGCCTTCTCCACGTCCGCGTCGGCGGCCATGTGGACCTCGTCGACGCCGAGGGCGCGGGCGAGGCGGATCTCGTTCACGTCGTGATCGCCGCGAACGACGGCGAGGACCGTCTCGGTCCCCGCGACGTAGACGAGCGACTTCAGGAACTGCTCCTTCGGGAGCTTCAGGAACGCGCTCACGTCCTCGATGCTGCCCACCTTCGGGGTGTGGACCTTCACGCGATCACTCGGCGAGACAGCCGACGCGCTCGCCTCCGGCGCCTTCACGGTCGCGATCTCGACGTTCGCGGCGTAGTCGCACGTGTCGCAGGCGACGATGGCGTCCTCGCCCGAGTCGGCGAGGACCTGGAACTCGGCGCTCGTCGAGCCGCCGATCGCACCGGGATCCGCGGCGACGAGGCGGTAGGTGAGCCCCATCCGATCGAACGCCGCGCAGTACGCCTGACGCATCCGCTCGTAGCTCGCCTTCGCGCCGTCCTCGTTCACGTCGAAGGAGTACGCGTCCTTCATGATGAACTCACGGCAGCGGAGCAGGCCACCGCGGGGGCGGGGCTCGTCGCGGTACTTCGTCTGGATCTGGTAGAGGTTCGCCGGCATGTCGCGCCAGCTCTTGATCTCGCGGCGCGCGATGTCCGTGACGATCTCCTCGTGCGTCGGGCCGAGGTGGAACTCGCCGCCCTTCCGGTCCTTCAAGCGGAAGAGCGTGTCGCCGTAGACGTCCCAGCGGCCGGTCTCCTTGAAGTACTCGGCCGGGAGGAGGGCCGGCATCAGGATTTCCTGCGCGCCGGCGCGGTTCATCTCCTCGCGGACGATGCCCTCGATCTTGCGGAGCACACGGAGGCCGAGCGGAAGGAAATCGTACATCCCCGCTCCGACCTTGCGGATGTAGCCGCCGCGGACGAGCAGCGTGTGGCTCGCGTTGGCCGCGTCGGCGGGAGCTTCCTTGACGGTCGGGATGAGGGCGCGCGAATAGAGCATCGGAAGCGCGCTCTTAGCACGACAACGCTGCTCAGGCCTTCTCGAACGCCTTCGGATGCCGCGGCGGCATCCCGACGAGCGCACGGAGGAAGTCCATCGACGAGACCATCCCGACGGCCACGCCCTTGTCGTCGACGACCACGAGGTGGTGGAAGTCCGACTCGGCGAGCTTCTTCGCGGCGCTCGTCACGTCGTCGGTGTCCTTCACGCAGACGACGTCGCCCGTGGGCTTCACGTCCTCGCCGTCACGCTCGAGGTCGCGGAGGGAGACGATGCCGACGGGGCGATGCGTCTCGTCGAGCACGGGCACCGCCGTCACTCCGAAGTCGAGGATGTGACGCCGCGCGAGCGAGCAGCGATCTCCGTCCCGGAGATAGAGGAGCTTCGAATTCATGATGTCGCCGACGGTCGCCATGGACACCAGGCTAGGGCCCGTCGGGGCGCGACTCAACGGCCGAGACGAACCGAGGCTGCCCGGTGGTCTCCGTGACCGCGAGCCACAGCTCCCGATCGGGGTCGATCCGCTTCACCGCCGAGAGCGCGAGCGCGAGCGGGACGTGCGTGAAGCCGCGATGCCAGCGGCCGACGAGGACGTCCGTCTTTCCGGCCATCGCCGCGTGCGCGGCGTTGCGCGCGAGCTGGTCGCAGAAGACGGCGTCCATCGCGTTCGCAGGGACGCCGCGAATCATGTAGCTCGGGTCGATGTACTTCAACGTGAGCGGCAGGTGGCGGTCGCGGAAGTGCTGCTCGATGCGACCGCGGAGGTGCGCGCCGATGTCGAGCTCACGGGCGGCGAAGCGAAGGTTGCCGGAGGGGTCGCGGGGGGCGGCGAGCGTCTCGGTGGGCACGAGGAACTTGCCGCAGCCCTCCGCCGCGACGATGACCGCGTGCCCGCGCGCGGCGAGCCTTCGCTCGAGCCAGGCGAGGAGCCCGTGCTCCCCGTCGAGCTCGTAGCGGACCTCGGGGACGAGGCACACGTTGACGTCGTGGCTCGCGAGCGTGGCGTGGGCGGCGATGAAGCCAGCCTCGCGCCCCATGAGCTTCACGAGCCCGACCCCGTTCCGGGCCGAGAGCGCCTCGGTGTGCGCCGCGTCGATGGCGACCTTGGCCATCGACACCGCCGTCTCGAAGCCGAACGTCTTGTCGACGTACGCGACGTCGTTGTCGATCGTCTTCGGGACGCCGACGACGGCGAGCTTCCGCCCGCGACGAAGGGCCTCCTCCGCGATCACGTGGGCCGCGCGCATCGTGCCGTCGCCGCCGATGGCGAAGAGGATGTCCACCCCGAGCCTCTCGAGGGTATCCATCATGACGGCCGGCTCGCGCCGCCCGCGGGACGTGCCGATCACCGTGCCGCCACGAGTGTGGATGTGGCGCACCGCTTCGGGGTCGAGGATCATCGGCTCGTGACCGCACGCAGGATCGAGGCCCTCGAAGCCGTAGCGGATGCCGAGGACGTCCTTCACACCGTACTTGTGGTGCAGGTGGAGGACGATCGACCGGATGACGTCGTTGATCCCGGGGCAGAGGCCGCCCGACGTCACGATCGCGGCGCGCACCGAGGTCGGGTCGAAGAAGAGCGACTCGCGAGGCCCGGCCTTCTCGAAGGCCCGGGTAGGATCGAAGGCGATGCCGGCGAGGAGCTCCACGTCGAAGAGGATCCGCGTGCGGTCGTCGACGTAGTCGGGCACGCCGTCCCCCAGGACGGTCGAGAGCCCGAGCGGAGACCGGAACGTCCGCGGACCGAGGGTGCGAACGTGCCACTCGGGGGTCTCGGTCGGAGGCTTCGACTCGCGTTCGTGCACGTCTCCCGTCTACCACGGACGTGCGGGGCAGGCACTGGCGCGCAGGTTGCACCGCTTCCGATCGTGCACGGTCTCCTCGACGATCTCCCGGTTCCTCCCTGGGTGGCCGGCGTGCTCGCGCTCTCGAGCGTGGTCCTCTTCGTCGGCACCCTCGTGGCGGTGCCCTGGCTGCTCGTCCGCCTGCCCGCCGACTACTTCGTCCGGCCTCCCCCGCCGCGCTCCCTCCCCTGGAAGCTCCTCCGCAACCTCGTCGGGGCGCTCCTCGTCCTCGTGGGCCTCGCGCTGCTCGTGCTCCCCGGGCAGGGAATCCTGACCGTGCTGCTCGGGCTCTCGGCGCTCGACCTTCCCGTCAAGCGACGCCTCCTCCGGCGCATCCTCGGCCAGCCGCGGGTGCAGGAGGCCGTGCAGAAGCTGCGCCGCAAGGCGCACCGGCCGCCCCTCCAGATCCCCGGGATCCGATCGCACATCTGACGCGTATCTGACGGAAACCGCTTGATCGCGCGAGGGTTGACCCCGATTCTTCGGCGGGGCCGGTTGTCGCGCGGGTCGGGGCCGCGCGGACGTGACGGGAGGATGCATGTCGCAGGGGCAGGGGTCGAACGAACACGACGCGTCGGAGCTGGAGGCCGGATACACGGCCGGCCACCGGCTCTACGAGCTCGGCGGGATCGCCCTGACGACGATCCTCGGCACCTGGCTCGTCGTCCGTCTGTTCCAGTCGCCCCACCTGTCGGGCTGGTGGGCTCCGCTCGCCGCGCTGATGGGGATGCTCTTCGCCGACTTCATCTCCGGCTTCGTCCACTGGATGTTCGACACGTGGGGATCGGTCGACACGCCGGTGGTCGGACGGCTCGCGATCCGCACGTTCCGCCACCACCACGTCGACCAGAAGGCGATCACGCGCCACGACTTCATCGAGACGAACGGCCACAACATCGCGCTCTCGACCATCTGCGCGACCTTCGGCCTGCTCTGGCTCCACGCGTCGTCGTCGCTCACGTCGGTGTTCTTCGCGATGGGCGGCGCGTTCGCGATCGTGTTCGTCTCGATGACGAGCCAGATCCACAAGTGGGCGCACGAGACGGAGCCTTCGGCGTTGATCCGATTCTTGCAGCGCGCACGCATCATCCTCTCGCCCGCGCACCACGCGGTGCACCACGCGGCGCCCTACAACCGGAACTACTGCATCACGGTCGGGTGGATGAACGGGCCGCTCCGCGCGATCCGCTTCTTCGAGACGCTCGAGCGCGTCATCACGGCCGTCACGGGGGCCATCCCGCGGGCCGACGACATCGGGGAAGAGGCGGCGCTGGAGACGATCGCCGAGCTCCCTGTGGACGCGCCCCTTCCCCAGCGCGTCGACTGATCCGTCGTCAGAGGACCGGGATCGCGAGCTCGATCTTCGGCGCGTCGATCTGGCACTTGTCGGCGCTGCAGACGCTCAGCTTGTAGGTCCCGGAGACCTTGGCTTCGCCGGAAGACTTCGGCTTGAGGCGGACGGTCATCGTCGCGACCTTCTCGCCTTCCTCCCGGAAGTCGCCCGACTGCTTCGAGAAGGTGTTCGGGTCGTCCTTGCCCAGGAACGCATGCGTGGACGCAGCCTGACCGACGAACTTGTACGGGTACTCCTTGTTCACGTGATAGTCGCCCGTCGCCGTCAGCCGGAGGGTGACGGCGCACTCCTCGTCCGCGCGGCAGCCCGGCGTCGAGACGTCGATGGCGAAGTTCGTGCCGTCGACCTTCGCACGCGCCGGGGTTGCGGGCGGGGCCTTGGCGGCGACACCGGCGGTCGGGGCGGCCGATCCGCTCGCCGCGGC
>JALHPN010000343.1 GCA_022842465.1 Polyangiaceae bacterium | reverse complement strand
CCAGCGTCGCGGACGTCGTCGCGCAGGCCGCCCTCGCGCGCCGCACCGCCGTCCTCGCGTCGATGCCCCGCGAGGGCTCGTGGGACCACGCCGTCGCGACGGAGCTCGCGCGCGCTCCCCGCTCGCTCTTCGTGTTCGTCGGCGACGGGGACGCCGCCTTCGGCACCACGTTCGACGTCTCTTCTTCGCTCTCTGCCGCGGACAAGCTCCGGTGGCTGAGCGCGATGGCGGAAGAGGCGCAGGGCTCTCTTCCGGCGGAGGATCTCCGCGCGCTCGAGGCGTGGTGGGCGACGGCGCGTCGCCTCCAGCCCGATGCGGGCGCGCTACTCTCGGCGCTCTCGCCGTCGGCGCGTCGCCTCCTCGTGACGATGTCCCTCGCGGGTCGCTCGCTCCCGGCGGCCTCGCTCGCGTCGGCGCTCGCGGATGCGGCGTTCGGGCTCGCGGGTCTCCTCGCCGAGGGCCTCGTCGTCGAGCAGGTCGGTCTCGTGACCCTCGAGGGCTCGGTGGAGACCGCCGCGCTCGACGCGCTGGCGACGGACGACGATCGGCGCGCGGCGGCGGCGGCCCTCGTCGCCGGCGGTCCCGGCTTCGAGCCCGACCCGTGGGCCCATGCGCGCGCGGCCGAGCTCCTCGTCTCCGCCGGCGCGACCGACGAAGCGGACGCTGCCATCGCCCGCGCCTGGAAGACGTCGGACGCGCAGGTGTCCGCCGAGCTCCACGCGCGCTGGTTCTCCGCCGTCCTGCCGGTCACGGGCGCGGCGGGTGTCCACCTCCGCCTTCGCGCGGCCGAGCGCGCGATCGCGAGCGGCGCGGCGAGCGAGGCGCAGCGCTGGTGCGAGGCCGCCGCGACGATCGACGCGAACGACGCGACGGCTGCCCTCTTGATGGGCCGCGCCTTGATGCAGCTCGGCGATCTCGTCGCCGCGAGCGTGTCGCTCGGGCGCGCCGAGAGCCTCGCGACGACGGCGGAGCTCTCCGCGCGCGTCGCGGGGGAGCTCGCCGAGCTCGCCTTCCTCCGCGGCCGGCACGACGAGGCGACGCGCCTCGCCGAGGGGGCGATCGCGAGCGCGACGACGCCGTCGACGCGCCTCGCGGGTCGGAACACGCTCGGCAAGGTCCTCCTCGCGAAGACCCAGTGGGACCTCGCCGACGCGCACTTCGCTGCCGACGCCTTCGCGGCGTCGGCAGCGGGCGAGACGACCGCCGAGCTCCGCGCGCGCCTGAACCGCGCGATCGCGATCCTCTCGAAGGGGCTCCTCGAGGACGCCCGCGCGATGCTCGAGAAGATCCTCGAGGACGCGACGCGACTCGGCGAGGAGCGCGCGGCGGCTCACGCGTACCCGAACCTCGCGGTCATCGCGTACCGCCAGCACGACTACGCCGCCGCCCTCCACAACTGGGAGATGGCGACGCGGTTTCCGCAGGCCCTCCGCGGCCGCATGACCGCGGCGATCACGGTCGCGAACCTCGCGGAGCTCCGTCTTCGTCTCGGCCTCGTCGATCACGCGGAGCAAGCGCTCGGCTTCGGGCGTCGGCTCCTCTCTGCGGGCGCTCCCCCGGCGCGGCTCGCGCACTTCCGTCGCGTCGCGGCGCAGATCGCCCTCGCGCGTCGGACGACCGACGTGGCGCGCCGCGAGATCGACGCCGCCCTCGTCGACGCCGAAGCGTCCGCGGACAAGGACGTCCTCCAGGCGGTGCTCGTCGTCGGCGCGCGTGTCGCGATGGAGGACGGCGATCTCGGCCGCGCGGCGTCGCTCATCGCCCGCGGCACCGAGCTCGCGACCCATGACCGCGCGCGCGCCGAGGTCGCCATCCTCCGCGCGCTCCACCTTCGTGCGCTCGGGGAGCCGGCCGTCTCTGCCGCGACCGAGGCCCTCTCGTTCGCGCGTGCCGCAGGCGACGAGGACCTCCTCTCCGAGATCCACGCGCTCCTCACCGTGCTCCACCGCGACGCGGGGGACCGCGAGTCGGCGGGCGCCCATTGCGCCCGCGCGATCTCGGTGCGCGATCAGATGGCGGCGTCGCTCCCGGCGGACATCCGCGCCGCGTACCTCGCGAAGCCCGACATCCTCGCGTTGAGCCGCCTCCAGGCCGCGCTCGCGAACACCGAGGAGGAGGGAGACGAGCCCTCGCCGCGCACGCAGCGCCTCCCGTTCGCCGCCTCCTCTCTGCCGATCTCGATCCAGACGCGCGAGATCGTCGGAGACGACCCGCAGATCCGCTCTTTGATGATCGCGATCAAGAAGGTCGCGCGCTCGAACAGCACGGTGCTCGTCCGCGGCGAGAGCGGCACGGGCAAGGAGCTCGTCGCCGAGGCGCTCCACGCCGCGTCCGAGCGCGCGTCGGGCCCGCTCGTGAGCGTGAACTGCGCGGCCCTCGTCGAGACGCTCCTCCTCTCCGAGCTCTTCGGCCACGAGAAGGGCGCCTTCACGGGCGCGGGCAGCCGGCGGCGCGGTCGGTTCGAGATGGCCGAGGGCGGCACGCTCTTCCTCGACGAGATCGGCGACATCTCCGCGCGCACGCAGGTGGCTCTCCTCCGCGTGCTCCAGGAGAAGACGTTCGAGCGCGTCGGCGGCGTGACGCCGATCCGCGCCAACGTCCGCGTCGTCTGCGCGACGCACCGTGACCTCAAGGCGATGGTCGAGCGCGGCGAGTTCCGCGAGGATCTCTACTACCGCCTCCGCGGCATCACCCTCGAGGTGCCGGCGCTCCGCCAGCGCATGGGCGACCTGCCCCGCATCGCCGAGCACCTCCTCGCGCGCATCGCGACGGAGCGGAACGAGAGCCCGAAGCCCCTCTCGTCCGACGCGCTCGACCTCCTCGGTCGCCACCGCTGGCCGGGCAACATCCGCGAGCTCGAGAACGTCCTCCGGGCCGTCTCGCTCTTCGCCGAGGGCGAGACCATCACCGAGGTCGACCTCCTCGACAACGTCGACGACCTGCGCACCCTCGCGCAGGGCCCCCTCTCGCAGCCGCCGGTCTCGCTGCGGAGCATCCTCCCCCCGCCGCCGAGCGTCTCGCTCAGCGACGTGCCGGACGACGAGGAGTCGGGCGGCGCGCTCCCGGACGGTGAGGCGAATGCGACACAGGTCGCCTATGCGCAGGTGCGCCAGGGCGCGGTGTCCCTTGCTGACATGAAGCGGCAGATCGAGCGAGACTGTATCGCTCGTGCGCTCGCGGAGACGAAGGGCAACATCACCAAGGCGGCGGTGTTGCTCGGGATGAAGCGTCCACGGCTGTCTCAGCTCGTGAAGCAGTACGGTCTTTCGGCGACCTCGGAGGGGAGCCTATGAGCGGGTTCAAGCGGTTCGCGGTCACGTTCAACCTGGTCATCGGGGCCTCCGCGCTGTTCCTCGGCGCCTGCGCGCAGCAGGTCGTCGACGGCGAGGTCGACGAGACGGTGCACATGGACGAGGTCACCCTCGACGGTGACGGCGACGGCGTGCGGACCGGCGGATCCCACGGGGCCGCGAACACGGTGGGCGGCACCACGATCAAGCGCGGCGAGCTCAAGCAGGGCCCGCATCCGGAGCCGTGGAACGAGGGCCCGCATCCGGAGCCGTGGGCAGGGCCGAGCGCCGGCAGCGCCGAGCAGGACACCGGAAGCAGCGGGACGAGCGGCGGCACGGGCGAGAGCGCCTCGTCGAGCGGAAACTCCAGCAGCGGCACCGGCACGAAGCCCGGCTCCTGAGCCCGGCGATCGCCACGACCTGACGCGACACGCTCCTGACGCGGAGCCACACCGGCTGTGCCCCGCAGGGCAGAGCCCGTGGCTCGCGCGCGTCCGCATCCATCAAGCATCGAGGGGTACTCATGGGACACCTGGCAGTGCCGGCGACGGCGCCACCGCCGAGCGTGGTGCCGTCGTCGCCGCGTGGCTTCGTCGCGTTCGACGATCGGGTGGTCTCCGCGCACGCGGGGCTCGTCGTCGTGCGCGCGCCGGACGTGGCGCACGGAGGCCTCCTCGCCCACGCCGCGCGTAGGCTCCAGACGAGCGGGTTCGATCCGGTCGTCGTCACGGGGACGGCGCGTGCGTCGGTGGTGCGTGAGGTCGGCCTCCAGCTCGGCGTCCGCTGCGCCCGGCACGGAGAGCCGGCGGAGATCGCGGAGGCGATCGCCACGGCCGCCGACGACGCGCGGGCGGTCTTGCTCCTCGAGCTGCCGGAGCCAGGCACCTGGGACGGCGTCGTCATTCATGCGCTCGCGCGCGCGGGCAACGTCCTCGTCGTCGGCGTCGCGGCAGAGCCTGCGAAGACGTGGCTCGACGAGGCGACCGACAGCTTCGATCTCGGCGCGGCGCTCCGCGGACCGGAGCGCCTCCGCTGGCTCGGCGCGATCGCCGAAGAGGCCCAGCACGAGCACCCGAGCGAGGCGCTCGACGTCCTCGAGGCGTGGTGGCGACGCGCGCGGGACGAGGCGACCCGCGAGGACGTGCACCGCGCCGCGCTCGGGGGAGACGCCGAGGACCTCTTCGTCGGGCTGGTCCTCGTCGGACGCTCCGCGCCGCTGGCCCGCGTGGACGAGCGCGCTGCGCGCGAGCTGGTCTCGTCGGGGCTCGCGCGCCTCCGCGGCGGGCGTCTGCTCGCGACGTCCACCGTCGTCGCGGGCGGTGAACCCGTGAGCCCGGAGGTTGCGACCCCCGCTCAGCGCGCGATCGCGAACGAGCTCCTCTCGATCGAGCACGGCGACGCATGGGACGATCTCCGCCGGGCGGAGCTCGCCCTCCTCGACGCGCAGGGCGACGCCGATCTCGATCGCGCCGACGCCCTCGCGCGGCGGGCGCTCGAGTCGAACCTGGATCCGCGGGTGGCCTCGCTCCTCGCCGAGCGGTGGTTCGACGCGGTCTCGGCGATCACGGGCGCCCCCGGCCTCGTCCTTCGCCGCCGCGGCGCGGAGCGCGCCCTGTCCGTCGGTGACGCCCACGGCGCCCGGCGCTGGTGCGAGAGCGCCTCGGCGATCGCGGAGGCCGACCCGGAGACCGAGCTCCTCCGCGGCCGCGCGCTCGTGCTCGCGGGAGATCTCGTCGCCGCCCGCGTCGCGCTCCAGCGCGTGGCGAAGAGCGCAGCTGACCCGGAGCTCTCGGCGCGGGTGGCCGTCGAGCTGGCGAGCCTCGCGCTCGTCTCCGGCAAGCACGAGGACGCGACCCGCGAGGCGAAGCGAGCAGGGCAGCTCGCGAAGACCGCGTCGACCAGGCTCGCCGCGCGGAACGTGGTCGGGAAGGTCCTCCTCGCGCAGGCGCGTTGGGACGACGCCGACGCGCACTTCGCCGAGGACGCCATGCTCTCGATCGCCGCGTCCGACGACGTCGCGCACATGCGGAGCAGCGTGAACCGGGCGATCGCGGTTCTCTCGAAGGGGCGCCTCGACGACGCGCGTGGGATGCTCGACTCCGTGCTCTCCGAGGCGGAGCGACGCGGCGAGCACATCGCGGCGGCGTTCGCGCTCTCGAACCTGGCGATCATCGCGCTCCGGCAGCAGGACTACGGCCGCGCGCTCGCGTGCTGGGAGGAGGCCGTCCAGCGCGGGCAGGGGCTTCGCGGACGCGTCGGCGTCGCCCAGAGCCTCGCGAACCTCGCCGAGCTCCGCCTCCGCCTCGGCCTCGTCGAGCACGCCGAGCACGCGGTCGCCTTCGGGCGCCGTCTGCTCGCGGGTGGGGACGCGACCGCGATCAAGGCCCACTTCCGCCGCGTCGCGGCGGAGATCGCGATGGTCCGCCGCCGGATGGACGTCGCGCGGAGCGAGATCGAGGCCGCGCTCGGCGACGCCCTCGCCGCGGGGAACGCCGAGGTGCTCCAGCAGGTGTGGCTCGTCGACGCGCGCGTCGCGCTGGAGGAGGGAGATCTCGCGCGGGCCGCCGAAGCGATCCGTCGCGCCGCCGAGATCCCGACGAACGAACGCAACCGGGCGGAGCTCGCGATCCTGCGCGCGCGCGAGGAGCGGGCGCGCGGCCTCGACGCCCGCGCGCGCGCGCTCGAGGCGGTGGCCTCGGCGACCGAAGCGCGGAGCCGGCACTTCGCGATCGAGGCGCACGTCCTCGCCGCGCGTGCCCACCTCGCGGCCGAGG
>JALHPN010000342.1 GCA_022842465.1 Polyangiaceae bacterium | reverse complement strand
CGGCGCTCCCCCCGGCGGAAGCAGCGGGGGTCCTCCCCCCACGCCGGCGCCCGAGCCTGCGCCTCCGCCGGCGTGAGCGGTCGCTCCCGGCACGAAGCCAAGGGCGGCCGTGGAGCGCGCCGGCCGCGTCTTCGCCCGCCGCGGCGGCGGAAGTAGGCAAGCTGGCAGAAGTAGCGCTATTCTCTGCCGGTCACCGAACGCTTCCGCCCGTGGCGGAGCAGAGGAGCCCTCGTCAACGTGGCGATTAACCGCGACAAGGTGCTCGAGGCCGCCCAGAAGTACGTCGAGAAGAAGAAGTACGACAAGGCGATCGTCGAGTACCAACGCCTGATCGCAGCAGATCCGAACGACGCTCGGACGCTGCTGAAGATCGGCGATCTGCAAGCCAAGCAGGGCACCTACGCGGAGGCGATCTCGACCTACGAGAGCGTCGGGAAGCTCTATGCCCAGCAGGGCTTCGCCCTGAAGGCGATCGCGGTCTACAAGCAGATCCGCGAGCTCATCGCGAAGCACGTCCCCCAGCTCGAGGAGCGGTACGGCCACATCACGCCGAAGCTCGCCGAGCTCTACCAGCAGCTCGGCCTCACGAGCGACGCGCTCGCGGCGCTCGACGAGGTCGCGACCCGCTTCCAGCGCCAGCAGCGCGATCCGGAGGCGATCGAGGTCTTCCGTCGGATCGTCGAGCTCGATCCGACGAACCCTCTCCCCCACCTCCGGCTCGCCGAGGCGCTGTCCCGCGCACGCGACATGGAGGGCGCGGTCCAGGAGTTCCGGACGGCGGCTGCGCAGCTCGCCGGCATCGGCCGTCGCGACGACGCGCTCAAGGTCCTCGAGCGGCTCCTCCACCACCGGTCGGATCCGGAGCAGGCGAAGGTCGCCGCGGAGCTCTATCTCGCGCGCGGTCAGCCGCAGGACGGGATGCAGGCGCTCTCGAAGCTCCAGATCTGCTTCCAGGCGAACCCGCGCGACTTCGACACCCTCTCTCTCCTCGCACGCGCCTTCACGACGATCGGCCAAGGCGGGAAGGCGATCGAGGTCCAGAAGGAGATGGCGCGCGTCGCGCGCGACTCCGGCAAGCAGGATCTCTTCCGCGAGATCGTCGAGCGCCTGATGCGCGTCGCGCCGCACGACGAGGGCGTGCGCAAGCTCTCGTCGCAGACGGGCTCCGTCTCCGCGGTGCCGGGGCCCGGGCCGGGGGCGGCGCCTCCGGCCGCGATGATGCCCTCCGCGATGATGAGCGGCCCCGGTCCGTCGGGCGCCGTGCCGCACACGGCGCAGTTCGGATCGAGCGGCAGCTTCGGGCAGGCAGGGCCTCCGCTCGGACAGCCGCATCGCCCTGCCGGCGCGCAGCTCTCGACCCAGCCGCTCCAGCGCCCCGTCACCGCCGGCGCCTTGATGCCGCCCGCCCACGTCCAGCCCGCGCCGGAGCCGATCGAGCCCGAGCCCGAGGACGGCGAGCTCGAGGACGTCGAGGAGCTCTCCTACGAGGAGGTAGACGACGAGGTCGAGGAGATCACCGGCTCGCAGCTCGAAGAGGTCGACACGAGCGCGTACGCCGCGGACGACGCGCAGGCGGAGGTCTCCTACGGCGAGGCGTACCTCGACGGCGACGACGACCTCCAGACCGACGCGTCGTCGGGGCTGGACGCCTACGGCCGCGCAGCGCCGCCCGGCGTGTCGCCGCGCGGCGGGATGCCGACGTACGAGCTCGAGGAGGAGGCCCCGGACCTCGGCGAGCAGATCCACAAGGCGCTCCAGGACGCGAACGCGTTCCGTCGCGTGCGCCTCTACGCGAAGGCGCTCGAGACGCTGCGGAGCGGCCTCTCGCTCGACCCGCACTCGATGGACCTCCACGAGGTCTACCGCGACGTGCTCATCGAGGCCGGTCAGACCGACGAGGCGATCGACGAGATGCTCGCGATCGCCGGCCTCTACGTCGACGCCCTCGACGGCGACTCCGCCGCGCGCGCGCTCCAGGACGTGCTCGCCTTCGACCCGCAGAACGCGCGGGCGATCGAGATGCTCCAAGAGCTCGGCTACGAGATCGTCGACGAGAACGACGACGGCGGCGGCGCGACCGAGGCGCAGCTCTACGGCCAGAACGCGCCCCTCCCCTCGTACGACCTCGAGGAGATGGGGCCGGCGGACGTCGGCGCCCAGTACGCCGACGATCGCCAGATCCACCTGCAGGGCGGACACGAGCTCGCCGGCGAGAGCGGACTCCCGAGCTTTCCGCTCGACGAGCCCGAGTCGCAGAGCGGCTACGCGCGCGACGTGCTCGAGGCGGACTTGGGCCAGGCCGTCTACGGCTCGCCTGGGCCCGAGGCCGAGGATCCGTACGAGACCGCTCCGGGCGACGTGCGACGGTCGAATCAGGCGCCGCTCGCCTCGGCGCCGATCGGACCGGTCTCGACGAGCGGCGGCGTGTCCGCGCAGGAGCTCGAGGACGCCCTCGACGAGGCCGAGTTCTTCTGTTCGCGCGGGCTCTTCGAGGATGCCCGCGCGATCATCGACGACCAGCTCTCGAAGCATCCGCACCACCCGCTCCTCCACGAGCGCCTCGCCGACATCGGACAGATGCAGGCGCAGGTCGAGGACGCAGCGAAACGCGGCTCCGGCGCGCGCGAGAAACCTCGAGAGGAGGACCGCGCCTTCGACATCGCCGCGTCGCTCGACGCGCTGGAAAGCCTCGGCGACGAGTTCGTCCCCGCGGAGGGGAACGCGAGCGGCGAGCAGGTCGACGTCGAAGAGGTCTTCGCGAAGTTCAAGGAAGGGGTCGCGAAGCAGATCAGCGTCGACGACTCCGACTCGCACTACAACCTCGGCATCGCCTACAAGGAGATGATGCTGATCGACGACGCGATCCGCGAGTTCGAGATCGCGGCCCGCGACCCGAAGCGCGAGTGCGTCTGCCGCTCGATGATCGGCATGATCCACGTCGAGCGCGGCAACCTGAACGAAGCGATCGACGCCTTCGTCGCCGGTCTCGACGCGCCGATCAAGGATCCGCAGCAGGAGACGGTGCTCTGCTACGAGATCGGGGCCGCCTACGAGGCGAAGAAGGTCCTGAAGGAGGCGCTCTCCTACTACCAGAAGGCGATGCGCCGGGACCCGAACTACCGTGATGTGCAGGAGCGCGTGCGACGCCTCGCGAAGAACGAGCCGAAGGCGCCCCTCAAGGCCGCCGCCGGCGCGGACGACGAGTTCGATCGCGCCTTCGACGATCTCCTCAGCAAGGCGTGAGAGCTCGAGCCGCGAAGGGCGCTCCGCCGGCGCCGACCGACGCGAGCCTCCGGGAGGCGGCCCTCTCCGCCCTCGCGCAGCGCGCGCTCACGCGTGCAGGGCTCGCCGCCGCGCTGGAGCGGAAGATCGCGAACTGGGCGCGGCGGGCGTCGCGCGACGGACATCACGAGCCCGACGACATCGCACGCGACGTAGAGCGCGCGCGAGCGGCCGTCGAGCCGATCGTGCTCCGGATGGTCGAGCTCGGCGTGGTGGACGACGCGCGGTTCGCAGAGGCCCGCGCGGCACGGCTTTCGAGGCAGGGTCGGTCGCGCCGCGCGATCGCAGCTCATCTCGCGCAGAAAGGCGTCGCGCAAGGGCTCGTCCAGGAGGCGACCGCGAAGGACGCCGGCACCGAGCTCGTCGCCGCGCTCACGCTCGCGCGGAAGCGCCGACTCGGTCCGTTCGCGCGTGACGAGGAGCGGAGCATCAGAAACCCCGAAGCACGTCGCAAGGCGCTCGGCGTCTTCGCGCGGGCTGGGTTCGATCTCGGGACGGCAGACCGCGCGCTCCGGATGGACCCGGAAGAGGCCGAAGAGAAGCTCCGCGATCGCGGCGGCTGGTGATACCGCGCCTCCGTCTCAGCCTCTCGGGCGAAGCGCGAGCAGACTTCGCAAGGCGTCGGGGTCGACGGGCTTCACGAGGTGGTGGTCGAATCCGGCTTCGCGCGTACGGCGCCTGTCCTCGTCCTGTCCCCAGCCCGTCAGCGCGACGATCGTAGCGCTCCGTCCGAGCGCCGTCGCGCGCAGGCGCCTCGCCGTCTCGATCCCGTCGAGCCGCGGCATCCCGAGGTCGAGGACGATGAGGTCTGGCTCGACGCGCCGCACGGTCTCGAGCGCCTCCTCGCCGTCTCCCGCGATCCAGACGTCGTGCCCGAGCAGCTCGAAGAGCTCGGAGAGCAGCTGCGCGCCGTCCGCGTTGTCGTCGGCCACGACGATACGTCGTCGCGCGGGCGGGTCGGCGCCCGTCGCCTCCTCGCCGGTCCCCTCGTCGTCGGCGGACGAGACCGGCGACGCGACGGGGAGGCGGACGGTGAAGACGCTCCCGCGATCGGCGCCTTCGCTGAAGGCTTCGACGGTCCCCCCGTGGAGCGCGACGAGCCGCTTCACGAGCGCGAGCCCGATCCCGAGCCCTCCGCTCGTGAGCGCCTGGTGCGCGCGCACTTGCGAGAACAGCTCGAAGACGTGATCGAGCTCCGCGGGCGGGATCCCTACCCCGTCGTCGGAGACGCGGACGGCGACCCGATCCCCCTCGGGGGTCGCCGCGATCCGGATCGTGCCGCCGTTCGCGGTGTACTTCGCCGCGTTCGAGAGCAGGTTCGTGAACACCTGCGAGAGCCGGTCGAAGTCCCCGAAGAGGGTCACGTCCTCCGGGCCGACTTCGGACACGATCCGATGCCCGCGCTGCTCGACGACGGCGCGCGTCGACTCGAGGCTGCTCGCGAGGATCTCTCCGAGGGTGATCCGACGCCGCCTGAGCTCGAGCTTGCCGGAGCTGATGCGGCCCACGTCGAGCAGGTCGTCGACGAGCCGGACGAGGTGCGCGAGCTGCCGGTCCATCACGTCGAGGGTGCGCGCGAGCGGCGCGTCACGCGGCGTCGTCACTCGCGCGACGTCGATGCCCGTCCGGAGGGGGGCGAGCGGGTTCCTGAGCTCGTGCGCGAGCGTCGCGAGGAACTCGTCCTTCCGGCGATCGGCTTCGCGAATGGCCTCCTCCGCGCGCCGTCGCGCCGTGATGTCCGTGAAGAGGACCGCGACCTCCCGCGCCGACGGATCCCCCACGCGGAAGGCGAGGACGTCGAACCAGCGGCCGCTGAGGCCCGCGGCGTAGTTCTCGAAGCGCGCCGGCTCTCCGGTCAGCGCGACGCGTCCGTACGTCTGAAACCACCAGGACTCGTGCTCGGGCGCGAGCTCGCGCATGCGCTTGCCGACGGCGTCGCGGAGGCCGCTGTGGCGCTCGAACGACGAGTTCGCCTCGATGAAGCGGTAGTCCTGCGCGGCGCCCGCGTCGTCGAAGAGCACCTCGATGATGCAGAAGCCATCGTCGAAGGCGTCGAAGAGCTCGCGCTGACGCATACGCGTCTGCCGCACGTCCTCCTCGGCTTTGCGGCGGAGCGTCTCGAGGGCGACGACCTTCTCCGTCGTCTCGGTCACGGTCGCGTAGATGCCGGCGATCGCGCCGCCGTCGTCGCGGACCGGCGACCAGGAGAAGGTGAAGTAGCGGACCGACACGTCTCCGTCGTCCTCCGTCGGGATCGGACGGTCGGCGAAGTGCTGCGGCTCGCCCCGCAGCGTCGCGTCGAAGATCGGACGCAGCTCGCTCGCGACCTCGGGCCAGAGCTCGAGGAGCGGCGTGCCCAGCGCGGACGGCTCCCGTGGGCCGAGCATCGGGACGTACGCGTCGTTGAAGAGCACCCTGAGATCAGGTCCCCACGCGATGCAGACGGGCTGCGGCGTGGCGAGCATGAGCTCGACGAGCGTTCGGAGGCTCGTCGGCCAGGTCGCGACGTCCCCGAGCGGCGAGCGCGACCAGTCGAACGCGCGGATCCGCGCGCCCATCGCTCCGCCCCCCTCTGGCCACGCCCGCGCCATGCTCACCTTGCCAAGCAGGAAACCTACCCGGCACGGAGCCCGCCGCGGCTGAATCGACCGCGGCGAGACGCCCCACCTTCGTGGCTGCGCGGGGGCGTGACGATCAAGGCCGGTTTGCGGGCGGCGGGGCGCCGTACGCCGGCGCCACCAGCGTCGGCTGCGGGGTCGGCTTCGGGTCCTCCGCCTTGGGCTTCGGCGGCGTCGGCGGCGCCGGCACGGTGCTCGCGGCGTCGGCGACCTCGATCATCGCGG
>JALHPN010000341.1 GCA_022842465.1 Polyangiaceae bacterium | reverse complement strand
CGCTCTTCCGATCTCTCGAGCGCGGCGAGCTCCGCCGCGTGGGCGGCGACACGCTCGGCGCGCTTCACGGTGATCGACGCGGCGAGCGCGCGGCTCTGATCGTGGGGGTTGATCCAGCGCGGATTCAGCGGCCGCGGACCGAGCTGGTAGGCGACGCCCGCCTCGACCTCCCACGGCAGCGAGATCCGCTCCGGCAGGACGAGGCCGCCGGCGTAGCGGACGCCGCTCCCGTCGGGCTGCGGCACGGAGAGGACGCGCCCGAGGTCGACGGCGCTCGCGTCCACGGACGCGCGCACGGTCCCACCGATGCGGAAGCGCGACTCGTTCGGCCTCACGATGACGCCGGCCTCGGGCGCGGCACCGATCATCCCCACGAGCCCGCTCGGGCCGGGAGCGCTCGTCGTCCCGTCGGCGCTCGGCGGAGGCGCGCCCTCCGCGCGGATCGCCGCGTAGGCGCCGCGGACACCGGCGCCGAGGAGGAGCTGTCCGTCGAGGAACGCGTGCGCGGCGCAGGCGTGGATGCGGCCCAGCTGGAGGGAGAGCGACGTCCCCTCCCCGCCCCGGAAGCTGTAGCTCTGGAAGTCGGTGACGACGCTCACACCGAGCGCGCCGAGCTGCATCTGGATCCCGAGGTCGGCGGTGATGAAGTCGTCCGTCCGCCGGTCGCGGTTCCCGCCGCGGTTCGAGAAGTCCGTCCGTGCGTAGCCGCCGGGGAGCGAGATGCCCGCCGAGGGCTCGTAATCGAACCACTTCACGCTGAACGACTCGCGGACGGCAGGCGCGGCCGCGTTGTTGTTCACCCCCTCGACGGCCTCGGCCGCGGCGGTGACGGCGCCGGCGAGGCCCGAGACGCGGCTCGGGGCGATGACGGGCCCCTGGAAGAGCTCGAGGGCGTAGTCGTTCCGGACGATCGGCGGCGCTTCCTGCGCGCTCGCGGTGCGCGTGAACGCGAGCGCCCCGGTGAGGGCGATCAGGCGTCGGACGAAGGCGCCTGGCGGAGCAGGAAGCGGACGAGCGGCTCGGCGTCGAGCTTCGCCGTCGCGAGGAGCGTGTCGAGGAGCTTCTTGCCGAGGCGCGCGAGCTCGAGGAGCTGGCGGATGCGCTCGTACTGGAGCTCCGCGCGCGCACGCGTCGCAGCATCCGTCGAGCGGCGATGGCTCTCGAGGGAGACGAGGGCCTCCTCGAACGCCTCGATCGCGGAGACGATCTCCGCCCGCTCCCGCTCGTTGAAGACGCGCGAGATCATCTTCCAGAGCTGGATCTCGGCCGCGAAGAAATCCTTCCGCTCGCCCTGGACCCAGACCTTGCGGACGACCCCCCAGCGGGCGAGCTCGTTCAGCGTCATGCTCACGGCGCCGCTCGAGAGCCCGAGGCACTCGCGGAGATCTTCGGCCGAGAGCGGCTCCGGCGACAGGTAGAGCACGGACCAGATGCGGCCCATGTTGCGCTTGAACCCCCAGAACTCGATGAGACGTCCGACGACGTCGCTCACCGCCGCTTCGCTGGGCCATAGCGCGCGCTTCTCCGTGGTCACCGTCGACTCCCCGCCTTGCATCGAAGTGTAGGTCACGTCACCCTCGCCGCGAGCCCGCGGGCGACGTCCGCGAGGATGTCCTTGGCGCGCGACGGCGGGACGAGCTCGAGGGCGGCGAGCGCACTGGCCGTCTCGCGGAGCGCGGCGGTGCGGACGCGATCGCATGCCCCGGACGACCGGACGCGCGCGGCGAGATCGGCCGCCGCAGCGTCGTCGCCGCCCCGGACGCGGGCGACGAGGGCGTCGACGGCCGGCGCGCCCGGGGCCTCCGCGGCGTAGATGAGCGGCAGGGTGATCTTCCCCTCGGTGAGGTCGGCGAGGACGCTCTTGCCCGTGACCGCCACGTCGCCCGCGTAGTCGAGGACGTCGTCGACGAGCTGGAACGCGACGCCGAGGTGCGCGCCGAACGCGCCGAGGGCGTCGACCGCCGCGGGGCTCGCAGCGCCTTCACGACCGCCGGCGCGGAGGGCCCACTCGAAGAGCGACGCCGTCTTCCCCCGCACGATCTCGAAGTACGTCGACTCGAGGAGCGAGACGCTCACGCGCCCCCGGAGCTGGACGACCTCGCCGTCGACGAGGCGCTTCAGCGTGTCGATGAGCTCGTGGAACGTGTCGGCGTGGGCGGCGCTCCCGAGACGGAGCGCCTCGACGAGGAGGAGGTCGCCGCCGAGGACGCTGACGGCGTTGCCCCACACCCGCCGCGACGTCGGGAGGCCCCTTCGCTGGTCTCCGTCGTCGATGACGTCGTCGTGGAGGAGCGTCGCCATGTGGACGAGCTCGGACGCCGCGGCGAGCTCGCGCGCGCGCGCCGTGATCGGCCCGAAGCACGCGTTGGCGAGGAGGAGCGCCATCGGGCGGATGCGCTTGCCCCCCGCCGCGAAGAGGTGCTGCGCGGCGTCGGTGGCGGGCGTGACCCCGGCCGTCACGTGGCGACCGACGAGGGCCTCGACGTCCTGCATCTCGCGCGCGACGAGCTCGCGAACGTCGGAAAGGCGTGTCGCGGCGCGGTCTCCGACGCGTTCGGGCGCGGCAGTCTCGGAGAGCACGTCGAGGGCGGTGGCGAGGGTCATCTGCACCGAAACTTTCAAAAAGTTTTGAAAGTTATATGGAGCAGACTCCCCCGGGGGTCAAGCGTGCCGGGCGCGGACGTCAGGTCGGACGCACGCGGACCGCCCCGGGCGGCGACACCCACTGGCCCTGCGGCTCCCCCTGCGCGCGCCCCCTCGCGGCCAGCGCGTCGACGATCGCCGAGTGCGACGCGTCCTCGACCGCCGCGCCCTCCCTCGGGAGGACGACCGGCTCCTCGGGCGCCGCGGGTAGGAACCGGCCCGCGAGCTCGGAGAGGCGCGCGACGAGCGAAGGAGCCCAGCCGTGGAGGCGCCGGGCCATCCGCGCGGGGATCGTGAAGACGACCTCGCGGTCGCCTCGCGCGATGCCCGCCACGATGCGATGGGCGGCGCGATCGGCGTCCATCGCGACGAACGGCGTCGTCGCGCCCGCCGTGAACCAGAGGTACTCCTTCTCGGGATCGCCCGCGAAGCGCGCGTGGGCGTACGAGCCTGTGCGCATGAGCCCCGGCACGACCGTGCAGACGCGGACGCCGTCCTTCGCGACCTCGGCCCGGAGCGCCTCCGAGAGCCCCACCTCGGCGAACTTCGCCGCCGAGTAGGGCGCGAGGTGCGGGATACCCAGACGCCCTCCGATGGACGTCACGAAGGCGATCGTGCCGGACCGCCGGGCGCGCATCGACGGCAGCGCCGCGAGCACGGGGTGGAGCGAGCTCGAGAAGATGTCGCGCATCGCGCGCTCGAACGCGTCCACGCCGAGCACCTCGACGGGGCCAACCTCGATCGTGGCGGCGTTCGCGACGAGCACGTCGATCGGACCGAGGCGTTGGCTCGCGCGGGCGACGAAGAGCGCGGCCGCCTCGCGGTCGCGGAGATCGCAGACGTCGGCGAAGATCTCGCCCGCCCCGCTGCGGCGGGCGCGCGCGATCTGCTCGAGCTCGCGCTGGCAGTCGGCGAGGTCGACCGCATCACGCGCGCACACGGCGACGTGCGCGCCACGCGCGGCGAACACGCGCGCCACCGCGCGGCCGAGCCCGCGCGACGCGCCGCACACGAGCACGACCTTGCCCGCGAAGGACCGCTGGCCGGAGAGGAAACGCACCGCGAGGAGGCCGGCCGACGCGAGGCCGGCGAAGGCGAGAGCACGATCGAGACGCATCATGCGCTCGCCGAGCTGCGAGGCGCGTGCCCGTCCGCGATCAGCGCGCGGCGAGGGCCTCGGAGCACATCCGGAGCGCGCGCTCGTAGGCCGCGCGATCGTCGACCTCGCCGGCCTGCGGGTCCACGATGACGGCGGCCGCCGCGCCTGCCGCCGGGAGGCAGGCCCGGACGAGGTCGGCCCTTCCGACGACGAGATCCAGGCCGCCGAACGCGTCCCACGCCTTCGCGACCGCGCGCCTCGCCCCGTCCTCCGCGCGCACGTCGACCGCGACGTGCCTCGCCTTGCCGCCCCCGAAGGCGATCTCCCCGACGAGCTCGCCGAGCGATCGCTCCACCTCGCCGACGACGACCACCCGGACGCCCCGCGCCGCGAGGGGTAACGCGATCGCACGGGAGGCGGGCTGGTCGGCGCCGAGGACGAGCGCGACGCGTCCGCGGAGATCGTTCATGGCCACGCAGATTGACGCATGCGGCGAGGCGGGGCTACACCCGTCGCCGTGTCCACGGCCCCCGAGACCCCGCCGAGCCAGCCCGCGCGCGAACGCGAGGAGGCGGAGCGCCGTCCGGCGCCGCCGTCGCCCCGCGCGCGCCGGATGACGCGGCTCGTCTACGGGGCCTTCATCGTGCTCCTGACGGCGTTCGTGCTCTCGAACATCGGCCAGGTGGTGCGCGTCCTCTACTTCGTGCCCGAAGCGGCCGGCGCCCGGGCGATCACGAACGCACCCTGCAAGAAGAGCCTCGAGGCCGTCGCGACCGGCCTCGAGAACGCCGTCGCCGCGGCCGCCGCGGCCCGGAATGCGGACGCCGCCGAGTCGGCGTACCGCGCGAAGAAGACCGAGATCACACCGGATTGGTCGGAAGCCGAGCGTGCTTGCGCCGAAGCGGAGAACGGTCCCGAGGCGCTCGCCGCGATGACGCGCCTCGACCGTGCCGCCGAGGCCGCCGCGCGACGGAGGGGGGAAGCGCTTGCCCCCGTGCGTCGCGAGGTCGACTCGTTTATAAGGTAGCCCCCGCATGAACCAGACTCTTGCCGCCAGCCCCACAGCCGACGAAACCGAGACGCCGGCAGCGCGGCCCACGTTCGACGCCCTCGCCCTCAGTCCCGACATCCGAAAGGCCGTCGACGCGCTCGGGTACCTGCACCCGACGCCGGTGCAGCTCGCCGTCTTCGAGCCCGCGAGCCGGGGGAAGAACCTCGTCGTCCAGGCGCGCACCGGGACCGGCAAGACGGCCGCGTTCGGCCTCCCGGTCCTCGACGCCCTGGTGAAGAAGAGCCAGCCGAACGTCCAGGCCCTCATCCTCTCGCCGACGCGGGAGCTGGCGCTCCAGATCTCGCGCGAGCTCGAGCGGCTCGCCGAGGTGCGCGGCACGCAGGTCCTCGCCGTCTACGGCGGCGCCCCGATGGGCAAGCAGGTCGAGGCGCTCGAAGGCGGCGCGCAGATCGTCGTCGGCACCCCCGGCCGCGTGCTCGATCACATCCGCCGCGGGACGCTCGACACGTCGAACATCCGCATCTTCGTCCTCGACGAGGCGGACGAGATGCTCTCGATGGGCTTCGCGAAGGAGCTCAACGCGATCATCGAGGCGCTCCCGACGGAGCGGCAGGGGCTCTACTTCAGCGCAACGCTCCCGCCGGACGTCGAGCGGCTCGCGACGCGCCACCTCCGGGAGCCGGAGTGGGTCACCCTCTCGAGCGACTCCGTCGGCGCGCTCGAGATCGATCACTACGTGTACCTCGTCCGCGAGGGGGACAAGCGCGGCGCGCTCGTCCGCATCGTGGAGGTCGAGGACCCCGAGAGCGCGATCGTCTTCTGCAACACGAAGGACGAGACGGAGCGCGTCTGCGAGGCCCTCCGGAACCGCGGCTACGACGCGGAGTGGCTGAACGGCGACCTCGAGCAGAAGGAGCGCGAGCGCATCATGGCGCGGACGCGCGAGGGGAAGGTCCGCTTCCTCGTCGCGACGGACGTCGCCGCCCGCGGGATCGACATCTCGCACCTCACGCACGTCATCAACGCCGACTTCCCCGAGTCGGCCGAGTACTACGTCCACCGCACGGGCCGCACGGGCCGCGCGGGCAAGACCGGCACCGCGATCTCCGTCGTCGGGCCGAAGGACGTGGGCCACCTCTACATGCTGAGGCTCACGTACAAGATCCGGCCGATCGAGAAGATGCTCCCGACCGCCGGCGAGCTCAAGACCCGCGCCGAGACGGACCTCGTCGCGTTCCTCGCCGACGCGTACGCGGCGAAGACGCCGGACCCGCTCCATGTCGCGGTCGCGCGTCGTCTCCTCACGCACGGAGACGCCGAGGGGATCGTCGCCGGCCTCCTGGCCGATCACCTCGGGGCGTCCGCCGACGCGCCGCAGGACGCCGCCGAGGCGCGGCGCGCGAAGAATCCGCCCCCCGTGCCGGTCGTCCGCGAGGAGCTCCCGCGCACGGAGCCGCGCATCGAAGGCCCCCGCACGCTGCGCGACGGCGAGCAGGTCGCGCGCGAGCGCCGGCCGGAAGGCGGGCGCGACCAC
>JALHPN010000340.1 GCA_022842465.1 Polyangiaceae bacterium | reverse complement strand
CTACTCGACGGGCTTCCGATGCTGCGCCGACCTCGAGCCGCCCGGCGACGCGCGCTGACGCGGGCGTGCGCGTGCGCGCTCGCGTTCGGGGTCGCCGTTGCTTCGCTTGCCGCGCCGGTGGCGGCACAGACGCCTCCTCCCGGCACGTCGGCCGCGCCGGCCGCGCCGCGCATCGTCTCCCCGAAGCTCCTCAGCGACCCCGACGTCGCCTACCCGGAGGGAGCGACCGGAGACGCCGAGATCACCGTGCTGCTCCTCGTCGGCGTCGACGGCGGCGTCACGGAGGCCACGCCCGAGCCCGGGAGCGCGGAGCCGTTCCGCTCCGCTGCGGAGGCGGCGGCGCGTACCTGGCGCTTCGAGCCGGCGACGCGTGACGGAGCGCCCGTTGCCGCGCGGATCAAGGTGCTCGTCGTCTTCCGCCCGCCGCAGAGGGTCGAGATCCCGGTCGAAGCCACGCCCGAGGCGACGGCCCCTCCGCCCGCCGCGGCCGCCCGCCGCGGCCCTCCCCCGCCGGTGACGGAGGACGTCCTCGTGCGCGGGGCGCGCGGCGAGGCGTCCCGAACGGTGTCGCTCTCACGATCGGAGGTGCGCCAGATCCCCGGGACGTTCGGCGATCCGTTCCGCGCGCTCGAGATCATGCCGGGCGTCACGCCCATCGTCTCCGGCCTACCCTTCTTCTTCGTCCGCGGCGCGCCGCCCGGCAACGTCGGCTACTTCCTCGACGGCGTCCGCGTCCCCTACCTCTTCCACGTCGGGGCGGGCCCCTCCGTCGTACATCCGGGCCTCGTCGACACGGTCGATCTCTACCCGGGCGGCTACCCGGCTCGCTTCGGGCGGTTCAGCGGCGGCGTCGTGTCCGGCGAGACGCTCGCCCCGGCGCGCGAGCTACGTGGAGAATACAACCTTCGTGTCTTCGACGCCGGGGCGCTCGTCGAGACCCCCTTCGCGGGCGGGCGCGGCTCGGCGCTCGTGGGGGGTCGCTACTCGTACACGGGCGCGGTCCTCTCGCGCCTCTCGCCCGACACCGAGCTCGCGTACTGGGACTACCAGGCGCGCGCGTCGTACGAGGTCGGGGCGGACGATCGACTCTCCGTCTTCGCCTTCGGCGGCTACGACTACCTCGGCCAGCGGACGCCGACGGAGACGCTCACCTTGTTCGGGACGCAGTTCCACCGCGTCGACCTCCGGCACGACCATCGCCTCCCGCGCGGCAAGCTTCGGACGGCGATGACGCTCGGCGTCGACACCTCCGACCTCTCGCAGGGCCGCTCGACGCGCGACCGCCTGCTCGCGACGCGGACGGAGCTCGAGCAGCGCATCGCGGACAACGCCCTCGTGCGTGCCGGCACCGACATCCAGCTCAACTCGTTCGACATCGACATCGGAGAAGCGATCCAGGCCCCGTCGATCGCGCGCGTCAGCGACCAGTTCCCTTCGCGGACGGACCTCGCGATCGGCGCACGGGCCGACGTCGTGTGGCAGGTCGTCCCTCGGCTCGAGATCGTGCCCGGCGGGCGCATCGATCTCTACAGCTCCGACGGCGCCACCGCAGTCGGGGTGGACCCCCGGATCGCGATCCGTACGGTCGTGACCGACCGCCTGAAGCTCCTCTCCGCGATGGGCATCGCGCACCAGACGCCGGCCTTCGCCATCCCGGTCCCCGGCTTCGTGCCGGGCGGGCTCCGCGGCGGCCTCCAGAAGGCGGCGCAGCAGAGCTTCGGCGCGGAGATCGACCTCGGCGACGCGATGACGCTGACGACCACCGTCTTCCACAACGGCTTCTTCGACATGAGCGATCCACTGGGCGTGACCGAGCGCGAGACGCAGGGGTGTGCGCCCGGCGCCTTCCCCGCCGGCACGCTCGCGGGCGATCGGGGTGCCATCAACCCGAACCAGAACCAGAACGCGCCGTGTGGCATCGATCGGTTCCCGGCAGGGACCATCGGCCCGGACAGGAGCGGCGGAGGCGGGCAGGGCGCGGACAGCCGGGGCCAGACGGAGGCGACGCGCGCGCTCGAGGTCCGCACGCGCGGGCAGGCGTACGGACTCGAGGTCTTCCTGAAGCGGCGGCTGACGCGGCGGATCGGCGGCTTCCTCTCCTACACGCTCTCGCGCTCGACCCGCAGCTACGAGGACAGAAGCTTCGTCGCGTCGTTCGACCGGACGCACGTCGCGAACGCGGCCCTCGCCTTCGACCTGGGGCGCAACTGGCGCGCGGGCGGACGCGTGGTCTTCTACACCGGCCTCCCCAAGGCGCCCGATCCGGTCGACCCGAGCAGCACGCGCCTTCCGCCCTTCTTCCGGCTCGACGTCCGCCTCGAGAAGCGGTGGCAGCTCGGGCGAAAGACGTGGATCAGCGTGGTGGCCGAGTGGCTGAACGCGACGCTCTCGACCGAGGCGATCGCGGCCCGATGCACGCTCCAGGGCTGCGAGTCGCAGACCGTGGGGCCCGTGACGATCCCGAGCCTCGGGGTGGAGGGAGGATTCTGATGAAGGCCTTCGTGACGACGACGCTGGGTCTCCTCGTGGCGAGCGTGCTCGCGTGCGGCGATCCCCCGAGGCCCGAGGCGCCGCCCTGCGATCAGACGTGCAAGGACGCCGTCGCGCTGCGCGCGGTCCGCGAGGGGGTCAAGCTCGCGTACAACCTCCTCCTCCAGGGCAAGCCCGTCGGCAGCTACGACGTCGTCTCGCCGTGCATCCGCGGAGGGCTCGTGCGCATCGTCGGCACCGCCACGTCGAACCCGGTGCAAGGCGCGACCGAGGTGGACCTCACCTACATCTTCGGCAACTGCAGCATCCTCGAGCGAGACGAAGACGCGGACGAGAACTACGAGCTCGCCTTCAGCGGCCGGCTCACGCAGAAAGGCATCATCGCGGTGCAGCCGACCGCGACGACCGCGCTGCTCTTCAAGTCCGAGGACATCGACATCCTCGGCAACGTTTACGCGCCGGCGCTGCCGTTCGAGGAGATCAACTGCAACCTCGACGTCCTCCAGAACGGCAACACGCTCGCGGGGACCTTCTGCGGGCGGACGGTGGGCCTCGACCTCTGACCGCTACCGGTAGCCGGGGTTCGCCCGTCGCGCCTCGTCCAGCATGCGGTCGAGCGTCTCCGCGAGCTCGCGCGCCAAGACCCCCCGGCCCGTGATGTCGACGTCCTCGACCAGGATCGGCAGACGGATGCGCTCGCCGTTCCGCAGGACGGCGACCATGTGCGTCACGTCCTTGGCGTGCGCAGGCGGGAGACCCACGAATCGGACCAGGTCCGACCACGCGATCTCGACCGACGCGTAGAGCCCGAGCGCGCCGCTCCGGCAGCGGAACACGCCGTCCTCGAACGCGATCTCGGTGGCGTTCACGAGTCCTCGCACGCCGACGTAGCCGAGCAGCGCGACGCCCGCCGCGGCCAGACCCACGACCACGGAGAACGAGCCCGACGGCTGCACCAGGAAGTAGACCAACATCGCGACACCGCACGCCGCGAGGAAGAGGAGGATCCCGGGCAGCGCGCGGCTGGTCGGCAGCCGCGCGCGGCGGCCGTCGTCCGACACCTGGAAATAGGCCCGCTCGAGATGGGTTCGCATCGCGAAGGTCAAGCCAGCAGCGCGAGGAGGTCGTCGCGCGTGATGCCTCCGGCCTGGCCGGCCTCGCCGAGCGCGACGTCGGCGACGTTCCGCTTCTTCTCCTGGAGGGCGAGGATGCGCTCCTCGACCGTGTCGCGCGCGACGAGGCGATAGACCATCACGGGCTTGTCCTGCCCGATGCGGTGCGCGCGATCGGCGGCTTGATCCTCCACGGCCGGGTTCCACCAAGGATCGAGGAGGAAGACGTGATCGGCGGCAGTGAGGTTCAGGCCCGTGCCGCCGGCCTTCAGGGACACGAGCATGACCGGGACGCCGTCCTCGGCGGAGAGCTCGGCGACGACCGCGCCGCGATCGCGCGTCGAGCCGTCGAGGCGCGTGAAGCGGATCCCCGCCTGCGTGAGGTGGGGCTCGACGAGATCGAGCATGCTCGTCCACTGCGAGAAGACGAGCGCCTTGTGTCCGTCCGCGACGGCTTCCTCGAGCTTCTCGAGGAGGCGCTCCACCTTCGACGACGTGTCGGCGCGCTGCCCGGGGACGAGCGCGGGATGCGACGCGGCCTGGCGTAGCCGGAGGAGGGCCTCGAGCGCGGCGAGCACGGAGCCGCCCTGCGCGAGCTTCTCGGTGACGTCCTTCCGCGTGGCGGCCCGAACGGCGTCGTAGACGGCTCGCTCGGCATCCTCGAGCTCCACGAAGAGGCGCGCCTCGGTGCGCGGCGGTAGCTCGGGGAGGACGTCACGCTTCATGCGCCGGAGGACGAACGGCTTGATGCGCGCGCGGAGCCGCGCGGCTGCGGCCGGGTCCCCGTTACCGATCGGCGTCACGTACCGCTCCTGGAAGCTCGAGAGCCCGCCGAGGAGGCCGGGGTTCGCGAAGTGCATGACGCTCCAGAGCTCCTCGAGTCGGTTCTCGATCGGCGTGCCGGAGAGCGCGACGCGGAAGCCGGCGCGGAGCTGGAAGGCGGCGCGGGCGGTCTGGCTCGTCGGGTTCTTGATGGCCTGGGCCTCGTCGAGGACGACGACGTCGAAGCGCGACGCCGCGAGCGTCTCGATGTCGATGCGGAGGACGGCGTACGTCGTGAGCGTGACGTCGGCGGTGGTATCGAGCGTGCGCTCGGTGCCGTGGTAGACGGCGACGCGGAGGCCGGGGCGGAAGCGGGCGATCTCGTCGGCCCAGTTGTGCACGACGCTGCGGGGACAGACCACGAGGACCTTGCCGCGGAGCGACGCGATCGTCTGGAGGGTCTTCCCGAGTCCCATGTCGTCGGCGAGGACGGCGCCGAGCTCGGCGTCGCGCAGGAACGCGAGCCAGTCGACGCCGCGGGTCTGGTACTCGCGGAGCGTCGCGTTCAGGTCCTCGGGCAGCCGCGCGTGCGGGACGCCGTCGCCCTCGCGGAGGAGCGGAGCGAGCGCATCGAGGCCGAAGGGAGGCGCGTGGTCGAGGGCCTGCGCGAGGACGCCGAGGTCCGGGAGGACCGCCTTCGGGAGCTTTCCCTCCGCGTCGCGCGCGGCGAGGAGATCGGCGACGCGGGCGCCGTGCTTCGCGAGCCAGTCGGCGGGGATCTTCGCCCAGCCGCCGCCGTGGAGCGGGACGAGATCGAGGCCCCCCTGCCACGCGCGGAGGACGGAGGCGGCCTCCGCGGTCTTGGCGTCGTCACCGCCTTCGAGCTCGAAGACGATGTCGAACGTGCCGTCCGTCGCCTGCCGGATCGCGGCGACGAGCTTGCCCTCGTCGCGGACGGCGGCGGCCTCGGCCTCGCCGGTCGCGATCTGGAAGGCGCGGAGCCGGGCCGCGAAGCGCGCGGCGGCGTCTCCGTCGAAGCTGACGCGGCGGCCGAGCACGAGGTCGAGGTCGGTGCGGAGCTTCGCGAGGAGGGCGCGCTCCTCGGAGACGCGCCGGACGGGCGCCTCCTTCGTGCGGCCGATGGGAACGAGCGCATCGGCGTCGACGCGCGCGATGGGCGGATCGCCGTAGACCAGCAGCGGGAGGACGGAGAGCGCGTGGCCTCCATCGGCGCCGAGATCGAACACGATGCGAGGCCGCGCCTGCTGCGTCTTCCGCGGGAGGCGCCGCGTCGCGACGTCGACGACGATCTTCTTCTCGAGGTCGGGGAGGACTCGCGTGACGAGCTCGGTCTGCTCCGTCTTGCCGAACGAGCGCACGAGAGGGAGCTTCTCGAGGCGCTCTCCGGTCGTGGGGGTCTCGCCGAGCGGTCGGAGATCACCGGCCGCGATCGCGACGCCGGCCGCGACGATCTCGGTGACGGATGCGTCGCGATCGACGCGGAGGACGAAGGCGCCGTTCGGGCCGTCCGAGACCGTCGCGATCGGCAGGATCTTCTCGCCGGACGCCCGGATCGGCGCTCCGTCGAGGGTCACGTCGGGGTTCCCGGTGAGCGCGTCGAGGATCGGCGCGAGCCTGTCGAGCGGGACGACGTCGATCGACGTCGCGCCGAGGAGCCGATCGATCTTCACGTCCTCGTGCGTCGGCGCGAGGTCACGCGGGAGCCGCCCGCGCGCCGCGTCCGACGTGATCGGCATCCGAACGACCTGCTCCTTGCCGTCCCCGCTCACGATGACGCGCGTCAGGGCGAGCCGCCGCTCCCTCCGCGCGAAGCGATAGAGGATCCGGCTCGCCAGGGCCGGCGCCGCGGCCTCGGCGGGCAGGCCGCTCACGGCCGCGGTGGGGGTCGCCGGCGCCGGGGCCTCCGCCGC
>JALHPN010000339.1 GCA_022842465.1 Polyangiaceae bacterium | reverse complement strand
GATGCGCGCCGCGCAGGTACAGGCGCCTTCCCCCGTGCCGCCGGCGACCGTGCACGTCGCGCAGGCGGTCGTGGCGCGCCGACCCGTCGCTCCCGTTCGGTCGACGACCGCGCCGGCCGCCTCGGACGACGAACACGCGCTCGCGCTCGAGGCGCTCCGCGCCGCCGGCGAGCATCCGACGCTCTGAATCTGAGCTACCGCGGGGCGGGCGTCACCTCGAGCAGCTCCCCGTCGTCCTCGTCCGTGAGGATCCACACCGAGCCGCTCGGCCCGACCCGCACGTCGCGGACGCGGCCGTGGTCCGTGACGATGCGTTCCTCGCCGACGACGCGGTCGCCGTCGAGGACGAGCCGCGCGACGTGCTTGCCCGCGAGCGCCCCGACGAGGAGGCTGCCTTTCCAGGACGGGAAGAGGGTCGCGTCGTAGAAGGCCATGCCCGACGGCGCGATCGACGGGTCCCAGTAGTAGAGCGGCTGCTCCATGCCCTCCTTGCTCGTGATTCCCTCCCCGATCGCCTGGCCCGAGTAGTCGATGCCGTAGGTGATCGTGGGCCACCCGTAGTCCTTCCCCGCCCGCGAGACGTTCACCTCGTCGCCGCCCCTCGCGCCGTGCTCGACGACCCATAGCTCCTTCGTCTGGGGATGGATGGCTGCAGCCTGCACGTTGCGGTGGCCCATCGACCAGATCTCCGGGAGCGCGCCCTCCTTGCCCGCGAAGGGGTTCCCGGGCGCGGGCGCGCCGTCCTGGGTGATGCGGACGACCTTTCCGAGCGCGCTGTCGAGGCGCTGCGATTGCCCCCTGGTCTTCGGGTCGTTGCGCTCCCCGAGCGCCACGAAGACGTTCCCGTCGGAGGCCGGCACGATGCGGCTCCCGAAGTGCTTCGTCGACGCGACGGTCGGCGTCTGACGCCACAGCACCTTCATGCCCTCGAGGCGCGGCGTGCCTTCGAGCACGAGCTTCGCGCGCGCCACGGTGGTCCCGTTCCCGCCGTCGCGCTTCTCCGAGAAGGAGAGAAGGACGTCCGTCCCCGGGCCGGGGAGGACGACGATGTCCATGAGCCCGCCCTGATCGCGGCCGTCGACCTCGGGCACGCCCGCGAGCGGCTCGCTCTTCACGCCCTCCTTCGTGACGACGCGCACGCGGCCCGGCCTCTCCGTGACGAGCATGCGTCCGTCGGGGAGGAACGCGAGCGCCCAGGGGTGCTCGAGCCCGCGCGTGACGGACCGCACGGCGAGGCCGACGTCGTTCGTCGGCGTGTACGGGGCCCGCGTCTGGGCGGCGAAGGCCGGCTTCTGGGTCTCGCCGTTGGGGGGCAGCGTCTCGACGGGCTGGCCGGGGATGCGCTGGCCTTTTCCGGTCGGGCTCTTGCTGCAGCCGCCGGCGACGCTCGCCAGCAGGAGGAGGAGAACCTTCGGTCTCATCCCCGCAGACTGGCCCAGAGCGACCGTTCTCGCTCGGGAAAAAGCACGGCCCCCCTTGGCGGGGCGGTCGTGTGACGTGCGGTCGCGCGATCCCGAGGCGCGTTGAAGCGTGCATCTCGGGGCGCTAGTCGTTCTTGTCCGAGGAGCCTGCGAGACCGAGATGAACGCCCCCATCGACTTCGGAGAGCTCTTCGACATCGCGCCGAACGCGTACATGGTCGTCGACCGCGAGCTCCGGTACGTCGCCGCGAACCAGGCCTACCTGCGCGAGACCGCGAGCCGTCGGGAGGATCTGCTCGGGCGGACGGTGTTCGAGCTCTTCCCCAACGATCCGAGCGATCCGAACAACAAGTCCGCGCGCCTGCTCCGGGAGTCGCTCGAGCGCGTGCGCGAGACGGGCCGGCCCGACAACCTCGCCTTCATCCCCTACAAGGTTCCGAAGGAGGAGGGCGGCGAGGTCGTCACCACCGAGCGCTTCTGGAGCGCGACGCACCTGCCCATCCTCGATGCGGACGGGAAGGTCGCGTTCATCCTCCAGCACACCGTCGACGTCACGTCGCTCCACGAGCCGGCGCAGCAGGGGACACGGTCAGGCGAGCGCCTCCGCACCGAGGCGGGCGTCCTCACCCGTGCGCGCGCCGTCGAGGAGGAGAACGAGCGCATCAGCGAGGAGCGGGAGCGCCTCCGCGCCCTCTTCGCGCAGGCGCCCGGCTTCATGTGCGTCCTCGGAGGACCGGACCACGTGTTCCAGATCGCGAACGCGGCGTACATCCAGCTCGTCGGACGGTCCGACCTCGTCGGCAAGACCGTGGCGGCGGCGCTCCCCGAGGTCGTCGGCCAGGGCTTCGTCGACGTCCTCGACAAGGTCTTCCAGACCGCTACGCCCTTCGTCGGAGAGGGCCTCCGCGTGCTGCTCGATCGCGAGACCGGGAAGGGACCCGAGGAGCGCTTCGTCGACTTTCTCTACCAGCCCGTGCGCGACGAGACGGGCGCCGTCGTCGGCATCTTCGTGCAGGGGCACGACGTGACCGCCCAGAAGCGCGCCCAGCGCGACAGCGAGGAGGCGCGTCGCGCGGCCGAGGCGTTCGCCCGCGAGCTCCAGGCCCAGAGCCGTGAGGTGCGGGAGGCGCTCGACCGCGCGCACGGTCGCATCGAAGAGCTCGAGGCGAAGCTTCGTTAGCCGCCGCCGTCGGGCGCGCCGACGTGGAGGCGCTCCGCCATCCCGTCGTAGCCTCGGGCGGCCTCGTCCTCGGGCGCGAGGAGGGAGACGACGACGCCAACGAGGAAGGAGAGCGGCAAGGACACGATCGCCGGGTTCTTCAGCGGGACGATCGCGCTCGCCCTGCCGAGAACGTCCACCTGGATCGTCGGAGAGAGCGCGATGAGGAGGAGCGACGAGACCGTCCCGGTCACGAGCGTCGCGACGGCGCCCCGCGTGGTGTACGGCCGCCAGAGGATCGAGAGGACCAGCGCCGGGAAGCTCGAGCTCGCGGCGATCGCGAAGGCGAGGCCGACCATGAACGCGACGTTCTGACCCTTGAACGCGATCCCGAGGCCGATCGCGAAGAGGGCCAGCGCGACGGTCGCGAGGCGCGCGACGAAGAGCTGCTCCGCCTCCGGCACCTTGCCGCCCTTCACGACGCGGACCCAGAGGTCGTGCGAGAGCGCAGCCGAGCCGGAGAGGGTGAGCCCCGCGACGACGGCCAGGATCGTCGCGAAGGCGACCGCGGAGATGAAGCCGAGCATCGGTCGTCCGCCGACCGCCTCGGCGAGCAGCGGCGCCGCCATGTTGCCGCCCTTGTCCACCGCGGCGATCGTCTCGCGCCCGACGATGACCGAGGCGCCGAAGCCGAGCACGAAGGTGATGAGGTAGAAGAGCGCGATGAGGCCCGTCGCGTAGAAGACGCTCGTCCGCGCGGTCTTCGCGTCCTTGACCGTGTAGAAGCGCATGAGCACGTGCGGGAGCCCCGATGTCCCGAACATCAGCGCCAGGCCGAGCGAGATCGCCTCGAGCGGGCTCGACACGAGCTTCCCTGGCGCGAGGACGGCGGCTCCGTACCGGTCTGCGGCCGCCTGGAAGAGCCGGGTCGGGCTCATGCCGAACCGCGAGAGGACGAGGATCGCGAGGAGCGCGGCCCCTCCGAGGAGGAGGATGGCCTTCACGATCTGCACCCACGTGGTCGCGATCATGCCGCCGAAGAGGACGTAGACGAGCATGACGCCGCCGACGAGGACGACGGCGGTCTCGTAGCGGAGACCGAACATCATCCGGACGAGGTTCCCGGCGCCGACCATCTGCGCGATCAGATAGAAGGCGATGACGGCGAGGCCGGAGACCGACGCCGCGATGCGCACCGGCGTCTCCCGGAGACGGAAGCTGACGACGTCCGCGAAGGTGTAGCGCCCTAGGTTCCGGAGGGGCTCGGCGACGAGGAACGTCACGATCGGCCACCCGACGAGCCAGCCCACCGAGTAGATGAGCCCGTCGAAGCCGGAGCTCGCGACGAGGCCCGCGATGCCGAGGAAGCTCGCGGCGCTCATGAAGTCGCCTGCGAGCGCGAAGCCGTTCTGGACGCCCGTGACCTGTGCGCCGGCGGTGAAGAACTCGCTCGCCGTCTTCGTCTTCTTCGCCGCGTACGCGGTGATGCCGAGCGTCAGCCCGATGAAGACGACGAAGAACGTGATCGCGATCCCGCTCGGGGATCCGAGGGAGGTCCCGGGCGACATCAGGACGCCTCGCCCGCCTCGCGCTTCATGGACGTGCGCATCGTCGCGACCGCGGGGTCGTAGACGCGGTTCGCCCAGCGGACGTAGACGCCGGTGATGACCCACGCGAACGCGATCACGGCTGCGCCGAGGAGGATGCCGAAGGACAGCCCGGGCGCGACGAGCGTGCCCATGGTCGGCTTGGCGAACGCCACGAGGAGGATGAAGCCGAAGTAGACGATCATCATCGCGATCGTCAGGACGCCGGCGAGCCTCCATCGCTGGGCGACGACGCGGCGGGCCTCTTCGCCTCCGGGCTTCATGCCCTCCGGCGTTATCACACTTCCGCCGCGGCCCGGTGCGTCACCGAGAGCAGGAACGCCCCGCCGCGACCCGAGAGGCGGATCGCGGCGGGCCTCGAATCAGTGGTTGGCCTTCTGGCGAGCCTCGCCCTCGAGCTCCTTGGCCTTGCCCTCTGCTTGCATCGTCTCGTCGTCGAGGACCGCGCCGACGCGGTTCTTCACGGCGCCGACGGCCTCCTCGAGCTTGCCCTTGCCGCGCTCGCCGGCCTTCGCCGTCTCCTCTCGCGCTTCGCCCTTCGCCTCCTTGGTCTGGCCCTCGGCGACCATGGCGTCGTCACCGACGACCTTGCCGATGCCCTGCTTGATCTTCCCACCGATCTGCTCTGCCACACCCTCGCCACGGTTCGCCTGATTCGACATGTCGATTCTCCTCTGGAAAAGCGGCCGGCGCACCACGCGCGCGGCGGTCGCCCGCGAGGTCGCAAGTCACATGCCGTCTCACGGACGAGCCCGCGCCTCGCAAGCTAGCGGTTCGCGCGGCCGTTCGGCAGCGAGGCGTACGTCGTCCGGGAGCGTTCGCGCATCGTGGCGCAGGTCCGGTCGTCGGCCGGCGCATGGCGCTCGGGCCCGTCCAGCGCGAAGCACTGCCAGTCGCCGTCCCCGCGCTGCGCCACGAGCTTTCGTCGATCGGCGAGGAGACCCCAGGTGTCGAGCGGGCAGGGGAACATGCCAGTGCAGTTCGTGATCGGCACGACGAGAGGCGGCGCGTCGGGGGGAACGCGACGTAAGAGGCTCCGTCCGTCGAGCTCGGCGCGCGCGTCGCGGAGCGCGGTGTTGTCGGCGAGCCCGAGCACGTCGAGCAGCGTCGGCAGGAGATCGAGGTGGGTGACGAAGCGCGCGCGCGACTCGGCGAGCGCGGCCTCCTCCGTCGGCGAGAGCGCGCCGGGAGATGCCCAGACCCATGCCGGCACGTGGATCTGCTCGTCGAAGAGGTTCTGACCGTGGTGGATGGCGCCGTGCTCTCCGAAGGCTTCGCCGTGGTCGCTCGTGAAGAGGACGACCTTCGGGCGTGAGGGATGGTGCGCGAGAAAGGCGCGGATCGCCCGCGCGACGACCACGTCCTGCGCCACGATCGCGTCCTCGTAGGCGCGGTGCAGCTCGGGCATCCCCGACCACGTCACGACGTGGGAGTAAGGGGCGTACGGCGCGTTCGCCTCGTCGACGAAGTACGGCGCATGCGTCCCGGCGAGGTGGAGCACCGCGAAGACGGCCGCCCCGCGGTCGACCGCCGCGAGCTCCGTCTCGAGGCGCTCCGTGACGAGGCGGTCGAGCGGGACCGTCACGTACTCGGCGTCGTCGACGTCGCGGCCGAGGATGGTCTCGACCGTGACGAAGCGGTCGATCGACGCGCGCACGTCCTTCGCCTCGAACACGGTCTCGGACTGCGCCGAGACGTAGAGGACGACCGGCGCGCTCCCGGCCGCGTCGCGCGTCGCGTGAGCGACGTCGAACAGGTTCGGGGCGCGGAGGATCTCGTCACGGGAGCCCTCCTGCGAGCGGCCGGTGAGGAGCGCCGAGACCGAGACGGCGGTGTAGCTCGAGACGGCGCGCATCTCGGTGAGGTCGACACGCCCCGCGGTGACGGCGGCGGCGGCGCGCGCGGTGGGGCGCGCGCCGGATGCGGAGTAGTCCGCGGCGCGGATGCTCTCGGAGAGGACGAAGAGCACGTCGGGCAGTTCGGTCCGCGTCGAGAGGAGGGGAGGAAGCGAGACCGCGCTGGTCGAGCGCCCGCGCGCCGGCGCCCGGAGGGCGGTCGTCGCGTGCGCGGCGGTGATCTCCGGCGTCGCATGGCGAGGGCCGGCGGCGCCGACGACGGCGAGGGCGGCGAGGACGAGGGCGAGCGGCGCCGCGGGC
>JALHPN010000338.1 GCA_022842465.1 Polyangiaceae bacterium | reverse complement strand
CGGCGGCGGCGTGGCGCCGGCGCGCGCGAGGGACACCGTGAAGGTCCCGTCCTCGTAGTTCTTCTCGCGGAAGGCGATGTAGTGCGTCCCGGTCTTCGTGAGCTTCCGCATCACGCGTGCGTCCCGCGTGGAGGGCGACGCATCATCGTTGGAGACCAGTGTGCGGAACGTGTTGTCGAGGAGCCAGACGCGCGCATCGGCGTGGTCGGCGGCAACGTCGACGATGATCTGGTCGCCGGCGTTCCCCTGGAACGAGAGCGCGCGATACGTGAGCGACTCGTCGTAGGCGATGCCGCTCTTCGTCTCGCCGTAGGCGATCGAGCCGACGATCTCGGCGGCGGCGAGCTGGCGCAGCTCGTCGGAGGACGTGACCTCCGGCGTCTCCGCGTCATCGGCGGCGGGCTCTGCGGCGCAGGCCACGACGGCGAGGGGGAGCGCAAGGGCGAGGGGAAGGAAGCGCTTCGGCATGATGGCGACGTGTACGGGGATGGGGATGGGGCCCCGTATCTTCCCTCCCGTCCGCAGTCGTCACGTGCCGCCTCGCGGCGTCTTCACCAGCGACGACGCGCCGGTCAGTTGCCCGCGAACGTGTAGATCGTGGCGCTGCCGCGCGGCGTCCGCTTCGTGATCGCAGAAGAGCCCGCGAGGTCGTAGACGCGGCCGCGGAGGGCGTCCTGGTAGAAGCCCTTCATGCTGGCGCCCTTCTGGCCCGACACGACGTAGTACTGGTGGTTCACGTCGGACGCGGTGAAGTCGACGTAGGCGGCGCGGCCGCTGAGCGCCTCGCTCCCGAGATCGCGACCGAGACGCGCGCCGCGGCCGGCGGTGGCGGCGAGGAGGATGTTGTCGCCGCCGTTCACGGTCACGTAGGCGCGGGATGCGAAATCGAGGTTCGAAAGCCACGTCGCGTGGCCTGCGAGCGCGGCGGCCGACGAGTTGAGGACGGCCGACGAGAAGAGGCCGGGCGGCGCGCCCGTCGGCTGTGCGAGGGCGGCCTCGAGGACGATGTTGCCGAGGCTGTGCGTGAGGAGCTCGAGCTTCACCTTCGCCGCCTGCGTCGGATGCGACGAAGCCCACGCCGCCGTCCGCGCGATCATCGCGCGGAGCGCAGGGCCCGACGCACGCGCCCGGTCCTCGGGGAAGCCGAGCGGGCATCCGTCGTCCGAGCCGGGCCAGAAGAACATGAGCACGCCCGCGGCGTAGTCGGTCTCGAGCTCCGGGACGACCGAGGACATCGACTTCGTCGGCTCCCCGCCCCCGCCGCAAGAGCGGCCGTGCACGAAGACGATCACGTTCTCGAGCGCGGGCTTCGCCGCGAGGAGCGCGTCGATCGCTTCGCCGATCTTCGTGACCGGATAGGACGTCTCGGGGAGCGCGTAGAGCTTCGCATCGAAGACCGGATCGGGCCCCGGCGACGCATCCGGAGTCGACGTCCCAGGCCCTCCGTCTCCCGTGACGGCGGGGCCGCCGCTCGACGCGGAGGCGGTGCTCGACGGCGACGCGCCGGGGGACGTACCGGGGCTCACGCCGTCGTCGCCCGAGCATGCGCCGAGCGCGAACGCAGGCAGCGCGACGAGGGCGGCGAGGAGGAGCGAGCGGCGGGGCATGCGGTTCGGAAGCGGCAGGAGCGTGTCGGCGGTCGCGAGCCTCGGAGCGACGCTCACGGCTCCGGCGGGAGCTCGCACGTGCCGGTCCGCGCCGACGACGAGCCGGTCGGGCCCGCGGGGGCGGTGCCGGACGCGGGGTAGACGCACACGAGGTTCGAGGCACACGCGATCTTCGGCGTGCCGAAGACGCCGTTCGCGCACGTCTCGCCGACCTGCGCACGGCGCTCGCAGGCGCCCGTGCGCGCCGACGACGAGCCGGCGGGTCCCGTCGGGGCGGTGCCGGACGCCGGGTAGACGCACTCGAGCCCGGAGCCGCAGGCGATGTTCGGGGTCCCGAAGACGCCGTTCGCGCACGTCTCGCCTTCCTTCGCGCGACGCTCACATGTGCCGGCCCGGGCGGAGGATGATCCGGCAGGTCCCGTCGGGGCGGTGCCGGACGCGGGGTAGATGCACTCGAGGCCGGAGCCACACGCGACGTTCGGGGTCCCGAAGACGCCGTTACCGCAGGTGTCCCCTTCCTGAGCGCGCCGCTCGCACGTGCCGGTGCGCGCCGAGGAGGAGCCGGCGGGCCCCGTCGGGGCGGTGCCCGTGGCGGGGTAGACGCACTCGAGGCCCGCGCGGCAGTCGATCTTCGGCGTGCCGAAGACGCCGTTCCCGCAGGTCCCGCCCTCGCGCGCGGTGCGGACCTCGTCCGCGCTCGACCCGACCTCGTCGTCTTCGGCGGCGCAGCCCACGCCGAGCGAGCCGGCGACGATCATGAACCCGACGAGAGCCCCCGAGAGACGCGTGGAGAGGTGCATGGAGAGACACCGAGCAAGCGGGGTGCCATGAGCACACACTGTCGGAGCGCTCCCCACCCTTCCAGCCGGGACAGAATTCGGACTGGAGTCCGCAGACTTGCAGCGCCTCGGCGGCGACCGCTCGGTCACCTCCCTCGCCTGTGCCTGAGTCGTTCGACCCCCAAGGGGGGGCCTCCACGGCCACGGGAGCGTCCGACGCGCCGCCGCGCGCGGCGGGGTGTGCGAAGATGACCACGCCATGCCCGACGCGTCCTCGGCCGCGCGCGAGAGGCGCAGGGTGCTCGTCGCCGGGGCGACCGGGTACATCGGCAAGCACGTGGTCGCCGAGCTCACGCGGCGCGGGCACGACGTCGTCGCGCTCGCTCGCTCTCGCTCCGGCGTCTCCGGCGCACTCGACGAGGCCGCGGCGCGGCGAGCGCTCGGGGGCGCCGAGGTGCGGTTCTGCGAGATCACGGATGCGCGCTCCATCGCGCAGGACGGCGTGCGCGGCGAGCGCTTCGACGCCGTCGTCTCCTGCCTCGCGACCCGCAGCGGAGCGCCCGAGGACGCCTGGCGCATCGAGCACCGCGCGAACCTCGACCTGCTCGAGGCGACGCGGCAGAGCGCCGGCGCGCACTTCGTTCTGCTCTCGGCGATCTGCGTCCAGAAGCCTCGACTCGCCTTCCAGCACGCGAAGCTCGCCTTCGAGACCGCGCTGATGGAGTCGAAGCGCACGTACTCCATCGTGAGGCCGACCGCGTTCTTCAAGTCGCTGTCGGGTCAAGTCGCCAAGGTGAAGCGCGGCAAGCCCTTCGTGATGTTCGGCGACGGCGAGCTGACGGCGTGCAAGCCCATCAGCGAGCGCGATCTCGCGCGCTTCCTCGCCGACTGCCTGGACGACCCCTCCCGGAGGAATGCCGTTCTCCCGATCGGCGGTCCGGGCGCCGCGATCACGCCGCGCGAGCAGGGCGAGCTCCTCTTCGAGCTCGCGCGCGTCGCGCCTCGGTTCCGGCGCGTCCCCGTCCGCGTGCTGGACGCCGTCATCGCGGTGCTCGACGCCGCGGGACGCGTCGTCCCGTCGCTCCGGGACAAGGCGGAGCTCGCGCGCATCGGCCGCTACTACGCGACGGAGTCGATGCTCGTCCTCGACGGCGCGTCGGGCGCGTACGACGCGGACGCGACGCCCTCCACGGGCACGGACACGCTCCGGGACTTCTACGCGCGGGTCCTTCGCGACGGCCTCGCCGGGCAGGAGCTCGGCGAGCACGCGGTGTTCTGATCCGAGCCGACGCCTGCGGAGTCGCCGTCTCAGACGATCCGGAAGACCCCGGAGTGCGTCACCGTCTCGACGTCGGACATCACAAGCTCGACGGCGCCGCACCCGAGGAGCTCGAGGAAGATGCCGATGACCTCGGGCTCGGGGAGCATCGCCCCGCGACTGAGCTGCGCGAGCGTCGAGTGGCCGTCGACGTGCAGGAGGAGGAAGCGCGCGCGGTGCGAGAGGCCGGTGACGGTCGCGGCGCCCGGGACGAGACGGGGGACGGCCACGTCGAGCGGGATGTACGCCTTGCTGCGGAGCCGGAGGCCCTCGAGCATCACCTCCTCGTCGAGCGTGGGAGGCGGCGCAGTCTCCTTCGTGTCGCCCCCCAGGACCACGTCGTTCGAGGGGGGCATCGCGGTCGGACGGGACGTCGACACCGGCGCCGGGACGATCACCGTCGTGCGCTCGTTCGTCGTGGACATGGTGCGCGGCCTCCCATCGTTCGCAGGTGTCGGTCTACAAGACGCGTGCCGGGGGGCCGAGCGCGCGGGAGCACACGACGTCGCGTCGTTGCGGCCCCTGGCTGTTGCGCCGCCGTCCCCGTCCGGGCGTTCGTCGTCTCGCCGTCCACAGCGCGCGTCCACGACCACCCGGACGCTCGGCCGCGCCGCCCTCGCCAACCTCGAGCGCCTCTGCGCCGCCGAGCCGCGCCCGGGGGTGCCTTGACGCGCGGTCCTTCCGCCTTCTAAGGTGCCGCGCTGAACCGCGATTCACTTTCCCGCGGCGGCGCTGAACGCGCCGTCACGACACCTGGAGGACGCCGATGGCCGTGGACATCAAGAAGCTGTTCAACGAGGAGCTCCCTGCGCAGCTCACGAAGAACGCCGAGGACGCGAAGACCATCGGCGCGAAGTACCAGATGAACGTCACGGGCGAGGGCGAGTGGTTCATCGACGTCTCGTCGTCGGGCCCGTCGTGCACGCCCGGCAAGGGCGAGGCGGACTGCACGATCACGATCGCGGCGGACGACTTCCAGAAGCTGATCGAGAACCCGCAGCAGAACGGGATGCAGCTCTTCTTCCAGCAGAAGCTGAAGGTCGAGGGCAACACCGGCCTCGCGCTGAAGCTCCAGAAGCTCTTCGGCTACAAGTGAGCTTCGGGTGGACGCGGGAGGCGCGGGGGGCGACGGCCCCCCGGTGACGAGCCTCCCGCTCCAGTCGGTCCGCGTCCTCGATCTCTCGCGGCTCCTTCCAGGGCCGCTCGCGTCGTTGGTCCTCGCCGATCTCGGCGCGGAGGTCGACAAGATCGAGGACGCCTCGGGCGGCGACTACCTCCGCGCGCTCCCGCCGTTCCTCGGCGAGGGAGAGCATGCGACGTCGTCCGTGTTCCTCGCGCTGAACCGCAACAAGCGGAGCGCCGTCCTCGATCTGAAGAAGCCGCGCGCGCGCGAGGCCTTCCTCCGCATGATCGAGCGGTACGACGTGCTCCTCGAGCAGTTCCGGCCGGGTGTGCTCGACCGTCTCGGCCTCTCGCACGCGACGCTCCTCGCGCGGAACCCGCGGCTCGTCGTCTGCGCGCTCACGGGCTACGGGCAGGACGGGCCGCTCGCGCAGCGCGCCGGTCACGACCTGAACTATCTCGCCCGCGCGGGCGTCCTCGGCCAGCAGGGCCCGAGCGACGTGCCGCCCGCCGTCCCCGGCTTCCAGCTCGCGGACGTGAGCGGCGGCCTCTACGCCGTGATCGGGATCATGGGGGCGCTGATGGAGCGCGCGCGTTCGGGGAGGGGCTCGATCGTCGACGTCGCCATGATCGAGACGGCGATGCCGTTCGCGCTCTCGGGCTTCGGGCTCGCCTTCGGCGGCCAGGCTCCGTCGCGCGGGCGAGAGGCGCTGTCGGGCGGGATCGGCCCGTACAACACGTATGCGACGAAGGACGGCCGCCACGTCTCGCTCGCCGCCCTGGAGCCGAAGTTCTGGATGAGCTTCTCGGAAGGGGTCGGCCACGTCGCGCAGATGAGCGACCTCGTCCCCGGCCCGCACCAGACCGAGCTCGTCGCGAAGCTGCGTGCGCTCTTCGCCGCGCGCACGCTCGAGGAGTGGACGACGTTCTCGCGCGAGCGCGACTGCTGCCTCGAGCCCGTGCTCACCCCCGACGAGGCACGGCGGGATCCGCACCTCGTCGCGCGCAAGATGTTCTTCACGCTCGACTCCACGCGCTGGGGAGCGATCCCGCAGATGCGCACGCCGCTGACGCCGTCCGACCGCGCACACGCGCCTCCTCCCGCACAGGGCGAGCACACCGACGCGATCCTCCGCGACGCCGGGATCGAAGCCGAGGAGATCGCCGCCCTTCGCGCCGAGGGCGCAGCGCGCTGACGGTCAGATCTTGCGGAGCTCTTCGACGAGCTCCCAGTCCGCGATGAGCCCCTTCTTGAGGAGGATGGAGAGCACGGCGGCGATCACCGGCTCCCACTGGGGCTTCTCGCCGAGGATCTCGGCCGCGTCCGCGCCGTGCGCCGCCGCACGGAGGGCGCTGATGAAGTCGCGCGCCGTCAGCCCCTCCTGCGAGGCGAACGTCGACTTGCGGCCGCCGGCTGGGCGCGACGGGAGCGCAATCGTCGTCCCGTCCAGGAAGGTGAGGCTCACCATCTTCCCGGGCCGGCGCCGCGCGGCGCCTTCGGCGGGCGCCGGGGAAGCGGCCGCCGCCGGAGGCGGGA
>JALHPN010000337.1 GCA_022842465.1 Polyangiaceae bacterium | reverse complement strand
GGCCGCTGATCCGAACGCTTCCGCCGCCGCGGCCGCGCAGCCCGACATGCAAGGCTCGGCCGGCGCGCGCGCGGCGGGCACCGCTCCTCCCGGCGCCGGGACCGGCGGCTTCATGGATACGCGTCTCACGTGGACGTTCGGCGACGACGACTTCCTCCACAAGACCGGCGAGCTCCTCCCCCTCTCGCCGTCGTTCGGCGTCGGCGAGCGGCCGCAGTACCGCCTCTTCTTCGACAACCTGAACTCGCGCTTCACGGGCCGCGAGAACCTCACGCACCTCGTGATGTACAAGAAGCTCCCGGGCTTCATCCCGAACCTGACGACGGAGGCCGCGCTCGTCCTCCGCTTCGACCTCGGCCAGCTCGCGTCGCAGTCGGGCAACCTGAACTCGGCGCTCTACGACACGGGCTCGTACCTCCGGCTCTTCTACAAGACGGGAGAGAAGGAGAAGGAGGGCGTCTCGGCCGTCTTCTTCCCGCTCGACACCGACCGTATGCGCGTCGGCTACCTCTACGAGCTCTCGTGGGGCGGCACCGCCGGAAACATCAACGAGTCGATCTTCCCCCGCATCCAGGGCCCTGCGCCGGGCGCGAAGATCCAGTACGACTCGGAGCGATTCTACGCGTTCGGCGGCTTCAAGACGGCGACCATCATCCAGCCGCAGCAGGTCCTCGTCCCCGGCGGCGAGAACGAGGTCGAGACCGTCCGCGTCGGCGAGACGAACTACGGCTTCCTCGGCGGCGCCGGCGTCGACCCGCTCGACAACCTCCGCTTCGACGTCTCGGGCGGCTGGTTCCAGCAGGGCAAGTTCGACCTCGAAGACGTGCGCGGCAAGGACGTCTACACGTGGGGCGGCTCCGGCCGTCTCGTCGTGCACCACAACATGCCGGTGCCTTCGTCGGTCGACTTCCTCCTCTACCGGAACGATCCGAACCGGCCGCTCGTGCTCTTCAAGCCCGAGAAGTACGACCCGAACCAGTTCGCGTGGAGCGTCTCCGCCGAAGGGTCCTACCTGAACCAGCACCTGAAGGACTTCGACCGGCCCGGCGTGACGAGCGACCAGGGCGCGACGGCCGGCGCGGTGCAGGGCGTGATCAAGGCGGGCTACCTCCGCGTGAGCGCGACGGGCATCTACCGCAACCTGAACTTCGTCGTCCGCAACGTCCCCGGGTTCATCCCGTTCGAGACGCTCCCGGAGAACGCGAAGACGGATCCGGAGCTCTTCGGCGCGCTCGCGGGCGACTACCACTTCCCGGGCGCTCACCTCACGGCTGGTCTCGGCGGCGGCTTCCAGCTTCCGGCGACCTTCCGGAGCGAGTTCTCCGAGCGCGGGGTCCCCGCCCAGCGCGTGATCGTCGTTCGCCGCCAGGGCGACGAGTCCATCCTTCCCTACAACAAGGATCGCTCGCCGGTCGTCCAGGCGCGTCTCTCGCTGCGCTGGGATCTGAACGAGTCCTTCGCCTTCGTCGGGTGGCTGCAGTTCGTCCGCGACAACAACGGCACCCTCGTCATCCGCGACCCCACCGAGGGTACCGCGTCGCTCCGCGTGTTCCAGAGCCCGAACCGGCTCGGCGCGGCGGTCGCCCTCCAGGCGCGCTTCTGAAGGATCGCCCCCGAGCTCACGCGCCGCGAGCTCTCGTCGTAGCGCGTGCTCTCCTCGCGCAGGGGCGGCGGACGGAGCTCGCGAGGTGATCTCTCACCTGGTCACGGGGACCGGCGCGAGACGCGTCATCGTCGTCCCGTCGCCGAGCTGACCGCTGAAGTTGTAGCCCCAGCAGCGTGCGGCGCCGCTCGCGAGGCGCGCGCAGGTGTGGCCCCCGCCCGTCGCGAGCTCGAGGACCCCCGTGAGGCCCGTCACCGCGGTCGGCGCGAGCCTCGTCGTCGAGGTCCCGTCGCCGAGGCGGCCGTCGACGTTGTGCCCCCAGCAGCGGATCGACCCGGCGTCGAGACGCGCGCACGCATGATGGGCGCCCGCACGGATCTCGACGACGCCCTCGAGGCCGTCGACGGGCGCGGGGGAGCGGCGCACGGCCATCGTGCCGTCGCCCAGCTGCCCGTTCGCGTTCGCGCCCCAGCAGCGCGCGGTGCCGTCCACGAGGCGCGCGCACGTGTGCGCGTAGCCGGCGGCGAGCCCTGAGACGCCGGCGAGCCCGGGCACCGGCGTCGGCGCATCGCGGCTGTCCGCCGTGCCGTCGCCGAGCTGCCCGTCGGCGTTGTTGCCCCAGCAGCGGACGGACCCGTCCTCGAGACGCGCGCACGTGTGCGCGTAGCCGGCCGCGAGGCCCAAGACGCCGGTGAGTCCGGGCACCGGCGTCGGCGCATGGCGATCCCCGGGGAGCCCGTCTCCGATCTGGCGATGACCGTTCCAGCCCCAGCAGCGGACGGTGCCGTCTTCGATGCGCGCGCACATGTGATCGGCGCCCGCGCGGAGCTCGACGACCGCGGCGAGGCCAGGGACCGGGACGGGCACGAGGCTCCCCGTGGTCGTGCCGTCGCCGAGCTCGCCGTAGCCGTTGTTTCCCCAGCACCGGACGGTGCCGTCGTCGAGCCGCGCGCAGGTGTGGAAGAAGCCGATCGCGAGGTCCGCGACGCCCGCGAGGCCCGGCACGTCCACCGGCCGCGACCGCGCCGTCGTCGAGCCGTCGCCGAGCTGGCCGTGGTTGTTGTTCCCCCAGCAGCGGAGGGTCCCGCTCGAGAGCCTCGCGCACGTGTGCGCGTTGCCGGCGGCGATCCCGTCGATGGTGAAGTCGCACGCGGAGGCGTTCGGGGCGTCGGTCGTCTGCCCCGGCGCGCAGGGGGCGCACACCCGATCGCGCGAGGGCGTTCCCGTCGCGGCGACGAACGAGCCGGGCGCGCACGTCGTCCACGGCGCGCACGCGCTCGCGTTGATCGTGGTGGAGAACCCGCCTGCGCATTCCGCGCAGACCCGGTCGGCCGCCGGGGTCCCTCCGGCGACGACGTGCTCTCCGGGCGCGCAGTCCGTCCACGGGACGCCGGGCGTCGCGCGGTCCGCGTCGTGGTCCCACGTACCGTCCGCGAGCGGCGGCGCCTCCTCGGTGCCCCCGTCGCCGGCGCGCGCGCTCTCTTCGCCGCCGTCACGCCCCCCCTGCGGCGTGGTCGTGACGTCGTCCGCGCCGCGATCGGTGGCGCTCGCATCACGCGTGGCGTCGGGCGCACCGGCGCCGCCGCACGCGACGACGAGCCACGCCAATGCACAGCCCAGCCTGGGCCCCCCCGTGACCATCCTAGAGCGTTCCACGCAGCGCGGCCGCGCGCCAAGAACACCGTCCTCGCGAGAAGCTTCCGCCTCTGGCGGACGAGGGTCAGGCCGCGAGCGCGTCAGCGGGGGCGCTGACGGGCGGAAGCTTGGCGGCGAAGAGGTTGGCCGCGCGGACGTCGTCGGCGAAAAACACGCGCTTCGAGCCCGAGCGGAGCGTGACGTGGATGCGCGCGGCGCCGCGCGGCGCTGGCTCGACGCGGAGCTGGTCGAACTTCACCGCCTGGCCGTCGACGGAGAGCGCGGCGCCGTCCGTCTCGAGCCTCGCCCTGCGCGACGCGAACACGACGGGGATCGCGAAGGCCGGCGCGAGGCCGAGCGCGACGAGGAAGCCGGCGAGCCCGACGTCCGCGCTCCGATCGAGGAAGTATGCGCGTACGCACGAGGCGCACGCGAGGAGATAGAGCGCCGGCGCGGCGATCGCCCAAAGCGGGGGCCGGCTCTCACGGACCTCGAGGCGGATCGTCATCGATGGGATGGAGGTGCAAGGAGCAGGCCACATCACCCACATCTGCGCACATCAGGAACTGCAGGACTTTCAAGCGTTTCGAGCGGCGGCCGCGGACGAGACGGTGGGACCGGCTCGGCCTGACCCCGGCGCCCGCGATCCACCACGCGCTCAGCCGTCGGGCCGGGCGGCGAGCGCGACGAGCGTCCGCGTCAGCTCGCCGGCCTCGAACCAGGCCCCGTGTCGCGCGCAGACGTCGACCACGACGCCGGAGCCCCGCGCGAGCGTCGTGCGGTTCATCCGCGCGTGGCACATCGGACACGGCACGTAGTGCGCGGCGACGGGGATCGCCGACGAGCTGGGGCGCCCGTCGCGTGCGACCGGGATGCGGCCCTGCGAGGCCTCGTCGAGGAGACGCGCGAGCACGTCGCGCGTGACGAAGACGCCGAAGCAGTGCGGACACTCGTGGACCGGCTCGCGCGCCTCCCGCGGCGTCGCGAGCGGCGCCGCACACCGCGGGCACGGCGCATCGGTGGCGTCGAACAGCACGTCGCGCGGAAGCGACGCGCCGCAGCGAGCGCATGCGTACTCACCCGGTGCGCCGAGGGCGAAGCAGCGCCGGCACCGCGCGCGGTCGAGGCGCACGTCGCAGGTCGGACAGACGCGCGCGAGAGGGTCGAGCGGCGCATGGCCGCAGAACGGGCACGCGACGAGGACCGGCTCCACGTCGCGCGGCGCGGGGGCTCGGTACGGCGCCGCGTCGTGCGCCGCCGGCGGGTCCGGACGAGGGCCGACGGCGACGGTCTCGCCGCACGGGCACGGGGTCTCTGCCCCGGGGAACGCCGGGAGCACCGCGAGCCCGCAGCGCGGGCAACGCCCGGTCACGCGCGGGCGCGCCGGCGTCGCAGGTTCGCGAGCAGCGGGCGTGCTCCGCCCACCGTGGCCGCGGCGACGAGGCTCACGACGAGGAGCACGAGGTCCCACCAGCCGCTGACGAGCGAGCGCGAGCTGCGGAGCATCACGGTGAGCCCGATCCGGACGAGGACCGAGATGAAACCGTAGGTCACGAGGACGGCCGTGACCGTGCGCTTCAGATCGGCCGCGAGCTGCACCGCGCGCGCGGTGTTCGGCCAGATCACCTTTCTTACGTGCGTCACGTAGAGCGCGGCGGGGGTCGCGGCGGCGAAGAGGCACCCGACGACGAGCAGGACGCACTCGGTGACCGTGATCTCACCCTCGTGGAGCACGCGGACGAGCCCGGCGAGCGCCGCCGTCGTGCCGCCGACGAGCCACACCGCGAGCGCGGTGCTCATGACGATGATCGTGGGCCGCGCCGCGCGCAGGATCGACGTGCCGGTCTGCGCGGGCGGCGGCGACGACGGGACGCCGAGGATGACGCGCGCGACCTCGAGGGCGTCCGGAGCGCCGTTCCTCCCCCCGTGCGCGAGCGGGGTGGCGAGGGCGCGCACGCCCCCGCTCGGCGAGCGCCCGCCCTCGAGCCCCGCGAGCGCCTGGTCGAGCTCCGTCATCGTCGCGTAGCGGTCGCGCGGGTCCTTCGCCATGGCGCGCTGCACGACGAGCTCCAGCGCCTCGGGGATCCGCGAGTCGAGATCGCGCGGGCGCGGGGGCTCCTGCGTGAGGACCATCGAGAGGGTCGCGGTCGGGTCGTCCGAGTCGAAGGGCTTCCGGCCCGTGAGGAGGAAGTAGAGGACGGCGCCGACCGCGTACACGTCCGCGCGGTGATCGACCTCCTGCCCCCTCGCCTGCTCGGGCGCCATGTAGCTCGGGGTGCCCATGATCATCCCGGTCTTCGTCAGGTTCGTCCGCTCCCCGCAGGCCTTGCTGATCCCGAAGTCGATGACCTTCACGGAGAGCGACGTCGCCATCCCCGCCTCGAGGGCCTGGAGGGACTCACGCTCCACGAAGATGTTCTCGGGCTTCATGTCGCGATGGACGATCCCGCGCGCGTGCGCGGCCGAGAGCGCGCTCGTCACCTGACGCGTCACCGACACGGCGAGGCTCGGATCGAGCGCGCCGCGTCGACCGACGAGGACCGCGAGCTCCTCGCCGTCGAGGAACTCGCCGACGAAGTACGGCGTGCCGTCCTGGAGGTGGTGGACGTCGAAGACGTCCACCACGTTCGGGTGGTGGATCGAGCTCGCGCTCTCGGCCTCGCGCAGGAACCGCGTCGCCATGTCGGCGTGTCGCGCGAGGTCGGCGTGGAGCACCTTCACGGCGAAGCGGCGCTCCTTCAAGCGGAGGTGCCGCGCCTCGTAGACGCGTCCCATGCCGCCCTCGCCGACGACGCGGACGATCTGGTACGACTCGCCGACGAGCTTGCCTACGAGCGGGTCCGCGCCGCCGTCCTGGGTCTCGTCCGAGAGCGGCGTCGCGTCCCGCGGACAGATCACGAAATCGGCCGGGTACTTCTCCCCGCACGACGTGCAGAAGCGGGTCAGGGGCGCGGCGCCGACCGACGTCGACTCGACCTCGGCGCCCTCCGGCGAGACAGGCGTACCGAACACCATCGTCCCCGCCGCCCGAGCCACGGGCAGAGCGGCCCGGAGGCTCGCGCTCGACGCCGGCGGAGAGGCGGCCGCGGGCGCCGTGCCGACGATCGTGGTCGCGCGTCTCGGCGGCGCGAGCGGGGCCGCGAGGGGGACGCG
>JALHPN010000336.1 GCA_022842465.1 Polyangiaceae bacterium | reverse complement strand
CCGGTCCGCCGTCGAGAGAGCCGAGCGGCGGCCCCGGCGGCGCGACGATCTCGCCGGCGTCGGCGTCCGCTCCCTGTGCCGGATCGGCGCGTCCCGCCGAACCGCAGGCGTACGCCGCGCATGCGAGGAGCGCTCCGGCGCTCACGACGACGACGCTCCCTCGACCCGCTCCGCGCTCCGCCATGCCCGTGCTCTATCACACGGACCGTGGAGCGCTCGTCTCGGGTCGGCTGTCAAAGAAACCGGCGCGCTAGCCGATCGTTTGGCCCGACCGAACGGACCTTGATACCGCCGAGGGACATGGACTCTCTCGTCCGCGCGTCGCTCGCCTTCCGCCGGCTCGTCCGGGCCGGCTCGGGCTTCGCCGTGACGTGTGGGCTCGCCGCCTACGTCGTCCTCGGCGGCGCGACCGCGCCGATCACCGCGCTCACCGTCGTCCTCGGGCTCCTCTGGGCGGTCCTCCTCGGCAAGCGGCTCCGCGCGAAGCTCCGGCTCACGGGCGACGCGCCGTTCCTCCTCGACTTCGAGCTCGGCGCGCTCCTCGCCGTCGGCCTCGACGCGATGCTGCTCCGCTACGACGGCACGCTCTCGGGTCGCTTCTCGCCGGCCATCTTCGTCCTCGTCGCGCTCGTCGCGTCCTTCGGGCGCCCGGCGCCAGGCCTCGCCGTCGTCGGGTGGGTCGTCGGCCTCGACGCGCTCATCCGCTGGAAGACCCTCGGCGAGCCGAGCCTCGAGGCGCTCGTCACGCAGGCCGGCTTCGCGTGCGCCTTTGCGATGCTGAACCTCGCGCTCCTCCGGGCCGAGGTCGCGCGCATCCGCGTGACCGCGCGCGCCCGCGTCGAGCGTGAGATCGAGCGGCTCCGCGAGGACGCCCGCAGCTACCGCCTCCTCGGCGCGGGCGAGGCGAGCGGGAGCGCGAAGAAGGAGGACGCCGAGGAGCGCCTCGCGCGCTCCAGCGTCGAGGAGATCCACCAGTCGGTGCACTACGCGCTCGAGCTCCTCCGCCGCTGCCTCGATCTCCACACCGCGGTCCTGCTCTGGCGAAACGACGCCGGCACGCACCTCCGCATCAGCGAGCTCTCGACGGGCTCCGACGAGATCCACGACGCGCCCTTCTCGATCGGCGACGGCGTCCTCGCCGCGGTCATCGCGAAGAAGGAGGCCGTGCTCCTCGAGAATCTCCGCCCGTCCTACAAGGTCCCGTACTACGCCGGCGCGTGCCCGGTGCGCGCGCTCGCGGCGATCCCGGTCGTCGAGGACGGCGTCGTGCGCGGCGTCCTCGCCCTCGATCGGGTCGACAACCGCCCCTTCACCCCGCACGAGCACGAGCTCGCGGCGCAGGCGGCCCGCTATTGCCTCCGCGCGATCCAGAACGAGCGCGTCTTCGTGCAGCTCGAGCGCGCGAAGGTCGAGCAGGGGAAGCTCTATCGCGCGGCGCAGGCGCTCGGCGCGGCGCTGAGCGAGAAGGACGTCCTCGAGGCCGGCGTCCGCGCCGCCCGCGAGATCGCGAGCTTCGATCTCGCCGCGGTGACGATCTTCGACGAGGCCACGCGCACGCACGAGGTCTGCGCGGCGCAGAGCGAGGGCGGCGAGATCGACGATCTGGTCGGCCAGCGCTTCAAGCACAACGCGGGCCTCGTCTCGATGGTCGTCACGAACAAGTTCCCGCTCCCTTACAAGGGGGAGCTCGACACGGCCCACCAGGTCGTCCTCACGAAGCGCCTCCCCTGGCCGAACCTGCCGTCGCTCCTCGTGCTACCGCTCATGCACCACGACCGGCCGCTCGGCACGCTCATCCTCGGCGCGCGTCGCCGTCACGCGTTCGGCGACACGGTGCGGCCGACGCTCGAGGTCCTCGCGAGCCACCTCGCCGTGAGCCTCTCCAACGCGCGCATGGTCCACAAGCTCGAGACGATGGCGACGACGGACGGCCTCACCGGCCTCTTCAACAAGCGCGCGATGCTCGACGCGGCGGCGCAGAAGGTCGCCGCGGCGAAGCGCTTCGGCCGGCCGCTGTCCGTGCTGGTGACCGACATCGACTTCTTCAAGAAGGTGAACGACACCTACGGGCACGACGTGGGCGACGTGGTCATCAAGGGCCTCGGCGACATCCTCAAGCGTCAGAAGCGGACGACCGACGTGGTCGCGCGCTTCGGCGGCGAGGAGTTCGTCATCCTGTGCGAGCAGACGGACGAGCAGGGCGCGCACCAGCTCGCCGAGCGGATCCGCGAGGAGCTCGGCAAGACCGTGTTCCACTCCACGAACGGCTCGCTGACGGTGACGTGCTCGGTCGGCGCGGCCACGTTCCCCGCCGCGGGCGCGACCTGGGACGAGCTCTTCAAGTCGGCGGACGAGGCGCTCTACGTGAGCAAGCGCACGGGCCGGAACCGCACGACGGTGTGGTCGCCCTCGTCGGTGGCCCGGATCAAGGCCGGCTGAGCCACGCCTTTACAGCGCGTCGCGTCGTGCGCATTCTTCTGGGGCCATGAGCGACGACAAGCCGAAGCCTCTCGACGACCTCAAGAACGGCCTGGGCCTCCTCTTCCGCGCGGCCAAGGGCGCGGTCGAGACGGTGGCGGACAAGGTGCCGACCGAGAAGATCGAGAACGCGGCGACCGACGCGGTGAAGGAGGTAGGCCGCGCGATGGAGACCGTCGGCGCGGAGATCGAGAAGGCGATCGGGAGCGTGACCGGATCGAAGCCGGCCGAGCCCGCGCCGCCGCCCGAGGCGCAGGAGCCCGCGGCGCCTCCTCCGCAGGAGCCGTTCGACGACGCGTACGCGCCCGATCCGCCGAAGGGGCCGCGCGTCGGCTGAGCCTCAGAACGTCGTCTTGCCCGCCGCGCAGGTGTCCTCGGGCCCCTGCGCGTAGTGATCGCGCGCGAACTGCTGGAGCGTGGGCAGATCGAGGCAGTCGGCCTTGTACGTCCAGCCCCACGCGACCGCCGCGACCGGCACGTCGAGGTCCGGGTCGGGGGTGATGACGACGCGGACGCGCACGGACGGATCGCAGCGCGGGTCCGTCGCGAGCTCGTCCCTCACCTTGCGCAAGCCTTCGAGGATGGGGCCGCACGCGGCGCCCTCGCACTTGTAGAGGAGGATGACCGCCCCGTGCTCGGCGCTGTGGAGCCAGTACCCGCGCGAGACGGGCGTCTGGAACTCCTGGAAGTTCGCCCATAGCGGGAAGTGCGAGCCGCTCGCGGGCGGGTTCGTCGCGAACGTGAGCGGGGTCGACTCGGGCACGTGCCTCGAGCCCTGGTCCTCCGGCGTGTCGATGACGACGGGGCACGAGGCGGCGGGCCGGAGCGGGGCCGGGAGCCGTGTGCGCTCGGCGCTGGCGTCGGCGCTCGGCGTGACGGGCGCGCCCGTCGCGTCGTCGTCACCGCAGGCGACCGAGAGGGACGAAGCGACCAAGCTCGAGAGGAAGCAGAAGGAGAGGAGGCGTTTCACGGCCGACCATCCTAGCGCAGTTTGACGGCAGGCCTCCCTGCAGGTTCTCCTCCGGGCGTGAGCGTGAGCCCGTCGCCCGTGTCGCGCCCCGAGGCGGCACCTTCGCGTCCGTCCCCGTCGCGCCGCGGTCGGATCGATCCGCCGCTCCCGGCGGGCGCCCCGCGCCCTCTGCGTGCGGCGCGCGCGGTGAAGCGTCTCGGGCACGGGATGGTCCTCCACGACGCGTTCGGCGCGGCGCCGGCGATGGCGTTCCACTTCTTCTTGAGCTTGATGCCGCTGCTCGTCTTCATCGGCTACGTCGTCGGCGGCCTCGTCCGTCGTCGTGGCGTGGAGGCGGTGCTCGCGCCGATCCTGGGCAGCTTGCCCGAGGCCTCGGAGGCCGTCGTGAAGGAGCAGCTCGTGCGTCTCGGCGGCGCGACGGCGCTCGGTCCGATCGCGGCGATCGGCTTCTTGTGGCTCGCCGCCGGCGGCATGCACGGGCTCATGACCGCGCTCGAGACGGTGACGGGCGCGCCCAGGCGGCCGTGGTGGCAGAAGCGCTTGCTCGGCGCGGCGTGGACGATCGGCGCCGTCGTGTCCTTCGTGCTCGCGGCGTTCGCCGTCATCCAGTGGGACGACGTCGTGCACGCCGACGCGACGGCGCAGGTCGCGCCCGTCGCGCCGTCGTCGTCCGCGCCGGCGGTCCGCACGCGCGCGAGCTCGGCCGCACGGCGCTCGTCGAGCGCGCCGCGGCGCCGTGTCCTCCGTGTCCTTCATTCCGACGGAGAACGCGCGCTCGCGCTCGGGATCTCGCTAGCTCTGGCGATCGCCGCGCTTGCGGCGTTCTACCGATTCTCGGTATCCCATCCCCGTCGAGTGAAGCGCCGCGTGCTGCCCGGCGCCGTGCTCGCCATCCTGCTCTGGCTCGTCATCTCGTGGGGATTCGGACTCTACGCACGCACGCTCGCGACGTATGCCGTCTACTACGGCAGCTTGACGGCCGTCGCGATCACGCTGATCTGGCTGTGGCTCACGAGCCTCGCGATCCTCGTCGGCGCGGAGCTGAACGCGCAGCTCGAAGGTCTGCGCGACGTCCAGGACTGAACCGCGTTCGCGCGCGCGCCGTTCCTTCCGTCGAGGAGGAGCGAGTGCGAGTCGAGGATCACGATCGATCCACCGCGGATCCCGCGGCGATCTTCGTGGCGCGAAGGTGCGAGAGCGGAGCCTCCGCTCGCCCGGCGTCGAACACGCACCGTGTAGGCCTGAAAAACCTTCACTTCGTCGTGTTGTCTGGCTCGCGCAGCGACGAACGATCATGCACATTCAGAAGGAGCGGGACGCGGCGTCGAGAGGCTGCTCGAGGCTCCCGCTGAGGCACATGACGCACGCTCTTCGCTCCGCGTACGCCACCCATCTCGTCGCGCGATCGTCTCGCGCGATCGTCCAGAACCTCGCGTTCATCGCGACGGCGCTCTTCGCGCTGTCGGGTGCAGGCTGCGTTCGTCGGCAACAGATGCCCGACGATCGCCTGCTCCGAGCGGTGGAAGAGGAGGCCTCCAACGGCGTCGTCGCGATCGCGACGACGATGGAGGGAAGCCCCACGCACATCACGCTCTGCAGCGGAGCGCTCGTCGCGCCGAACCTCGTACTCACGGCGCGCCACTGCGTCTCGCGCGCGGTGACGGCGACGCCGTCGTGCGATGCGCGCGGCCGCTCGCACAACGGCGATCACCTCGCCGAGGACGTCGACCCGGCGGCGATCGCGATCTACACCGGCGCGCACGTCCGTCCGGACATGGATGTGCCGTCGGCGCACGCGCTCCGCACGCTGCACCCGACGGGGCAGGTGCTGTGTGACGCGGACGTCGCGTTCCTCGTCCTCGATCACCCGATCACGAACGCGCCGATCCTCCCGCTCCGCATGCACGCGAGCGTGGAGGTCGGCGACATGGTCGTGCCGGTCGGCTTCGGCGGCGGTCCGTCGAACGTCGTCGGCCACAAGGTCGCGCGGTCGAAGAGCACCGTGCTGTCGACGGGGCCGAGCGCGAACGCGGCCACGGGCGCCGTGCTCGGGCCGCGCGAGTTCGAGGTCGACCGTGCCACGTGCCGAGGCGACTCGGGCGGTCCGGCGATCGACGCGATCACCGGGGAGATCGTGGGCGTCGTCTCGCGCGGCGGCAGCTGCTCGGCGCACGGCAACCACGTCTACACGCGCGTCGACGCGTACAAGCGCCTCGCGCAGGCCGCGTTCGCGAGCGCGGAGCGCGATCATCCGTACGGCGTCGCCTCGCGCGACGTGCCGCGCGGACACGAGCTCGGCCATCTCGGCCATCTCGGCAAGTGAGCGCCTGAGCGCCTAGGCCTTCCGCGGCGCCTTCGGTCCGGGCTTCGGCGCGGCGAGGCCGAGGTGCTTCATCACGGCCTGCAGGTCGTCCCAGGCCTGCTTCTTCGCCTCGACCTGCTGCTCGCTCGGGCGGAGCAGGTAGGACGGGTGGTACGTCGGCATCACGGGGATGCGCCCCTTGTAGAGCTTCCAGCTCCCGCGCATCTTCGTGATCCCGAGCGTCGTGCCGAGCAGCGCGGCGACGGCCGTGTTGCCGAGCGCGACGATGACCTCGGGCTTCACGTTCTCGATCTGCTCGTGGAGGTACGGGATGCAGGTCGAGATCTCGTCGGGCTCGGGCTTCCTGTTCCCCGGCGGTCGGCACTTGAGGATGTTGCAGACGTAGACGTCCTTCGCCGGGTCGAGGCCCATCGCGACGATCATCTTGTCGAGCAGCTGACCGGCGCGGCCGACGAACGGGAGACCCTGCTCGTCCTCGTCCTGGCCTGGCGCCTCGCCGATGAAGCAGAGCTTCGCTTCGGGGTTCCCGCGGGCGAAGACGGTCGTCGTGCGCGTGGTCGCGAGCCCGCACTTCGTGCACGTGGCGACCGTCTCCGCGAGGACGGGGAGGGCACGCGCGGGGGCGGCAGCGGGGAGGGGCGCGGCGGAGGGCTTCGGAAGCGTCGTGGGGGCCGTGCGGGCGGGCTCGAGATCGAGGAGCTCCGGGGGGGCGCCGCGGCGGGCGGGG
>JALHPN010000335.1 GCA_022842465.1 Polyangiaceae bacterium | reverse complement strand
CGCGCAGAACGCAGACGCACGACCGGCGCACCATCGCGGCGTCGCGGTCGTGGTCGCGCTGCCCGGGGCGGCCACGACGGCCGGCGCTCGCTCGGGCGGAGGGGCGGACGCCGTGCCCACCGGAGGCTCGGCGTCCGCGACGACGCCCCCGCAGGCGAGCGGCGCCAGGGCCACGACGAGAGAGAGAAGAGGGAGCGTGCCGCGAAGCGAAGCGGGGGCCGAGCGCATGCGCCCTCGACAGCACATCGTGTGCCCCCTCGTTTCGCCGTGACGTCGACGGCTTCGCCCCGTGCCGCCAGGACATCGCGTTCACGGCTGGCGCATACCGCCGTTCACATGCCGGCAGGCCTCTACCGCGGGGTCGCCCCGGGCTGGGTGGCCGCCGGCGCAAGCCCTCGCGTGTCGACCGGCGTCTCGAGGTGGAACGGGAGCACCGGGTTCTCGTCGGTGCGATCGAAGAGGTGCTCGAGCGCGTCCGCCAGCGCATCGGCCGACGGCGTCCCCGGGTCGGGGCAGGGGGCGCTCCCGAGGCTCGTCGGGCTCCCTTCAGGAGCGCTCGGCTCCGGGTACGGGATCACGGCCGGCGCGACCGGGATGTCGACCGCGCTCGACCACTCCCGACGTCCGCGACCCTCCTCGTCTCCCTCCGCGTCGCGGACGGCCGGCGCCGCCGACCATCCTCCCGTGAAGTCACTGCACGACAGCTTCATCCCGCGTCCCCCCCCGACCCGACCCGACCCCACGAAACGGCTCAGGCTACCGCGACCTCGCGGCTCTTGGCTTCCGCCTTCTTCCCACCCGCCGCCGCCTGCGACTCGCTGATCTTCACGCTCACGAGGCGCGACACGCCCGGCTCGCCCATCGTCACGCCGTGGAGCATGTCCACCATCTGCATCGTCTTCTTGATGTGCGTGATGAGGATGAACTGCGACCGGTCCGTCATCTCGCGGATCATCTCGCAGTAGCGACCGACGTTCGCCTCGTCGAGCGGCGCGTCGACCTCGTCGAGCACGCAGAACGGCGAGGGCTTGATCTGGAAGATCGCGAAGATGAGCGAGACCGCCGTGAGCGCCTTCTCGCCGCCGCTCATGAGCTCGATGCTCGAGAGCTTCTTCCCGGGGGGCTGGGCGACGATCTCGATCCCCGTCTCGAGCATGTCCTCCGGGTTCGTGAGCCGGAGCTCGGCGCGGCCGCCGCGGAACATCTTCGGGAAGATCTCTTGGAAGCGCGCGTTGACCGCGTGGTACGTGTCCGAGAAGAGCTTCTTGCTCTCGCGGTTCATCTGCTGGATGGCCTTCTCGAGGTCCGCGAGCGCCTTGTCGAGGTCGGCCTTCTGGGTCGTGTAGAAGGCGTAGCGCTTCTCGGCCTCCTCGTACTCGCGCGTCGCATCGAGGTTCACCGACCCCATGCGGTCGATGAGGCCCGACAGCTCCGTGATGCGCGTCCGGCTCTCGCCGTCCGGCGGCGGCCGCATGTGGAAGTCCCCGACGACCCGGCCGAGGTCTAGGCCGCGGAACTTCTCCCGGATGCTCGCGAGGAGGTGGTCCATGGCGATCGCCCGCTCGCGGAGCGCCATCTCGTGGCGCGCGAGCTCGGCGCGCGACTCTTCGGCGCGCGTGCGGAGATCCTTCAAGGACGCCTCGCGCTCGGCGAGCCCGCTCCGGAAGGCGTCGGAGACGGTGCGCGCCTCGGCGAGCGCCTCCTGCGCGGCCCTCGCGGCGAGGGTGGCGTCGCCGAGCCGCTCGCGGTGCTTCACGAGCGTCGCCGCCGTCTCCCCCATCTCGCGGGCGCCCGCCTCGAGCTCCGTCTCGAGCCGCCGCGCACGCTCGGAGAGCTCCGCTTCGCTCTTGGCGAGGCGCTGGAGCGTGCCGCGCGCGGCCGTCAGCTTCTCGCGCGCGCCGGCGAGGGAGACCTTGCGGTCCATCACCATCTGCTGCTGCGCGGCGGCGTGCTCGCGCCACTCGGTGGCCTTCATCTCGGCCTCCGCGATGCCCGACTGCGACGTCTCGAAGCCGGCCCGCGCCTCGTCGAGCTGCGCCTGCGCCGCCGCGCGCTCCACGTCCGCCTCGTCGATCGCGGCGCGGAGGTCCCCGAGCTCCGCCTCGAGCGCCTCGATCCGGCGACGGTGCCCCTCGAGCTCGGCTTCGGCCGCGCGGAGGTCCTTCTCGGCGTGCACGAGGGCGAGCTCGCTCTGGTGGGCGTGCTGCTTCGCGCGCTCGAGCGCCCCTTGGGTCTCGCCGATCTGGGCGCGGAGCGACTGGTGGTGCGCGAGCCGCTCGGCCACGAGGGCCTCGAGGCGCGCGACGTCGACGTTCAGCTCCCGCATCTCGCGGTTCACGTCGAGCATGTGCGCGACGGCCTCTTCGCCCGTTCCGCCGGAGATCCGGCCGTCGGGGTGGAAGACCGTGCCGTCGAGCGTCACGATGGGCACGTCGTTCGGCACTGCGCTCCGGTGCCTCAGGGCGGCGTCGAGATCCGTCACGACCAGCGCATCCCCGACGACGGTGTGGACGAGGGGCTCGTCCTCCGGCGCGAAGCGGAGCGAGTCCACGAGGCGACCGAGGATCCCGTCCCCGCTCGGCAGGACGTTGCCGCGCCCGGCGACGAACGCGGGGTGGCGCGGGAGGATGGTCGCGCGGCCCTTCCGCGCGCTCGCGAGGCCGGCGAGGAGCTCCATGCCCCGGTCGACGTCGTCGACGACCACGTCCTCGAGGTGGCTGCCGAGGAGGCCCGCGAGCGCCGCGGTGAGCTCGGCGGGGGCCTCGACGCGGTCGGCGAGGAGGCCGCGCAGCGCGGGGTCCTTCGTCTCGACGAGCGCCTTCGCGCCCGCGCCGACGCCTTCGCGGCGCGCGTGCATCTCGGTGAGCGCCGTCAGGCGTGAGCGCTTCCGCGACGCCTCGTGCTTCGCATCGTCGAGGAGGTGCTCGCTCTCGCCGATCGCGCGGCGGAGGTCGGCGAGTCGCTCCTCGAGGAGGACGCGCTCCTCGGCGCTCGTCACCTTGCCGGAGCGCATGTCCTCCATCGCGAGCGCGAGCTGCTCGACGCGGCCCGTGAGCTCGAGGACCGTGCCCTGCCGCTCTTCGCGCTCCGAGGCGAGCTTCTCCTCGCGGGCGATCATCTCCGCGCGGCGCCGATCGAAGCCTTCGAGCTTCGCCTCGGCGCTCGCGATCGCGGCCTGCGAGCGGGCGACGGCTTCGCGGAGCTCGACGACGACCTTCTCCGCAGCCTCTCGGCTCTGGGAGAGCTCGGCGAGGCGCTCCTCCTCCGCGGCGACGGCCGAGGCGACGCCGCTCTCGCCCTCTTCGAGGATGGAGACGTCGGCGGCGACCGCGTCCCGCTCGCTCTCGAGCCCGGCCGCCTGGGCCTTGATCTCGGCGAGCTCCGAGTCCGCCTGCGCCTCACGACGGTTCAGGGTCTCGATGCGGTCCTTCGCACGGGCGATGGCCGCCTCCTCGACGCGGACTTCGTTGTCCTTCGCGAAGGCCTCCGTGTTCGCCGCCTCGAGGCGCTCCTCGGCGGCGTGCGCCTCGCTCCGGGCGGTCGCGAGATCGCCCTCGCGGGTCGCGAGATCGTTCTTCGCCTGCTCGGCCTCGACGCCGTGGCGCTCGACCTCGCCCTTCTCGAGCATGATCCAGCCACGGAGCTCGAGGAAGCGGTGCGACGCGTCGTGGAGCTGGAGGTCCTCGAGCTCGCTGCGGTACGCGACGTATCGCTCCGCCTTCGCGGCCTGGCGCTTGAGCGAGCCGATGTTGCGCTCGATCTCCGCGATGATGTCGCCGACGCGCAGCAGGTTCTGCTGCGTGAGCTCCATCTTCCGCTCGGCCTGCTTCTTCCGGCTCTTGAACTTCGTGATGCCGGCGGCCTCCTCGATGAGGAGGCGACGGTCTTCGGGCTTCGCGCTGACGATGAGGCCGATCTTGCCCTGCTCGACGATCGAGTACGCCTTGGTGCCGACGCCGGTGCCGAGGAACAGATCGGTGATGTCCTTCAGGCGGACGGGCGTCTTGTTGATCAGGTACTCGCTGTCGCCCGAACGGTGGAGGCGCCGCGTGACCGCGATCTCGGCGTAGTCCTTGTACTCGAGGGGTAGCTCGTCGCCGTCGTTGTTCTCGAACGTGAGCGTGACCTCGGCGAAGTCGGCGGGCGAGCGCGACTCCGAGCCGTTGAAGATCACGTCGTCCATGCTCTTGCCGCGCAGGTGCTTCGCGCTCTGCTCGCCCATGCACCAGCGGATGGCGTCGACGATGTTCGACTTGCCGCATCCGTTCGGACCGACGATGCCCATCACCTCGTGATCGAAGTTCACGACGGTGCGGTCGACGAACGACTTGAATCCGCTGAGCTCGAGGCGCTTGATCTTCACGGGACCTCCAGGAGACAGCGGCGGCTCGCGCACCCGTCCGACCCCGCCGATCCGGACGTCACGCCACGACGCAGTGGCGCACGTACCGCGTCGAGCGGCTGTGCGCTACTTGTGGAGAAACGACGGAGTGGCTGGGGAGAACGTGGGGGAGAGTCAGCCGCGTGACCGTAGGCAGGACGTCATGTCACTTCACATACGGTCACTGTTCAGGGGTTACGCCTGAACGGGCGCGCACGCAAGGGGGAAGATGGGCGAGCGTGCGCTTTGTCGAGCAGCTACGCGGGCCGGGGCTTGACACCGCACGCCCATGACGCAAGGTGGCGCCCGGAAGCGAGCCGTCCAGAACCATGCCGACCTACGAGTACGTGTGCAGCGAGTGCGCCAACCAGTGGGAAGAGATCCAGAAGATCTCCGAGCCGGCGCTCGACACCTGCCCCAAGTGCGGGAAGCAGACCGCCAAGCGCCAGATCAGCGGCGGGAGCTTCATCCTCAAGGGGGGCGGTTGGTACGCCGACCTCTACTCCTCGACGCCGAAGGCGGCGGGGGCGAAGGGTGAGGGGAAGTCCGAGGCCGCCACGACGTCGACGACGCCGGCCGCCGCGGGCGGCGGGACGACGGCGCCGGCGACCACCCCCTCCGGCGGCGGAAGCTCGGCGGGATCGTCCGGGTCCTCGGGCACCGGATCCTCCGGCTCGACCCCGAGCAAGTGAGGCAGCCGGCCACTGTCGTCTCCGGGTCACGCCCGCGACGCGGTGGTCAGGGTGATCCCGACGCCGGCCTTCCGCAGGCCCGGCGTTCTCGGCGGCGGGAGCGGTTGGCAGGTCGCTTGCTCGAGGGCCACGTCATGCGCTTCCGGAGCCGACACGGCGTCCTCGCGGCGTTCCTCCTCTCGGGTTGCTTCTCCGACGGCGGCGGCGAAGGCTGCGCGGCGTCGGGGAACGGCCTGAACGGCGGGGACTTCTCGTACATGTGCACGTCGCCGCTGGGGGACCCCCACTGCGACCCCGCCAACATCAGCTCCGGCGCGCGGATGGCTCTGCCTCGCGCGGTCGCGAAAGATGCGCTCTTCGGGCTCGCGCACGTCTCCGGCGCGCAGGTGACGCCGGTGTCCGCGCTGGCCGTGGCGAGGGAGCCCGTGGGGATGCGCGCGACGCGCGTGGGCCACGTCGGCTTCGTCGCGGAGAAGGACGGCGAGCTCGTCGACGCCGTCCGCCTCGCGATCGTGGAGGCCACGAAGCTCGACATCGAGACCGAGCTCGGCAAGCCCACGCCCGCAGCGCGTGGCGGCGAGGTGCGCGTGCGTCCCGGCGAGGTCGTCGAGGCGCGGGCGGTGGCGTCAGGGCTCGTCGGCGCGTTCACGAGCCCGCTCGCGGGGGCCGCCGACGTGGTCTGGACCTCCGACGCCGAGGATGCGGTGTTCGAGCCCGCAGGGCCCGCGTACTGCCGGCTCAGGATCGCAGAGCCCGGGCGCTACGTCCTCCGCGCGGCGACGCGCGCGGGCCTCACGGACGCGCTCACGATCGTCGTCGACGCGAGCGCGGGGCTCGACGGGGGCGCGGACGACGGAGGAGCCGACGCCGGCGATGCCGGCGCGAACGACGGAGGTGAGCCGTGAGGGCCTGGCTCGCGCTCGCGTCGATGATCGCGCTCGTCGGGTGCGGCCCGCCCGATCCGGACGCGATCGAGCTCTCGACGAAGGCCGCAGACGCCGTCGCCGTGAACGCTCCTCCTCCGGAGGAGACGATCGTCGCCGTCGGCGACCTCGTCGCGATCGAGGCAAGGCCCCTCGACGACGACGGCGATCGCATGAGGCTCTGCATCGAGGCCTCGACGAGCGCGCCCGATGTCGTCGACGTCCGACGCGCCACGGGACGCTGCGACGAGCCGAGGCTCTTCGTGCTCGGCGCGAAGCGGCCCGGCACCGCCCGGATCCGCTTCTCCGCGCGGGGCACCTCGCGCGAGCTCACGATTCTCGTCCGCGACTGACCTCAGGGTGAAAGGACGAGCGCGCGCGCCTCGGACACCGTGACGCCGAGCGCGCGCGCGACCTCCGGCCAGACGAGCTCGAGGAGCCTCCCGCGCGGGGGCGTCGCGACCTCGTCGAGCCGGGCGGCCCAGGCGCGCGTCGCGTCGTCGAGCGCCGC
>JALHPN010000334.1 GCA_022842465.1 Polyangiaceae bacterium | reverse complement strand
CATCGCGACCGCCGCCGCCGAGGCGGCGAGGACCGCCACGGACGCGCGCGTGAGCCACGGGGGCGGGAGCGGGCTTGCCCCGGGGCTCCCGTGGATCTGCACGTGGACGTCGCGCGAGCTGACCGACCGTGGGCTTCTTGTCATGCGATCGGCGCCCCAGCTGCATCGCGCATGCCCCCGTGACGCGGGGCGTGCGGCACGACGCTGGCAGCGAGGGCTCGAGCCGCGAGAACGATGTCGCCCCCCTCCACCCGCCCTCACCGCGTCCGCCAGATCGCGCGCCTCGCGGCCGGATTCGGCTCCCTCGCGCTGGGTCTCTCCGCCGCCCTGACCTCCCCGCTTGCCCACGCAGCCGAGCCGGGCTTGTCGCGCGCGCCCGCTGCGAGCCCGTTCGTCCAGCTCGTCGAGGACGGGCACGCCTGGATGAACGCGACGCTGACCGGGGCGCGGAGGCGAGCTCTGCCCGTGGACGGAGACGCGCGCCGGCAGAGCGCGCGGGGCGTCGCGACCCATACCGGGCTCCTGGCGCCCGCGCTCCTCGCGCCGCAGGTCGGCGTCTACGTGCGCGATTGGCGGAGATCGATGCGACTCGCGGGCGCGTCGAGCACGGTGCTCGACGACGTGCGGCCGAGCGCCTCCGTACGCATGGTGCTCGTCCGCGTCGCCTCGGGCGACGCGGTGGCGCCCTTCATCCAGGCCGGCGTCGGGCAATGGCGCCTCGATCCGCAGCACTTCCCGGCCCTGTCGTCGGAGACCGAGCTCGCGGGTCAGATCGGCGGCGGGGTCGAGCTGCGGCTCGCGCAGGTGACCGTCGCCGCCGAGGCGCACCAGACGGCGATGTATCGCGAGCGGCGCGCGGGGGAGACCGTCCCGGACTTCCCGGCCTTGATCGGATGGAGCCTCGCCGCGCGCGGCTCGTTCTGAATTGCCTCGCGCTCATGGCTCGGGTGCGCTTCTGCCCCGCTCGGTCGTGCCCGACGACGACGATCCCTGCGCGCCGACCGCTCGTCGCGCCCCCGACCATCGCGGCATTGCTCCTGCATGGGCCCGCGTTCGATGAGAACGAACCGCAATACGGGCGTGAACGATCGAGAGCAGTGGCGAGCTCGCATCCTCGCGGCGCTGGCGGAGCTGAGGCACGAAGACCGGATGCTCGGCACGTCGCGCGAGGACGAACGGGGCGACGACGACGAAGGTCGCGGCGGCACGACGTCGCTCTGACGCGTTCTTCCCGTCGCGTGGAGACGGCGCACGACGAGGCTCGGAGCGAAGGCTCCGGGCCTCGTTCGTTCGTCCGCGCGGCGCTCAGCTCCCGAGACCGTCCTGCGGGGCGGCGGGCGGCGGCTCGCTCGTGCGCTCGCCGGGCGCGCCCGGCGCGCCGTATCGCTCCAGCTTCCGGTAGAGCGTCCGGCGGTCGAAGCCGAGCACCTGCGCCGCGCGCGACTTGTTGCCACCGACGAGCGCGAGGACACGCAGCACGTACCGACGCTCGAGCTCGTCCATGGTGACGATCTCGGTCGGATCGTTCGCCGCGACCACGAAGCGCTCGGCGCGGTAGGCGCGGATCTTCTCCGGCAGGTCCTCGACCGTGATCTGGTCGAAGCGAGCGAGCGCGACCGCGTGCTCCATGCAGTTCTCGAGCTCGCGGACGTTGCCGGGCCAGTTGTAGGCCATGAGCTTCTCCGCGCCGGTGGTGGACAGCTCGAGCGTCGATTTGTCGTTCCGCTTCGCGAACGACTTCAGGAAGTGCTGGGCGAGATGCAGCACGTCCCCGCCGCGCTCACGGAGCGGCGGGACGTCGATCTTGACGACGTTGATCCGATAGTAGAGGTCCTCGCGGAAGCGCTTCTCGTAGACCTCGTCTTCGAGGTTCCGGTTCGTCGCCGCCACGATGCGGGCGTCGAACGGGATCTCCTGGTTCGCGCCGACGGGGCGCACCTTGCGCTCCTGGAGCGCGCGGAGGAGCTTCGGCTGGACGTCGAGCGGGAGCTCGCCGATCTCGTCGAGGAACAAGGTCCCGCCGCTGGCCTGGACGAACAAGCCGGTACGCTGGACCTTCGCGTCGGTGAACGCGCCGCGCGCATGGCCGAAGAGCTCGCTCTCGAGGAGCGAATGGGGGACGGCGGCGCAGTTGATCGCGACGAACGGGCCCTCCTTGCGGCGGCTCCGGCTGTGGATCGCACGGGCGATGAGCTCCTTGCCGGTGCCCGTCTCGCCGTGGATGAGGACGGACGCGTCGCTCTCGCCGACGCGGCTGATGAGCTCGTAGACGCGCCGCATCGCGGTGCTCTGACCGACGATCGATTCGGCCTCGCCGTCGGCGACGGCCTGGCGCAGCCGCTTCACCTCGTCCTGGAGACGACGGTGCTGGATGGCGCGCGACACGCTGAGGAAGAGGAGCTTCGGGTCGACGGGCTTCGTGATGAAGTCGTAGGCGCCGACACGGATCGCGCCGATGGCGGTCTCGAGGCTACCCTGGCCCGTGATCATCAGGACGGGCATGTTCGGCCGCGTCCCGAGGACACGCTCGCAGAGATCGAGGCCGCTCATCTCCGGCATGCTCAGGTCGGTGAGCACGACGTCGAAGTCCTGCTCCGCGACGAGCTCGAGGGCCTTCTGCGCGTTCGTCGAGGTCGTCACCTTGAAGCCGTGACGGCTCAACGACATGTCGAGCAGATCACACGTCTCCTGTTCGTCGTCGACGACGAGAACCTGGCCTTTCATGATCGATGCTTCTCCCGATGCACGTGGTGCGTTCCTCTGCGTGGCGCCGTTCGACAGACCTGAAGTACAGGAGGCGCGACGTGAAGCAGCAGCACGCGGCGTACCAACCCTGTCTGCCCGCGAGATCGCGGCGTGAGGCGGGAAATAGGGCGTTTTGGCCGGCCGCCGCGCGTGTGACGTTATGCCACGACCGGGGCGGTGGCGCACGGGTGAGACGTTCTTGCACGTTGCAGGTCGTGGCCTGCGGCCGACGCCCGCGCCCCCCCGCGGCACCTCGGTTGCACGCGGACGCGTCATGGGAAACGACACGACCAAGAAGAGCGGCACCCTGGGCGCCGACGCGACGATGAACGAGCAGCCCACCCATCCTGACCGTTCGACCGGGACGGGAGCGCTCGGCGACCAGCCGACCGGTGAGCCGCCGAAGGAGGGCAAGGCTGGCGGGACGGATCCCGTCACCCGACCGAACCGCGACGATGTGCACGAGCAGCGCACGGACGACCAAGAGCGCGAAGGCACCGTCGAGCAGCCCCTCCCCCGCCGCGCCGCGCCGAACCCCTGACCGTTCATCTCGCAGGCGCACGGGCGGGCGTGTCACCCGAACGGAGACCCCCCGTTGACGCGGCCCGACGCCGCGCCCAGGCTGGACGGTCCAGGCATGCGCCTCCTCCCCCCTTCGCGTGGCGCCGAGGTCGCGGCCATGCGGGTCATCTTCCTCGTCTGCGTCGCCCTCCTCACCGCCCTCGGATGCTCCACGTCGCGTGACGAAGACACGGGGGCCCCGCCTCCGCTCACGAGCCGCCCCGCGGAAGAGGTGACGCCAGCGCCGCTCCCGTCCGATGCGGCAGCGACCGTCGAGCCTCCTCCTCCGGTCCCGCCTCCGTGGACGCCGCCCATCGTCCCGACGACGAGCCCCGCGTGCGCGGATGCGTCGAGCCCGCCGACGATCGCAGACGGTACGACGCTCGACGCCGGAGGCCGCACCTTCCACCTGTGGAAGCGCGGCGGGTACGACCGCACCAAGACGTGGCCCGTCGTCCTCGTCTTCCATGGCATCCAGACGACCGGCCGCGACTTCCAGTCGTGGTTCCGGATGGAGGACTACGTCGACGACGAGGCGATCGTCGTCTACCCCGACGCGGAGAACGGCTACTGGGACCCGCAGGGCGACAAGGACCTCGTCTTCTTCGACACGATGATGAAGAAGCTCGGCGAGAGGTATTGCATCGATCCGTCGAAGGTCCTCGGGTTCGGCTTCAGCTGGGGCGCGTACTTCGCCCACCACCTCGGCTGCAAGCGCGCCGGGTGGGTGAAGGCGATCAGCGGCGGCGCAGGCGGCGCCTACGGCGCCTCGTCGTGCGGACGACTCCCGGTGCTCGTCACGCACCGCACCGCGGACCCTGACGAACGCGTCGCGAACGGCCGTCAGGCGACCGCGATGTGGACGAAGCTCGCCGGATGCACCGGCGGCGAGGTGATCTCGAACGTCGAGATGAACTGCCTCTCGCGAGGGGACTGCGTTGCTCCCGGCGCGGTGACCTTCTGCGAGGACACCTTCTTCGACGCGACATGGCCGGCGACGTGGAACCACACCGTCCGCGAGAGCTACCGCGCGTTCACGTGGCGCTGGTTCGCGGCGCTCCCGTGAAGATGCCCGGCACGGGCGTGCGGCACGAGGGGCAGGCGCCTTCCGTCACCCGCGACGTCACGGTCGCATAGTCGAAGCGCTCGACGACGATCTCGCGGCACGAGGCGCAGCGCGTGTGCGAGAGCTCGGTGAGCTCGCGCGCGACGTTGCTCGCGTAGACGTACTGGAGGCCGCGCGCGTAGCCCATGCCGACCGCGCTCACGAGCGCGGCGATGGCCGTCCGCGGACGATCCGTCATCTTGAACCGCGGGACGAAGGCGTTGAGGTGCCAGGGGATGCCTGGATCGATCGCGACGAGCTCCTTCGCGATCGCGCGGAGGTCGGAGGGGTCGTCGGCGAACGCAGGGACGACGAGGGTGACGACCTCGACCCACAGCCCGAGCCGCTTCGCCTCGCGGATCGCCGCCACGACGGGCTCGCGACGCCCTCCGAGCGCCTTGTACTGCTCCGCGCGCGCGCCCTTCAGGTCGACGCGGAAGACGTCGAGCACCGGGCGCACGTAGGCGAGCACCTCGGGCGTCGTGTGCCCGTCCGTGATGACGGCAGTGACGAGGCCGCGCGCCTTCGCCTCCGTGAAGACCTCGCGGACCCACTCGGCGGCGATGAGCGGCTCGTTGTAGGCCGCACACATGACCTCGCAGCCCGCGCCGACGGCCTCGTCGACGAGCGCTCGCGCATCCATGCGGACGGGCCTCTCGCCCTCCACGCCCTCGCGGAGCGCCTGCGAAAGCTTCCAGTTGTGGCAGTAGCCGCAGCGGAGATCGCAGCCGTACATCCCGAACGTGAGCGCCTTTGCGCCGGGCCTCACGTGGTAGAGCGTGTTGGTCTCGACGTTGCGCACGTAGCGACGCGCCACGTAGCCGCCGGGCGCGTAGAGCACGCCGCCTCGCGTGAAGCGCACGCCGCACGCTCCCGCGCGATCGCCCTCGAAGACGCAGCGATGCGCGCACGCGGTGCAGCGGAGCGCGGCGCCCTCGGTGCGTGCGGTGAAGAGCTCGGCCGGGCGTGCGAGGTCCGAGAGCTCGGAGGCGAGCGGGAGCGAGACACGTTCCACGCGCCTCCCTTACCACGCGCGGAGGTTCGGCGTCCGTCAGGGGCAGCGAAACGCGCGCCTGAACGGGAGACCGCTCCGGATCGCCTCGCAGGTCGAGCTGCAGCGTGGCCCCGCCCCGCACGCTTCCCATCGATCCGGGCTCAGCGGCGGCGGACACACGGACGGCATCACCCAGCACACGCCGGCAGCGTCGAGCGAGCAGGGGTCGGAGGTCGGCCCGCCGGTGAGCAGCGAGCACGTCGCGCCGGGCGGGCACGCATCGGCACGCCCACAGCGCCTCGCGTTCCGATCGCACTCTCCTCCCGTCGACGACGGGACGCCTGCCACGCGGCGGAGACAGTCGTTCCAGTACGTGACGCCGTCGCAGCCGCATACCGGTCGCTCGTCGGGCGGGCAGAGGGTCGGGAGACGTCGGCACGTGCCCGCCGCGTCCCCGCACGACGCCTTCTCGCACGTCGCGCCCCGCTCGCAGTCCTCCCGCACCGTGCAGCGTGTCTCGACGCCGGGCAGGCCCGCGTCGTCCTGGGGGACCGAGGCGAGGAGGATCGTCTCCTCGCTGCACGCGCTCGCGACCGCGAGCACGCCGAGCGCAGCGAGGAGAGGGCGCGTCGCGCGCGGGCGGCTCATGGCGTCCTCGGCTCCGTCGCCCCCGCGCTCGCGAAGGTCGGTGGCCCGAGCGCGGTGAACGCGAAGCCGAGCACGAGCGCCGGCCGCACCGCCCACGGACCGACGAGCGACTCCGCCGCGCCGCCGCGGGCGACGACGTACGAGCGGCGGATCGGGTCGACGTCGACCGTCGCAGCGACGAGGAACACGACGCGCGGGACGACGTCGATACGCGTGCCGATCATCGCGGTGCCGACCGGGCTCCAGCGCGTGGACGCCCCGGCGACGGCGGAGCGAGGCAAAGACTCCGATCTCGGGTCGACCGTGATGACGTCGACGCCGCCACCAAGCGCGACGTCGAGCGTGAAGTGCTCGGACCGTGCGAGCTCGAGCCCGGGGAGCATGCGGGCGGAGAGGATCGACGTGCTCGCCGTCACGAGCTCGCTGTCGCGATCGAAGGCGAACGCGCCGGCGAAGAGGAGGCCGATCGACGGGCGAAAGCGCGAGGCGACCCCCACCGCCGCGCCGGCCCCGACCCGAGGGACCGGGCCGGACCCCGCCGCGACGGGTCCCACGCCTCCGAACGTCGTGATGTCGAGCACGAGCGCCGACCGCGCGCTGCGCTCGCCTTCGCGCGGACGATCGGCGGGCGGCGGAGGCACCCTCGGCGTCTCCACCGCGCCGGGCGGCGCGCCTCCATCGGGCGG
>JALHPN010000333.1 GCA_022842465.1 Polyangiaceae bacterium | reverse complement strand
GGGCTCGCGCGGCCTACGGCGGAGCGCCCGCGGCCGCAGCCCCGACGCCGCCTCCTCCCCCTCCGTCCGATCCCCCTCGCGATCCTTCGCCGGGCCCCACCGCGCCGGAGAGCCCTCCGCCGCAAGCGCAAGACGACACCACGCTGTTCGAGGACCGCCAATGATCCGCCGTACCCAACGCACGTTCGCCGTCACTGCGTGTCTGGTCTCCTTCGTGTCCCTCGCGACGGGCGACGCCGCCGCCGCGGAGCCGGAGAAGGGGGGCGCAGCCCTTGCTCCGTCCGACCCCGCCGCGGCGCAGGCCCTGTTCTACGAGGCCCGCACGCTCATGCAGAAGGGACGATGGGCGGAGGCCTGCCCGAAGCTCGAGGAGAGCCTCCGGCTCGATCACGGGATCGGCACGGCCTACAACCTCGCGGACTGCCACGAGCACGTCGGGAAGCTCGCGACGGCGTGGTCGGGCTTCCTCGACGTCGCGGCCCAGTCCAAGGCGGCTGGTCAGGCGCAGCGTGAGAAGGTCGCGCGCGAGCGCGCCCAGAAGCTCGAGCCGCGCCTCCCGAAGCTGGTCGTCGACGTCCGCACCGCGCCGCCGGGGCTCACGGTCGAACGCGACGGGGTGGCCCTCGGCTCCGCCGCGTTCGGCACCGCGATCCCCGTCGACCCCGGCTCGCACAAGGTCGTCGCCACCGCGCCAGGTCGCGTGCCGTTCGAGACCACGATCGACGCGAAGGAGAGCAGGACGGCGCGCGTCGTCGTCTCCGACCTGCCGCTCGCTCCGGCTCCGGCCGTCGCCGCCGTCCCGCCGGCCCCCACGCCCGCCGCGCCGGTCACGAAGCCGGCCCTCGAGCCGGCGAGCACGACGATGACGACGAGCGCGACGAACCTCCACGCGACGGCCTTCCCCGAGCCCGAGATCGAGCGCGGAGGCACCCAGCGGACGATCGGATGGGTCACCCTCGGTGCCGGCGTCGCGGGCCTCGCGGCGGGCGGGTACTTCGGGCTCCGGTCGCTCGACAAGCGGAACGCCTCGCGCGACAGCTGCAACGGCGACCTCTGCAACGCGGCGGGCGTCGAGCTCCGCGACGACGCGATCCGCGCGGGCAACACGGCGACGATCGCGAGCGTCGCCGGCGGCGCGGCCGTCGTCGGCGGCCTCGTGCTCGTCCTCACCGCGCCGAAGGACGCGAGGCGCGGGAGCCTGCCAGGCTCCACGCGGATCGGTCGGCTCGAAGCGCGCCCCGAGGTCGGTCCGTTCGGCGCCGGCGTGACGCTCGGAGGGACGCTGCCGTGAGCAAGAAGCCCCGCATCATCGTCGTCCTCGGCTCGACCGCGCTCCTCGTCGCGACGACGGGCGCCGGCTGCAACGCGATCCTCGACAACGAGCCAGCTCAGCTCGTCTCGGACGAGACGGGCACGACGCCCCCTCCCGATACGGGCGTCGACCCGACGCCGCTGCCGCGTCCGAGCGATCCGCCCGACGCCTCCACCGGCGGTCCGAGCGACGCCGCCGTGCTCGGCGACGCGAGCGGGGCCTGTCCGGCCGGGCAGAAGACCTGCAACGCGGCCTGCGTCTCGACGACGTCGCCCGTCTTCGGATGCGGAGCGGCGACCTGCGAGCCGTGCGCGATCGCTCGCGGGACTCCGACCTGCGCGGGGGGCGCCTGCGCCGTGGCCACCTGCGACGTCGGCTTCGCCGACTGCAACGGCAACCCCGCCGACGGCTGCGAGGTCGACCTCTCGAAGCCCGCGTCCTGCGGCGGCTGCACGACCACGTGCCCCGCCACGTCGCCCGTCTGTGGCCCCGTCGGTGCGACCTTCCAGTGTGGGACGGGATGTACACCCGCCGCACCGACGCGCTGCGGGAACGAGTGCGTCGATCTCCTGACGAGCGTGAACCACTGCGGCGCGTGCGGCACCGCCTGCGCGCCGGTCGACAACGCGGCGGTCGCCTGCACCGCGGGCGTCTGCGGCTTCACGTGCCGGCCCGAGCTCCGCTCCTGCGGCGGCAAGTGTGTGCCGATGAACGATCCTGCGGCGTGCGGAGCCGCGTGCACCGTCTGCCCCGCGCCGCCGAACGCTCGACCGACGTGCGCGGGTGAAGCGTGCGGGTTCACGTGCACCGCCGGATTCGCCGACTGCGATCTCCTCCCCGCGAACGGGTGCGAGGCGCCGCTCTCGACGAGCCCGACACACTGCGGGGCCTGCGGTCGCGCGTGCCCGAGCGGCGTGTGCAACGCGGGCGTGTGCCAGCCGCTCCCGGACGGCGGCGGCTGACCACCGCCATGCGCTCCGTCCGTGTCGAGACGTTCGGAGAGCTCCACGAGGCGCTCTTCGACGGGTCCTGGGACGAGACCCTCGCGCGCCACCGGTCGCGGTGCGCTTACCGCGGCGTCGCGTGCGAGACGCACCCCCTCGCCTCGTCGCTCGCCCGCCTCGGCCCGCGAAGCGCAGAGCTCGAGCGTGCGTTGCTTCGGACGTTCCGAAAGTACGGACGTCGCCTCGCGACGACGGAGGACTCCCCGTGGACGTGGCTCGCGCTGGCGCAGCACCACGGGCTCCCGACGAGGCTCCTCGACTGGACCTTCTCACCGTACGTGGCGCTCCACTTCATGACGGAGGCGCCCGACTGCTTCGCCTCGGACGGCGCGGTGTGGGTCGTCGACTACGCGCGGGCGAGGACGCACCTGCCGAAGCCGCTCGCGCGCATCCTCGAGGAGGAGGAGGCCGACGTCTTCACCGCCGAGATGCTGGCGCGCGCGGCCCGCGAGCTCGCCGACTTCGACGCCCTCGGGTCGGCGGCGAAGCCGTTCCTCGCGTTCTTCGAGCCCCCCTCGCTCGACGACCGCATCGTCAACCAGTACGCGCTCTTCAGCCTGATGCCGGGGCCGAGCCTCACGCCCGCAGACGCGCTCTCGCACGACCCGGACCTCGTGAGACGCATCGTCGTCCCCGCCGAGCTGAAGTGGGAGATCCGCGACAAGCTCGATCAAGCCAACGTCACGGAGCGCGTCCTCTATCCCGGCCTCGACGGGCTGAGCCGCTGGCTACGCCGGTATTACACGCCGCGCGACGCGCAGGCGGAGCGCGCAGAGCGGGGCGGAGAGAGCGCGTCGCCCCCGTCGCTTCTCGCGCCTCGGGGGCGGGGCGTCAGCGAGCGCGCTTCCGGCGATCGAGCGGCCTCCGGCCGTCCCGCGCGTCGAACCAAGACGAGCGCAGGTGGCGACGGAGGACGGAGGCGTACAGGCAATCGCGCAGCCCGTTGAGCTCGCTCGTGACCGCGCCGTGCGTGAGCTGCGTCTTGATCGCGACGGCCTCCGCCTGCGTGAGCTCGACGCGCGACAGGCTCCCCTCCACTTGCTCGTGCGCGCAGGAGACGCCGGCGCGCTCGAGCTCGGTGAAGAGGCGATGGGTGTTCACGGCGGTCGTCCCGCCCGTGTAGTAGGACACGAGCTTGTGCCGCGCGTTCTTCGGCTGGCCGCTCCCCGCGCGCACCCAGTCGCGGAAGACCTCGACGTCGGCGTAGAGCGCATCGAAGAGGTAGGCCTCCCGGACGGCGATGCCCCCATGCTTCAGCGCAGAGGCTGCCGCGTGGTAGCCGCCCGAGTGCGCCGAGACGCAGACGCGTGAGGGCGACGCGGACGGCGGCAGCGCGGCGTCACCGAGCGCCGTCCTCACCGCGGGCGCGTCGAGGGTGCGGAGCACGTCGCCCAAGAGCCGCGCGAAGCCGCCGGGCTGCTCGAGCTTCCCCGCGTTCGAATCCGGCGCGAGGACGGCCATCTGCGGGACGACGAGGATCGCGTTCTGCTTGCTCTCGTAGAGCTGCTCTCGGAGCTGATGCGCGAGGATCGCGCGCTCCGCGGTCGTGTTGTGACCGTGGAAGTGGACGACCATCGCGACGGAGCCGTCGGTGCTCGGACGATAGTGATGGGGGACGAACACGAACACGGTCGCGTCCCGGTGGAAGCTCCCTGCCGCCGGGAACGGGGCGTGCTCGAGCTCGAGGGTCACCGTGACGCCACGCGCGTCGGACGACGTGCGGACGACGCGGGACGTGCTCGCCTCGGCGCGGCTTGGCCGGCTGAACGCGAGGAGCCCGAGCCCCGCGGCCGCGAGCAGGACCGAGCGACGGGTTGTACGGAGATGGGATGCCATGTGTGTGGCCTCCCCACGACCCTCCGTCGTCCGGGCCCGTCCGGCAAGTTTTCGTCAACGAACAAGGTAGGCGACGCGCGCGGGCGCGCCGGCCTCGACGTCCGCGAGGAGCTGCCCGAGGTGGAGCACGTACGCGCCCGGGACGAGCCGCGAGGGCGCACACGTCCCGCCGCCCGGAGGACACGGCGGCGCGACACGACGCACGACGCCGGCGTTCGGGAGGATCCGCACCACCACCGCTCCCCCCGGCGGGACCCGTGCCTTGGCGATGCGCGCGCGTCCCGTCGCGCCACCGTCCCGAGTCCCCGCGTCGCGCCCGCCGGCGTCGTCGACCTCGGGCTCGGCGCGCGCGAACGACGGCGGGGCGAGCTCGACGACGGTCCCACTCGGATCCTGGGCCAAGACCGTGAAGGCAGGGAGCTCGGGGTGATCGAGGAGCGGCACCGTCACGGTGCGCGTGCCGGCGTTCGTCACGCGAACCGTCACGACGCCGTCCTCGCCGACCGTCGCGCGCTGGACGAAGGCCGCGGCGGCTCCCGCGTCGTCGGAAACGGCGCGGAGACGTCGTGCCTCGCGCGCCGTGATCACGCACCGCGGATCGGCCAGGACGACGAGCGCGTCGAGCGCCGCGCCCGAGCACGGGCGCCCTCCGCCGTCCGCGCGCGCGAGCCCCCCCACGCCGGCGTCGCCGTCCGGCGGATCCGGCTCGTCTCCCTCGTCCGTGGTCGCCGGAGCGCTCGCTCCGCCGTCGACGGAGCTCGCCCCCTGCCCCTCGGTCGGCGCGCCGGCGTCTCGCCGGCATCCGTCGCACCCGATCGCACCGGCGAGAGGGACGAGGAGCGCAAACGTGAGCGCCCTACCGGCGAGACGAGGGACGAACGTGCGTCTCATGCCGCCGCTCTAGCACCGAACTCGCCCGCCCGGACGCGACCTCGTAGGCTCCCTCGTGAGATGACGCGCCCGATCGTGCCCGCATCGCTCCCCCAGCTCGCCGCCTCCGACGTGCGACTGCTCTGGGTGAACGACTGGTACGACGTGCCACGCGAAGCGGTCGTCGAGCACGCGGGGCGACGATGCCTGCTCCGGCTCGAGGATCCGTCCGCGCTCGACGGCTCCCGCGACGTGAGGTGGGTCGTCTACCCGCTCGATCCCTCGCAGCTCCGGGAGCACACCCGATGGCACGAGGAGTACGCGCTCCACGTCGGCACCCACTGGTGCTTCCACGACGAGCCGCACGAGACGTTCGCCGAGCAAGAAGACGAGGAGCGGCAGCCCGAGCGATTCATGGCGACGCACCGCAACCGGACGCCCGTTCCCCTCGCCGCGCTCCGGCCCGTCGCCTGGCTCGACGCTCTCCCGCTCCGCTGAGCGACGCCCTCCCGTCCGGATCAGGGCGTCACCGTCACCCGGACGCGTCGTGACGTCCGGCGACGCTCGTCGAGCGGCGCGCGGAGGCGCGACGTCTCGGCGTCGAGGGTCGTGCCCAGCAACGCCTCGACGTCGACGACGTGGGGTCCCGGGTCGAGCCTCGGGACGCCGAGCCGAGCGAGCTTCTCGAACGACACCTCGTCAGCGCTCGTGACGACGCGCGCGCGCACGGTCCCGCGCCGCTCGTCGACCAGCGCCACCCGCGCGACGCGAGGATGACCTCCTGCCGCGAGCCGGAGCCCCGGCCCTCGTCGTGAGACGACTCCCCCGGTTTCGGGGTGCGCGAGCCCGACGGGGTCCGCGAGCTCGAGCTCGACCGATCGCGTCGCCAGCGCGCCTCCTCCGGTCGCAAGACAGCGCTCGGCTCTCGCCCCCGCGTGCAGGTCGTCGCCGCCTGCGACGGCGCCCTCGCCCCACGCCGCGACGCACACCTGCGCCCCCGGAAGGTCGGGCACGACGAAGGACGAGGCGTCCGCTTCGACGCGCTCGAGCTCGAACGACGTCCCGTCGTCGAGGCGGAGCGAGACCGCCGTCGACGACGGACCGCCGGTCGGTCCCTCACCTGTCCGTGAGACGGCCAGAGCCGTCCCGGCGACGCCCACGCCTCCGAGATCGATCACGCCGAGATCGTGGACGGCGCCGGGCGCAGAATCCCCCGCGTCGACCGAGACGTGCCGGAACGTCGCGTCGCCATCGCGCCGCGCGAGGACGTGGATCCGGACGCGATCACGCCCCAGGCCCCACCGCGTGCGATGGATGTGCTCCACGACCACGCTCGAGCCCTCCGCCTCGCCGACGGAGACCTCCGACAGGCCGGCTCCATGCGGCGAGGCGCTCGCCACCCAGACGTGGACCGCTTCGCCGTTCGCTCGCGGGCCGAGCGCGAGCGCCACCGTGAAGGCCTGCGCGGGCGGAGGCGGGGTCGCGTCGCGCTCGTCGACGACGACGTCGGCGTGCGCGCTCGTGAGACCGACGAGGATCGTCTCCGTGCCTCCACCGGGCTCGCTCGGCGATCCCTCGACGGCGAGGTCGTACGGCGTCACCACGCCGTCGAAGACGAGCCCGCCCTCCTCGTCCGTGAGGCCCCTCGCGAGCGCTCCTCGGGCGTCGAGGATCCGCACCTCGCGCCCCACGACCGGCGCCCCGTCCGCGTTCCGCACGCCGAGCCACGCCTCCGCGCCGGCAGGCGCGGCGGAGCCCGCGGCGA
>JALHPN010000332.1 GCA_022842465.1 Polyangiaceae bacterium | reverse complement strand
GGGCCGCGGCCGGTGCAGGCCGCCAGGCGCCTCCTTGCGCGACGGCCGCCGGCCGCGACGGCGCCGCGGCCGACTCCTTCGGCGCGGCCTCGGCGGGCCGCGGCTCGGCCGCCTTCACAGCGGGCTTCACGTCGTCGGTCTTCGGCGGCGGCTGAGCCGCCGGGACCACCGTCGGCGCCTCCGGCGCGTTCTTCGCGGCCTCCGCTTCCTTCGTCTTCGACGAGGAGACGACGACGCCGAGGAGCGTCCCCACCGTCACGAGGAGGACGGCGAGGCTGGCGAAGAGGACCGGCACGAGCTTGCGCGAGGCCGGCGGCGTGGGCGTCGGCGCCGTCCCCGACGGCGACGTCTGGACCACCGCGCCGGGGGTGAACGAGCCCCCGCTCCGGCTGAGCGACGAGAGCGAGCTGATCGACGACGCCCCCCTCGCGAGCGAGATGGAGCCACCGCTCGGGCCGCTGTTGAGGCTTCCCGGCCGATCGGTGAGGTGGGTGCCGCGGGTCTCCTGGTCGAGCTGAGCGAAGACCTCGGCCGTGACCGGCTTCGGCTCCCCGTTCTCGTTGAGCTCGACGGGCTGCGCGAGCCGCTCGCGGATGACCTTCTGGATCTCTTCGCGCTGGCGCGTGAAGAGCTCGCGGACGAGCGCCGCGACGTCCTCGGCCCGCGGGCCGCCCTTCGTCGCGATGTACGTCTGGAGGGCCTCACGCATCTCGAGGGAGGTCGAGTAGCGGTTCTCCGGCTCACGCTCGAGCGCCTTGTGGACGATCTGCTCGAGCTCGGGATCGACGTCTGGCACGAAGGTCGACAGCTTCGGAGCCGGCGTCTTCATGACCGAGACGAGCTGCTCGAGCACGTTCGTGCCGGAGACCATCTTGCGGCCTGCGACGAGCTCCCAGAGCACGACGCCGGCGGCGTAGATGTCCGCGCGACGATCGACGTCGCCGTTCATGACCTGCTCGGGCGCCATGTAGCGCGCCTTGCCCTTCATCATGCCCGCGCGGGTCTCGCCGGTGCGCATCGCCGTCTTCGCGACGCCGAAGTCGAGCAGCTTGATCGAGCCGTCGTAACCGATGAGCACGTTCTGGGGGCTCACGTCCCGGTGGACGATGTTCAGCTTCTGCCCGGAGAAGTCGGCGACTTCGTGTGCATAGTGCAACCCCGCGAGGACGTCCGCGATGATCACGGCCGCCTGGACGGGTGGGAGCTGGCGCCGCTTCCGCGTCAGCTCTCGCTGCAGCACGCTGAGCGACTGCCCCTCGATGTATTCCATCACCAGGTACAGCGTGCCGCCTTCGTCGGCGGCGTCGTACGTGTGCACGACGTTGGCGTGCTTCAGGAGCATCCCGAGCTTCGCCTCGTCCCAGAACATCTTGATGAACTGCTCCGCGTCGTGCGGATTGTCGTCGTCGGTGACGAGCAGATCCGCGCGGAGTCGCTTGATGACGGCGAGCCGCTCGAGGCCCGGGGTCGATCGCGAGATCGCGAGATAGACATCCGCCATGCCGCCCTGACCGAGCTTCAGGATCGGACGGTACTTGCCGAGAACAGGTCCCTGCGGGGCTTCCTGACGCGTTTCCACAGTATGAGAGCTACCGGTCCCTCCCCCGTTTCTCAACCGAGCCGGCTCCGGCGCGACGAAATGAGAAGCAGCTTGTGCGACGGCGGTTTCGGTGTGGGAGACGGGCTCTTCAGCGTCCCTTGTTGACGCTGCCGGACCGCGCGGCGGTCCCCTTCGCGCCCTTCGAGGCCTTCGCGCCGACCTTGTCGCTCTTGTCGGTGCGCTTGTACCCATGACGCACCAGCCAGGCGTCGTCCATGGCGAGCAGCCCGTCGCGCACGAGCGTTCGGGCGGTCTCCGCCTCCCCCGACCGCACGAGCTCGAGGATGACCGCGTAGTACGCGATGGACTCCTCGCGGTTGTCGTACATCGAGGCCACCAGCTCGGGCTGCTCTTCCGGAAAGCGCGTGAAGGTGTTCAAGAGCAGCTCGAGCCCGACGTTCCGCGCGGCGTGCGCGAGCGCACGCTGGAAGGCGACGTCACCGCGAGCGTAGGCGAGCGCATCGCCGAGCCGGGTCGTCTGCTCCGCGGCGATCCGCGCCATCGCCGCGAGGTCGTCCTCCGTCCGGCGCAGCGCGGCGAGCGCGACCGCCTCGGCAGAGAGCACGCGCCGGATCTCGAAGAGCGACGTCAAGAGCTCGATCCAGGCAGGCTCTCCGGGAGACAGCGAGCTCAACACCATCGGCAGCGTCTCGAGCCCCGCCCGCTCACGCCACGACGCGACCTCGGTGCCCGACCCGTGGCGCGTGTTGACGAGGCCCATCGCCTCCAGCCGTGCGAGCGCCGCGCGGAGGGTGAGGCGGTTCACACCGAGCGCGAGGGAGAGCTCGCGCTCCGACGGCAGACGCGAGCCTGCCGCGATGCGCCCGGCGAGGATCTCGTTGCGGAGTCGGTCGGCGACCGCGTCGACCACGCTCGAGCGCGCGACCGGCCCGATCGCCGCGAGCGTCTCGGTCGGATCCGATCCGCGATGCCCGGCAGGCGACGGCTCCGGCAGCGCACGCGGGCGCGTCGGCAGGGCGGGGCTGGACGGGCGGGTCGGGGGAGCCTTCTTCATGAGGTCGTACGGTGGTTCGACCAGCTTGAAGCATGCCCACGGATCGAGCGCAACGACCAGGACGCGGCCGCACGCTATAAGGGGCGCCGCGATGATCGACCTCCGGAGCGACACGGTCACGAAGCCGACCCCCGCGATGCGCGACGCCATCGCGAACGCCGAGGTCGGCGACGACGTGTTCGGCGAGGATCCCACGGTCCGCGCGCTGGAGAACGAGGTGGCGGCGCTGCTCGGGAAGGAGGCCGCCCTCTTCGTCACGAGCGGCACGATGTCGAACCAGCTCGCGATCGCGCTCCAGACCCGCCCAGGCGACGAGGTCGTCGTCGGGGACGGCGCTCACGTCGTCTTCTACGAGAGCGGCGCAGGCGCGGCCCTCTCCGGCGTCCAGTTCGCGGTCGCCGGACGCCACGGCACGTTCGGGGTGGAGGAGATGATCGAGCGCATCCACGCGACGGCGTACTACTGCCCGCGCACGAGCCTCGTCTGCGTCGAGAACACGCACAATCGCTCGGGAGGACGCGTCTTCCCCCACCGCGAAGTGCTCGCCGTGACGGAGGCCGCGCGCGCGCGCGGGCTCGGTGTCCACCTCGACGGCGCGCGCCTGTGGAACGCGAGCGTCGCCACCGGGCTCACCGTCGCCGAGCTGGCGGCCCCCTTCGACACCGTGAGCGTCTGCTTCTCGAAGGGGCTCGGCGCGCCCGTCGGCAGCGCGCTCGTGACGACCCGCGCGAACGTCGAGCGCGCGCGCCGCCTCCGCAAGATGTGGGGCGGCGGCATGCGTCAGGCAGGCATCCTCGCCGCGGGCGCGCTCCATGCGCTGAGACACCACCGCGCGCGGCTCGCCGACGACCACGCGAACGCGAAGCGCTTCGCCGAGGCGCTCGCCGGGGTGGCCGGGCTCGTCGTCGACGTCGGCACGGTCGAGACGAACATCGTCAACGTCGACGTCGACGGGGACGCACTGGCGGCCGCCGTCAGCGCGCGGGCGAGGGAGCTCGGCCTCCTCCTGAACCCGACGGGACCACGCCGGCTCCGCGCCGTCATGCACCTCGACGTGCCCGAGGGCGGCGCGCTCCGCGGCGCGGCCCTCCTGGCCGAGGCGCGACGGCTCGCCGAGGGGTCGGAGCGATGACCCGCGCGGGGGCGGCCGTCGTCGCGCTCGCGCTCCTCGCGAGCTGCGCTCCACATCGCGGAGACGATCACGTCCGCTCGATGGCCGCGGCGCGACGCGCCTACGGAGCCGGCCGCTTCGCCCAGGCCGCCGAGGCCTACGACGCGGCGGCGAAGAGCGCGAAGCTCCCGCGCGACGCCGTCTTCGCCCGCTACGAGGCCGCGCTCGCGCGGGTCCGCGCAGGGGACGTCGAGCTCGGCGCGAGCGAGCTCCGCGCGATCGCGAGCGCCGCTCCGCCGAACGACTACTCCGCGGCGGCTGCCCTGGACGTCGCCCGGCTGACGCGGCGCGTGGACGACACGCGCGGCCTCCGCGAGCTCGAGGACGTCGCGCTGCGCTTCCCCGCCAGCGGCGCGGGCAAGGTGGCGCTCCTCGAGGTGGTCCGCGGGGACGACGCGAGCGGGGGCCCCGCCGCCGCCCTCGCGCACCTCGACCAGCTCACGCCTCGGCTGGGCGCCGGCCCGCTGGGCGATCTCGTCGCCTACGAGCGCGCGAAGCGCCTCTCCGAGCTCGGACGCACGGCGGAGGCGCGCGATGCGTTCCGGGAGGTCGCGCGGCGCTGGCCGTATCCGAAGGGCGCGTACTTCGACGACGCTCTCTTCCGCGCGAGCGAGGAGGAAGAGAAGCTCGGGCGCTTCCAGGAGGCGATCGCCGTGCTCGAGGAGCTGCTCTCGTACCGGGAGACGTCCGACGTGATCGGGAGCTACCAGCGCCCCCGCTTCTCGCCCGCTCTCCTTCGGATCGCCGACCTCTACGAGACGAAGCTCGGCGACCGCGCGAAGGCGCGCGAGGCCCTCCATCGCTTCTACCTCGAGATGAAGACGTCGGTGCACCGCGACGACGCGCTCTGGCGCGAGGCGCGGCTCTTCCAGCAAGACGGCGACCGCGAGACGGCCTGCGACCGGCTCGCGCTGCTCACGCGGGACTTTCCGGACTCGCGCTACGTCCCGTGCGCGATCGACGCGTGCAAGTTGGCGCGGCCCGCGAGGAGCCGAGCTCCGCAGGCCTGCCGCACACGCTCGAAGACGCCGGCCGCGGACGCGACGGGCACCACGGACTGATCCTCAGTCCGCGGGCTCTTCTTCTTCCTCTTCCTCGTCCTCGTCGTCGTCGAGGTCTTCGTCGTCGTCGAGGTCTTCGTCGAAGTCCTCGTCCGGCGAGTCTTCCTCGGCGTCCTCGGCGGCGGCGGCCTTCTTGTCGAACTTCACGTCGACGCCGATGTCGCCCAGCTGCGCGTCGAGGAGCTCGAAGAGCTCGTCCACGTCGTCGCCGGACCACTCGTCGAGCATCTCCGTCAGAAATTCGTAGAAGTCGCCGCTGTCGAGGCGACGCTCGATTTCTTCCACCTGCTCTTCGGTGAACGCCTCGAGGATGTCCTCGCGCAGCGTCTCGGTATCGCCCTCCTCGATCGCATCTTGGGCCGAGAGACGAATCTGTTTCACCGCACGCTTGTCGAGGACGATCTCCATCGCGCTTTCTCCGAAAGGTCGGAAGCCGACGAGACGAATACGCAAAGCGGAGAGGCCGTGTCAACGCCTCGCGCAACTCTCGTGCTCGGAGGCGTGTATGCTGACCCCGTGGTTCTCCCTCCGCACGAGGCCGCGCCCAGGGAAAAGAAGGCCGTCCGTCACCCGCGGAGGGCCCCGGCCGCGCTCGTGGTCCTGCTCGGCGAAGTCTGTGCGATCGGAGCTCCGCGCGTCGCCGCGGCGCAGGCAGGGGCCGAGGATGGCGGCGTTGCCCCCCCCAACGAGGCCCCGACCACGGCCGCGGCCGAGCCGCCGCCCGAGCTGCTGCTCGAGCCGTTGATGAGGGCGGGGCCGGAGGAGCCGCCGCCCTCCAACGTCTCGTTCCTGCAGTACGGCGTCGCGTTCACGGCCGAGGTCCCGACGGCGCCGGGCCCCATCTGCGCCACGACGAAGGCCCCGTGCATCCTCGGAACGGGCGGAGGCGTCGCCATCCGCGTCGGGTACCGCTCGGCCGGGCACCTCTACGTGGGCGCCGCCTACGAGGTCACGAAGCAGGACCCGAACAACCTCTACCGCATCGGTCTCCTCCAGCAGGCGCGCGCCGAGGGCCGTTACTACCTCGGCAGCGCGCGGGAGGCCTACCCGTACGGCGCCCTCGGCCTCGGACTCACGGGTTACGGCAACGAGTGGGCGGTCGACACGTGGGGACCGTCGGGGTCCCTGGGTCTCGGGATCGAGGTGCAGATCGCGCAGCGAACGGTCGTCGGCGCGGCCCTCGCGTATCGCCTCGCGTACCTGTCGGCGTTCGTCGACACGAGCGGCGCCGCCCGGGACGGCGGCGTCGCGCAGATCATGGGGCTCGATCTCGTGCTGGAGCAGCGCGACTCGACGGGCCGCCCCGAGGGGCGCGCCTCCGCCCCTCGCAAGTAGCCAGGGTCGAACGTGCGGATTCCGTTGACGATCGCGCGCCCGTGTTGTCCCATCCCGATCGTGCGGCCGCACCCGCCCTCGGACGTCGCCTTCATCCCTCGGGGACACGCATGACGTGCTCGACGTGCGGACGCGAGAATCCTCCGCACCTGACGTTCTGCCAGGAGTGCGGGCAGCGCATGGGGCCGCGCATCGCGCCGCCGACCCCGCCCGTCGGTCTCGGCGCCCAGATCGGAGCGCAGTACGGGCTCCCTGCTCCGCCGCAGGCAGCCGGAACGCAGGCGATGGAAGCGCGTGGCCCCTACGGACCGCCGCCCAACGGTCCGCAGGGCGCGTACGGTCCTCCGCCCGCCCAGGGGCCGTCGGCGGCCGCCGCGCTCGCCGGCTTGCCGCTCCCGTCGGCGAGCCAAGCCCCCTCCGGTCCGCAGCGCTGCAAGGTCTGCGAGACGGTGAATCCCGCGGGGCTCCGTTACTGCACGTCGTGCGGGACCACGCTCGACGGCGGCGTGCTCTCCCAAGCCCCGTCGAACTCCACCGCGTTCGCGCCGGTCGCGCCCCCGCCAGGCCCCGCGCCCGCGGCGAAGTCGCCGCCCCCGCCTCCCGTCGCGCCTCCCCCGCCCA
>JALHPN010000331.1 GCA_022842465.1 Polyangiaceae bacterium | reverse complement strand
CACCGGCGCCTCGGTGGCGCCGAGCTCCGGCGTCGGGTAGCTCGCGGGCGCGCGCGCCGTGTCCGGAGCCCGCACGGTGTCCGGCGCGAGCGAGTCCGGATCCAGCGAGTCCGCCGCGAGCGAGTCCGGCCCGAGCGAGTCCGGGCCCAGCGCTCCGGGGTCGACCGGGCCGTACCCGTGCCCCTCGGCGAGGAAGATGGAGGACGGCGGGGGATCGTCCTTCTCGGCGAAGGCGGGTGCCTCCACCTCCGTCTCCACGGTGGGCGCGGGAGCCGCCGCGCGGCGCAGCTCCGGCGGCGGCTCCCAGATGCGTCGCCGGACGACGACCGTCGGTCGGATGTGATCGAGGACCGTCGGCGTCGGACCGACGTCTCGAGCTTCGGGGCTCGGATGCGAGTCGTCGTTCATGGTGGGCGCCTGCGGCCGTGGGGGCCGTCATGGCTGCGTCGCGGGTTTGCAAGCGATGGGCCGATCGCGTCGCGCCCGCGATCCCGCGCACCGTCCGCGTAACCTCGGGCTCGGCGTCGCCGACGCCGAGCCGCTGCACGGGCCAAGCGAGCACATCGCGCATGAACGCCACGCCCACCGGGGGCGCCGGACCGGGGTCCGGCCGAGCATGGGCAACCGGACTCGCGGCCGCACCCCTCGGACCGCGGCCGTGCTATGCGGCGGCGGTGTCCGATCCGCTCAGCTCCGATCTCGCGTCGCTCCGCATCGACCGCGATGCGCCGTCCGGGCCGTCGCCGCTCCGCAAGGTCGTGGTCGCGGTCGTCGTCGTCGCCGCGTTCGGCGCGGCTGGCGTCGTCGCCAAGGAGAAGCTCGAGGGCCAGCTCTTCAAGCAAGAGATGCGCACGACCGAGGTCGCCATGATCTCGCCGTCCCAGGCCGAGGTGCAGGTCACCGCGACCGGCTACGTGATCCCCCAGCGCACCTCCAAGGTGGGCGCCAAGATCCCGGGGCGCCTCGCGAAGGTGTTCATCAAGGAGGGCGACAACGTCAAGGAGAACGACGTCGTCGCGCAGCTCGAGGATCAGGACCAGAAGAGCCAGATCACGGCCGCCTCCTCCCGCGTCGGCGTCGCCCAGGCGCGGGTCTCGGCCGCACGCGCGAACCTCGCCGAGCTCACCCAGCAGATCGCACGGGAGAAGAACCTCGTCGCGTCGGGCGCGGTGGGCAAGGCCAACCTCGAGAACCTGGAGGCGCGCGAGGCCGCCCTCCGCGAGGCCGTGAAGGCGGCGGAGGCCGAGACGCTCTCGGCGCAGGCGGACGTCGGCACCGTCGGCGTGGGGCTGAAGGATCGCGTGATCGTCACGCCGATCTCCGGGCGCGTGATCTCGAAGCCCGCGACGATCGGCGAGTTCGTCGGCGGCGTCGGCAACCCCGTCCCCATCGCCGAGATCGTCGACTTCACGAGCCTCATGGTCGAGACCGACGTGCCCGAGCCGCGCCTCCACCTCGTGAAGCTCGGCGGCCCGTGCGAGATCGTCCTCGACGCGTACCCGAACAAGCGCTTCCGCGGCGTCGCCCAGGAGCTCGGCAACCGGGTGAACCGCCAGAAGGGCACCGTCGTCGTGAAGGTGAAGTTCACGGACGACCTCGAGGGGGTCCTGCCCGAGATGAGCGCGCGCGTGAGCTTCCTCTCCAAGGCGATCACCGACGACGCGCTCAAGCAGGCGCCGAAGCGCGTCGTCCCGAAGGACGCGGTCGTGGATCGCAACGGCGGCCCCGTCGTCTTCACCGTCGACGCCGGGAAGCTCCACGCCTACCCCGTGAAGCTCGGCGGCCCGATGGGCGACACCGCCGTCGAGCTCGTCGACGGACCGCCCCCCGGCACGAAGATCGTGGCGAAGCCCACCCCCGAGACGCAGGACGGCCTGCGCATCAAGGAGACGGACAAGTGAGCACCGAAGCGCAGACGACGGCAGACACGGCGGAGCAGTACCGGACGAGCTCGGCGCCCGCGACGGGGAAGTCGATCATCACGCTGACCGACGTGACGAAGACCTACGTCCGCGGCAAGGAGCCCCTCACCGTCCTCGACGGGCTGACGCTCGACATCCGGGAGGGCGCCTTCGAGGCGCTCATGGGTCCCTCCGGCTCCGGCAAGTCGACGCTCCTGAACCTCATCGCCGGCCTCGATCGGCCGTCGAGCGGCACGGCGGTCGTCGCCGGCAACGACATCGGCAAGATGAGCGACGGCGAGCTCGCGAAGTTCCGCGCGCGGCACATCGGCTTCATCTTCCAGTCGTACAACCTGATGCCCGTGCTGACCGCGCTCGAGAACGTGGAGCTCCCGCTCCTGCTCACGAAGCTCTCCTCCGCCGACCGGAAGAAGCGCGCGCAGACCGCGCTCCGCGTCGTCGGCCTCGAGGACCGCATGACGCACTACCCGCGTCAGCTCTCGGGCGGGCAGGAGCAGCGCGTCGCGATCGCGCGGGCGATCGTGCACGATCCGACGATCCTCGTCTGCGACGAGCCGACGGGCGATCTCGATCGCAAGAGCGCGGACGACATCCTCGCCCTCCTCTCGAAGCTCAACGTCGAGTTCAAGAAGACGATCCTGATGGTCACCCACGACCCGGCCGCCGCCGAGCGCGCCACGCTCACGCGCCACCTCGACAAGGGGAAGCTCAGGTGATCCGCCTCTTCCTCATCGCGGCGCGGAACCTCCGTCGGAGCTGGTTCCGTACCATCTTCACCGTCGCCGGCGCCGCCGTCGCGCTGACGGCCTTCCTCATGCTGCGCACTGTGCTCTGGGCGTGGAACATCGGCGCCGAGTACGCGCAGCAGGATCGGCTCGCGACCCGCCACAAGGTCTCCTTCGTGATGCCGATCCCGAAGAAGTACATCGAGGACATCCGGCAGGTGCCCGGGATCAAGGCGTCGTCGTACGCGAACTGGTTCGGCGCGCGCGTGCCGTCGAAGCCCGACGAGTTCTTCGGCAACATGGCCGTGGAGAGCCAAACCTTCCTCGACGTCATGGACGAGGTGCAGATCCCCCCGGAGGACAAGGCGCGCTGGCTCGCCGACAAGAAGGGCGCGATCGTCGGGAAGGTGCTCGCGAAGAAGATGGGGTGGAAGATCGGCGACAAGGTCGTCCTCGAGGGCACGATCTACCCCGGCGACTGGGAGTTCATGATCGACGGCATCTATGCGTCGAGCCGGAAGTCGATGGACGAGTCGTCCTTCTTCTTCCACTGGGACTACATGAACGAGGTCGTCACCGGCGCGAACAAGGACCAGATCGGCTGGGTGATGTCGCGCATCGGCGACGTGAACCGGAGCGGCGAGATCTCCCAGGCCGTCGACCGCATCTTCGACGAGCGCGACACGCAGACCGCGACGATGAGCGAGCGCGCGATGCAGGTCTCGTTCATGGCGGGGTTCTCCGCGATCCTGAGCGGCCTCGAGTACGTGTCGTTCATCATCCTCCTCATCATGCTGCTCATCCTCGGCAACACGATCTCGATGGGGGTGCGCGAGCGGACCCGCGAGTACGCCGTCCTCCGCGCGATCGGCTTCGAGCCGTGGCACGTCCGCTTCTTCGTCGTCGCCGAGGCGCTCGCGCTCGGCATCGCCTCGGGCATCGTTGGCGTCGTCTTCGGCTATCTCGTCGTGAACAACGTCGTCGGCCGCGCGCTCGAGGAGAACATGGGCGCCTGGTTCCCCTACTTCCGGGTCCAGCCGGGGACGGCCGCCGTCGCGGTGCTCTTCGCGATCGGCCTCGCGGTGGGCGCATCGCTCATCCCGGCACGCCAGGCCGCGCGCGTGTCCGTCATCGACGCGCTCCGGAGGGTCGGCTGATGGTCCCCATCAAGTACAACGTCCGGAACCTGGTCGTCCGCCGGCGCACCACGATGGCGGCAGCGTTCGGCCTCGCGCTGGTCGTCTTCGTCTTCGCCTTCGCGGCGATGGCCGTCTCCGGGCTGAAGAAGACGCTCGGCCGGAACGCGAGCCCCGACGTCGCGATCGTCCTCCGCAAGGGGTCGGACGCGGAGCTCACGAGCGGGATCGAGGACAAGCACGTGAGCCTCGTCGTCGCCCAGGCGCAGCAGGTGGGCGCATCGAAGAAGCCGTCGGCGATCGCCGAGGTGCTCATCGTCGTCCTCCTCGACAAGATCGGGACGGACGGCGTCTCCAACGTCACCGTGCGCGGCGTCACGGAGGACGTCCTCGCCTTCCGGCCGACCGCCAAGGTCGTCGAAGGGCGGGCGCCGACCCCCGGCACCGACGAGGTGATGGTCGGCTCGAGCATCCGCGGACGCTTCCGGGGGCTCGAGCTCGGTCAGAGCTTCGAGCTCAAGAAGAACCGCCCCGTGAAGGTCGTCGGCGTCTTCGCGGACGAAGGCTCCTCCTTCGAGTCCGAGGTCTGGGCCGACATCCACACCGTGCGGCAGGCCTTCGGTCGCGAAGGCTACGTCTCGAGCGTCCGCGCACGTCTCGACAGCCCCTCGAAGTTCGACGGCTTCAAGGCGCTCGTCGAGCAGAACAAGCAGCTGGGTCTCGTCGTGATGCGGGAGGCCGACTTCTTCGAGAAGCAGTCGGAGGCGACGTCGTTCATCCTCACGCTCCTCGGCGTCATGATCGCGTTCTTCTTCGCCATCGGCGCGATGATCGGCGCGACGATCACGATGAACGCGCAGGTCGCCGGGCGCGTTCGCGAGATCGGAACGCTCCGCGCGCTCGGCTTCTCGCGCGGCAGCATCCTCTTCTCCTTCCTCCTCGAGTCCATCGCGCTCTCGCTCGCGGGCGGGATCGTGGGGGCGATCTGCGCCCTCCCGCTCCGGGCGGTGAAGGTCACGATGCTGAACATGGGGACCTGGGCGGAGATCGCGTTCTCGTTCGAGCCGACGCCGCCGATCCTCCTCGGCTCGCTCGCCCTGGCCACGTTCATGGGCATCGTCGGCGGGTTCCTCCCCGCGGTGCGCGCCGCCCGCATCAGCCCGATCGAAGCGATGCGCGGCTGAGGCCTGCACAGACCGCGATCACGACCGATCGTTCGAGGTGCGCGCGCGGTAGCCAAGCCTTCGAATCCACATGCACCTACATGTGGCATGAAGCCTGCTCCAGCAGGGTTTGCCATGCTCATCGAAGTCCTGCTCGGCGTCGCGGTCCTCGCGTTCCATCCACCTCCCTCGCCTCCCGCGTCAGCGCCCGATCCGGCGCCGATCGTCCCCGTCGAGATGAGCGCATCGATCGACGGACGGCTCCGCCTCGCCGAGTCGCTGGCCGCGGAGGGACGCCTCGTCGGCGCCCTCGAGCTCGCGCGTGGGTCCCTCGCCGACGCGGTGTCGACCCACGACGTCGAGCACATGCCGCGCGCGCGAGAGCAGGTCGAGTCACTGCTGCAGCGACTCCCTCATGTCCGCTTCGTCGCGACGCCGTCCCTCGGCGCGAGCGCGGCGGTCCGCTTCGACGGCCGGCCGGTCCCCTCCAGCGGCGGAGACGGCGGCTGGTCGGTCGACCCGGGGCACCACGTGATCGTCATGACGAGCGAGATGGGCGGGAAGCGCGTCGAGCGCAAGCTCGACATCGACGTCGTCGAGGGCGCGACCGTGCTCGTGCCGGTCGCCAGCACGATGTTCGTCGCCAGCGCGAAGTGAGCGCGATGCGCTAGGGTGTGACCCGCGCATGGCGACCGAGCTGCGAGGAGGCAAGTACACTCTCCTCCGACTGCTCGGCGAGGGGTCCCAGGGCTCGACGTGGGAGGGCCGGGACGACGGCGCCCCCGCGACGCACCCGTCGCCCGCGAAGCTCGCGTCGGACTTCGACGCCTTCGTGAAGCGCGCCGAGCGCGGACACACGCCGAGCCCGCGCGGCCTCGTCGCCGTCAAGTGCTTCCGCCTCGACCGCGCGAAGGCGTGGAAGGACGTGGAGCTCGCGGAGCGCGAGGCGCGGACTCTGGCGTCGCTCGATCATCCGCGGCTGCCGCGCTACATCGAGCACTTCGAGGAGGACGGCGCCCTCTACCTCGTGATGGAGAAAATCGAGGGCGAGAGCCTCGCCTCGATCCGCGCGCGCAGGGCGACGCTCGCGCCCGGCGAGGTCGAGCGCATGATCCGCGAGGTCGGAGAAGCGCTCGCCTACCTGCACGGGCGGGCGCCGCCCGTCGTCCACCGCGACGTGAAGCCGGGGAACGTGATCCGGCGTCCCGACGGGAGCTTCGCCCTCGTGGACTTCGGCGCCGTGCGCGACACGCTGAAGCCAGCCGGGGGGAGCACGGTCGTCGGGACCTTCGGCTTCATGGCGCCCGAGCAGTTCCAGGGGCGCGCATCGTCGCGATCGGACCTCTACGGGCTCGGGGCGACGGCGATCACGATGCTGACGGGGACCGATCCCGAGGAGCTCCCGCACGAAGGCCTCGGGATCGACGTCGCGCGGGCCGTTCCCGACGCGACGCCGCGGCCGCTGCGCGAGGCGCTTCGCCGGATGCTCGTGGCCGATCCCGATCGCCGCGTGCAAACGATGGCGGAGGTCGTGCGGACGCTCGAGGCGGCGCCCGCGCCGTCGCGGTCGCCGCGGCCCGCGCCCGTCCCCGCGCCGCCGCCGCCGCCGGTGCGGCTCATGACGAGGAAGGAGCGCCGACGCGTCGAGCGCGAGGCGAAGCGGGCACGGAAGGCGCTCGAGCGAGCACGGCGCGCGCCGTTCGTCCCCCGGGTGGTCGGGCGGCTCGGCCTGTCGGTCGCGATCGTGGCGGTGTGGCTGACGGTGGGAATGGTCGTCCCGGCCCTCCTCGCCGTGCTCTCGCTCGTCTTCGGCCCCGCCCTCCGCCGGGCGGCCTCCGCGTGCGTGTCGGCCGCCCGGCGGAGCACGGCCGCGATGGGGCGCGCCTCGGG
>JALHPN010000330.1 GCA_022842465.1 Polyangiaceae bacterium | reverse complement strand
CGCGGGGACGCCGTCGCGCTCGCGGCCGAGCGCGGCGCGGACGTCGTCGTCCTCGACGGACCCATCCGCACGCGCCCGACGGTGCCGGACCTCGCGCTCCTCGCGGTCGACCCGCGTGCGCCGTGGGGCGCCGGCGCGCTCCTCCCTGCCGGTGACCTCCTCGCGCCTCCGGAGTCTCTGCTCGCCGCAGCCGATCTCGTCGTCCCCGTCGAGGCGGCGCCGCGCGACGTCGTCGTGGACGGCGAGCACCTCGCCCTCGCCACGCTCGCGTCGCGCGCGGACGGCATCGGCCTCTTCACCGCCGTCGCCCGCCCCGATCGGCTCCTCCGGGCGCTCGGCCGTGCGGGGATCGTGCCTGCCCACGTGGTGCGCGCCCCGGACCACGGGCCTCTCGACCGCTCCCTCCTCGCCGAGCTCCGGGCGGCGGTGGGCACGTGCAACCTCTCGGTCTGGTTGGCGTCTCCGAAGTGTGCGGAGCACCTACGCCGTCTCGGCGAGGCCGAGGTCCCGTCCCTGGCGGTGATGGTCGACGCCTTCACCTTGCCGTCCGCCGTACGCGCGCAGCTCGTCACGCGGTTCGGCGCCGTACACGAGCGCACAGCCGTGCCTTGACCCCCCGCGCCCGGTGCACGTAGTCTCCGAAGGTAACCGCGGCGAAACGCTTCACCTTCTGTAGAGCGACGTGAGCGAGCTGGACGAGAAGACACGCGTCACCACGATCGTCCAGAAGCCTGCGGGCGAGGGGACCGACGGGAAGCCGCGGAACAACGACTGCCTCGTCGTGATCTACACGAAGGAGCCGTCCCTGCTCGGGAAGCGCTTCGTGCTCGACTTCACGCCTGTGCGCATCGGCCGCGGCGCCGAGAACCACATCGTGCTGGAGGGCGACAGCGTGTCGCGACGGCACGCGCACCTCGAGCAGCGCGGCGCGGTCTGGTGGGCCGTCGACGACGGGTCGACGAACGGCACCTACGTCAACGACGAGCAGATCAACCGTGAGTTCGGGCTCGCGAACGGCGACCGGATCAAGGTCGGTCCGACGATCTTCAAGTACCTCTCGGGCGCCGACGTCGAGGCCCAGTACCACGAAGAAATCTACCGGATGACGATCATCGACGGTCTCACGCAGGCGCACGTGAAGCGCTACCTGCTGGAAGCCCTCGAGAAGGAGATCATCCGCGCGCGACGTCACGCGCGTGACCTCTCCTTCATCATGTTCGACATCGACCACTTCAAGAAGATCAACGACCACCACGGTCACCTCGCCGGCGACTTCGTCCTCAAGGAGCTCGCGCGCATCGTCCAGGGGAGGATCCGCCGGGACGAGGTCTTCGCCCGCTACGGCGGCGAAGAGTTCGCGATCGTCCTGCCGGAGACGAACCTCGAAGGTGCGCGCGCGCTCGCCGAGGGGCTCCGCGAGAAGATCGAGACGAGCCGCTTCGTCTTCCAGGGCGACCTCATCCCCGTCACCGTGTCGATCGGCGTCGCGCTCCTCGGCGACGCCGACAAGACGAGCATGGATCTCATCCGCTCCGCCGACGGCAAGCTCTACGAAGCGAAGCGCGGCGGGCGCAACCGCGTCGAGGCGTGAGCCTCCGCTCGCGCGGGCAAGAGCTCCCTTCGATCGTCGTCCCGCCGCCCGGGCCGCGCTCGCGCGAGCTCGCCGCGCGCGCCGTCGCCGTCGAGTCGCCCGCCTTCGAGGAGCGCCGCACGTCGCGCACGTCGCGCTCGGGGACGGACCAGGCGCCCATCGTCTATGCGCGCGGCGAGGGCTCCAACGTCCACGACGTGGACGGCAACCGGTACGTCGACCTGACGGCAGGGTTCGGCGCGCTCGTCCTCGGCTACGGTCCGAACCCGGCGACGACGGCGGCGCGGGCGGCGCTCGACGATCTCACGCTCGCGCTCGGCGACGTCTACGCCTCGGAGGTGAAGGTCCGCGCCCTCGAGGCGCTCGCGGGGCTCCATCCCGAGCCCGGCGCGCGCGTCCTGCTCGGGCTCTCGGGCGCAGACGCGGTGACCGCCGCGTTGAAGACGGCGGCGCTCGCGACGACGAAGCCGCGCGTCCTCGCCTTCGAAGGGGCTTATCACGGCTTGTCGCACGGGCCGCTCGCGGCGTGCGGCTTCGCGCCCTCGTTCCGCGAGCCCTTCGCCGCACAGCTCGGCATCGACGTGACCTTCGCGCCGTACCCCGACGAGCAGGCGGGCGACCTCGATCGGAGCCTCGCGTCGGTGCGCGCGGCCCTCGGCGCGGGCGACGTCGGGGCCGTCCTCGTCGAGCCCATGCTCGGCCGCGGAGGGTGCGTCGTTCCGCCGGACGGCTTCCTCCCGGAGCTGCGTGCGCTCTGCACGGAGGCCGGCGCTCTCCTCGTCGCGGACGAGGTCTGGACCGGGATGGGGCGAAGCGGCGCGCTCATCGCGAGCCGCGCCGCAGGCGTCGTCGCCGACGTCGTCTGCCTCGGCAAGGGGCTCGGCGGCGGCATCCCCGTTTCGGCCTGCATCGGACGAGGCGACGTGATGGCCGCGTGGGGTGCCCACGGAGGCGCGACGGTCCACACCGGCACTCACTTCGGCTCGCCGGCGGCTTGCGCGGCCCTCCTCGCGACGCTCGGGGCGATCGCCGACGGCGGGCTCACGTCACGCGCGACGGAGGAGGGGGCTCGCTTCCGCGCGTCGCTCGCCGCCGCTCTCGGCGAGCGACGCGTCCGCGGCCGTGGGCTGATGGTCGGCGTCGTCCTCGCGGACGCGGCCGAGGCGCTCGCCGTCTCGCGCCGGATGCTCGCGCGCGGCCATGTCGTCCTCACCGGCGGACCACGCGGGGATGTGCTCACGCTCTCCCCACCGCTCACGATCGCGTCGGAGCTCCTCGACGACGCCGTGCAGGCGCTCGGGGAGATCGTCCGCGTCTGAGGTCCGCACGAACCGGTGTGCTATGAGCGGGGCGAGGAACCCATCGTGCTCCCCGACGACAGGCAGGCCACGAGCTCCGCGCTCCATGCGCGCGCGCGCGCGTTCGTCGACGCGTTCGAGCGCGGCGGAGCGTCGCCGGAGCCGTTCGACGCCCTCGCCTGCGACCTGGCTCGGTTCCAGGCCGCGACGAGCCCTGGCTATGCGCGGCTGCTCCGGGCACGCCGCGTCGATCCGGCTTCGCTCTCGCGCGCGATCGATCTCCCGCCCGTGCCGACGGACGTGTTCAAGCTCGCTCGCGTCGCCACGTTCCCGGAGGCGGAGGCCTCGAGGGTCTTCCGCACGAGCGGCACCACGATCGGCGCGCGTGGTGAGCACGCGATGCGCACGGTGGAGACGTACGACCGCGCCGCGCTCGCCTTCGGGCGCGCCTGGCTCGCGCGCGACCTCACGGCGAAGGTGCCCGTCATGGTCGTCGGGCCCTCACCTCTCGAGCTGCCCGACTCGTCGCTCGTCCACATGTGCGACGCGTTCGCGCGCGCGTTCGGCCGCCCGGCCTCCCGCGAGAGGACGTTCCTCGTCGACGACGGCGTCATCGACCTCGCGACGTTCGACGAGCGCGTCAGCTACGCGCTGACGGAGCGAGAGCCCGTCCTCGTCCTCGGGACGTCGTTCGCGTTCGTCCATCTCCTCGACGCGGTGGGTGAAGACATGCCGTTCCCGCTCCCGCCGGGTAGCCGCGTCATGCAGACGGGCGGCTTCAAGGGCAAGAGCCGCGAGGTCCCGGCCGAGAAGCTCCGTCGCGATCTCGCCACCCTGTTCGCGATCGACGAGCGCGCCATCGTCTGCGAGTACGGGATGACGGAGCTCTCGAGCCAGTTCTACGAGCGGACGCTCTTCGACGAGAGCGCGCCGCACGGCGTCTACGTCGAGCCGCCGTGGGCGCGCGTCGTGCCGGTCGACCCGATGACGCTCGAGCCCGTGGCGGACGGAGAGGTGGGGCTCGCGAAGATCGTCGATCTCGCGAACGTCGACAGCGCCGTCGCCGTCCTCGCGCAGGATCGCGTGCGCCGCACCGATCGCGGTTTCGAGCTCCTCGGTCGGGCCCCCGGCGCGGCGGAGCGCGGCTGCTCGATCGCCATCGACGAGATGCTCGGGCGCACCGGCGAGGCGGAGGCATGAGCCACGAGGCGATCGTCCGCCTCGTCGAGGCAGCGCAGTCGCTCGCGGGAGACCGCGCGCTCGAAGACGCGCTCGTCCTTTCGACCGGGCTCTCTCGCGAGGGCGTTCGTCGCGCGTTCGAGCAGCACCTCGAGAGGGACCCGACCCCGGAGGAGCTGCGGTCGCTCGAGCGCGCGGCCACGCAGACGTGCGAGGTGACCGTCGTCCTCTCCGCGAACGTGTTCGTCGGGGCGCTGCGCGCGATCGCCATCGCGCGCGCCGCGGCTGGACGCGTCGTCGTCCGTCCCTCGCGACGCGAGCCAGCGTTCGCATCGGCGCTCGTCGAGGCCGTCCGCGCGCGCGGCGAGGAAGGGATCGTGCTCGAGCCCGCGCTCCGCATCGAGGACGTCACCGCGGGCGAGATCCACGTCTACGGCCGCGACGCGACCGTCGCCGAGATCCGCGCGCAGGCGCGTCCCGGCGTCCGCGTCCGTGGACACGGCGCGGGGATGGGGGTCGCGTGGATCTCGCGTGCCCACGACGGAGGAGCGGCGGCGGCCGTCGCGAGCGACGTGATCGCCTTCGATCAGCAGGGCTGCTTGAGCCCCCGCATCGTCCTCGTCGAGGGCGACGAGGACGCCGCCGACACCTTCGCGGTCGCGCTGGACCGCGCGCTCGCCAGCGCAGAGGCGGACGTGCCGCGCGGGCAGGTCCCCGAGGACGTGAGGGCAGAGATCGCCTCGTGGCGCTCGTCGATGGAGTACGCCGGGAAGCTGAGAGCCGGAGAGACCCACGCGGTCGCGCTCGCCCCGGGGTTCGCGGTCCTCCCGCCGACCCATCGCCACGTGCTCGTCGTGCCGGTGGACGACACGCTCGACGGCCGCGCCCTCCTCGCTCCCGTCGCGCGCGCCGTGGTCGCCGTGGGGAGCGACGACCTCCACGCGGCGCGCGCGCTCGCGCCGGCCTGGGCGCGCCTCTCGGCCCTCGGGGCGATGCAGCGTCCGCGCCTCGACGGTCCCGTCGACCGCCGCGATACGTGAGGTTCAGTCCGGGTTCTTCGCGCCCGGGCTCTCCGGTCGGTTCACGAAGCCCGCGTCCGGCACGCCGCTCGGCACACGGCTGAGGCTCGTGTCCTTCCCGGCGTCGTTCGGCGGGAAGACGACCGAGCCGAGCACGGCGTCCTTCGGATCGAGGAGGAAGATCGTCTCGCCGTTCTTGTTGCTGATGCCGAACTCGGCGAAGACGCAGTAGCTCTGGTCGCCGTTCGGACAGGGCTTGCCCGCGTCGACGCCGCCGCCCTTCACGAGGGCGTACGCGCGCGGCGACAGCACCGTCCCGGCGAGGAAGACGGCGGCCTCGCCCACCTTGGGGCCGCCGGTGTCCTTGTCCGTGTCGGCGACCTTCCAGCCGCTGATGTCGACCGCGCTCGTGCCCGCGTTGACGATCTCGATCCACTCACCGCTACCGGATACCTCGTTGAGGAGGACGACGGACCTGCTCGTCGTCGCGGCGTCGAAGGTGGGCCGCGCGGCGTCCGACGTGCGGTCCGGATCCGCAGGAGCACCGTCGGCGGTCGTCTCGTCCACGGCGGCGCCGTCGCCCGACGTGGGCATCGGGACGAGCCCGTCGGTCGCCTCGGAGCAGGCGGCGGCCGCGGCGACGGCGCCGGTCGAGAGCGCGAAGAGGAAAATCGGCGTGAGGGTTCGCTTCATCGTCATGGCACAAGACCTCGTTCAGAACACGACGCGGCCCATCGCGCGGAGCTCCCACGCGTTGGAGCCGGGCTGCTCGCCTTCGGCGCGTGTCGTCGGGATGGATCGCGTGAGCGCGAGGAAGGCTTCGAGGGGATCGGCGATGCGGTAGCCCGTCGCGAGCCAGAGCGTCGTGATCGCGTCGTCAGGAGTCGCTCGCGCGTCGCGCACGGCGTGATCGAGCCGAGCGCCGAGGAGGAGGCGGTTCACGGGCTCGACGCGCACGAACGCGCTCGCGACGAGGGCTCGCTGGGTCCCGAGCTGCGCGACGCCCCAGGCCCACGTCGCGTAGGCGCCGGCGCGGACACGCGCTCCCTGCCAGACGAGCCCGGACGTGAGCCGATTCGCGCGCGCGAGCGCCGTGCCGGACGAGCCTGCGGAGTACGACGCGAAGACCCCGAGCGGCAGGAGGGCGCCGCCGAGCGCGCTCGGGAGCGGATGCACCTCGAGCGCGCCCTCCACGTTCTTCCCCCGGTTCAGCTCGCGGCTCGTGTAGCCCTCGCCGTTCGTCGCGGCGACGCCGAGCCAACCGTAGCCCTTCGGGAGCTCGGAGCGGATCTTCACGCCGAGGTCGGCAGGGGTGAGGAGGCCGTTCGCCTCGAGCGCGGACGGGGCCACGACGCGCATCATCCAGGTGCCGTCGAGCTCGGGGACCGTGAGGGTCGGGATGACGCCCGCGGAGACGTCGAGCACGCCCCATGCGCGGTACGCGCCGTACGCCTCGCGCACGCGAAGGACGAGGCTGTCGCCGGCGACGCCGACGAGAGAGCCCTCCGCCGCGGAGCGCACGGCTTCGACGACGAGGCGCCCGCGTGCGTGTTGCCACTCTCCCTCGACGGCGCCTTGGATGCGCGGCGCGTCGAACACGTGGAACCACGACGACTCCGCGCCCGGGGCGTTCGCGGGGGCGGGGAGGACGCGATAGGCGTACTGCGCGAAGACCTCGAGGCCCGCGCGGACGGGACCGAACCCGGTGTGGCCCGCTTCGGTCGGCGGCGCGGCTCTTCCGAGCGGCGCGCCGTCGTCCGGGTCGAACGACCCCGTCGACGTCGAGGGCGCTTCGGTCGGGGATGCGGGCGACGCGACCGGCGCGGGCGCGGCGACCGGCGCGGGCGCGGGCGCGGCGA
>JALHPN010000329.1 GCA_022842465.1 Polyangiaceae bacterium | reverse complement strand
GACGAAGCCGCTCCCCCCGTCCACGTCGAGCACCTTCGGCGGGGGCGCGAACGCGTTGGTCGGCGCAGGCGCCGTGATCGTCGAGACGCGTGGCGTGACGCCCGGCGCGGCCATCATGAGAGCCTCGTCCGTCGGCACGTTCGGGGCCTGGGAGAGCGCGACGTAGCGCGCGATCGCGTACTGGATGCGGTCGCGCGTCTGCCCGTACGTGTAGTGGTCCGACCAGTCGCGCCAGCAGTCGGCTTTCTCCCGCATCGTGGCCTGCGGCGTCTCCTCGAGGCCGTAGCAGTGCTCGAATCGCGAGTTCCCCTCGTAGACGGCCTGGAACCCCGGACCGCAGGCGGCGACGGCCGCGCTGGCCGCGAGGACCAGGCCGAGGAGGACGCGCGGGCGACGCGCTGACGAGAGGCCTGCCACGAGCGCATCGTACACGGCGGAGAGCCTTTGACGCTGCGGCGATCTTTCACTACGTGCCTTCCTGGAATGTTCACCGGGCTCGTGGAGACGAAGGGCACCCTCGTGCGCCGCGAAGCTCGCGGTCGCGATGCGCGGCTCACGATCCGCGGCGACTTCGGGATCCGCCCGAGCGGCGAAGGACCGTCTCCTCACCCCGAGCTCGGCGGCGAGCCCATCCAGCTCGGCGAGTCCATCGCCGTCGACGGCGTCTGCCTGACCGTCGACCGCATCGTCGAGGCCGGCGGCCCGGGCGCGTCGGTCTTCGAGGTCGACGCGTCCGTGGAGACCCTCGCCCGGACCACGATGGGGGGCCTGACCGTCGGCGGTCACGTCAACCTCGAGCGGGCGATGCCGCTCGGAGGCCGGATGGGCGGGCACATCGTCTCCGGGCACGTCGACGGCGTCGGCGAGGTCGTCGAGAAGATCCCCGTGGGCGGGGCGGTCAAGGTCGTCTTCGGCATGCCCGTCGAGCTCGCGCGCTTCGTCGCGCCCAAGGGCTCCATCTGCGTCTCCGGCGTGAGCCTCACCGTCAACGGCGCGGGGGACGACCGCTTCGACGTCGTCCTCGTCCCGCACACCCGCGAGCGCACCTCGCTCGACGCGCTCCCGATCGGCGCCCGCGTGAACCTCGAGGTCGACCTGCTCGCGCGCTACGTCGCGCGCTTCCTCGAGACGGGGCAGAAGGGCGCCCGCACGGAAGACGCCGACGCTTCGATGATGACCGCGCTGGGGCGCGGGGGCTACCTGTAGACTGCAAGGATCGAGATGCCTCCTGCCCTGAACATCGAACCGAAGCTCCTCGAACGCGTGAACGGCGCGATCGCCGACATCCGCGCGGGCAAGATGGTCATCCTCGTCGACGACGAGGACCGCGAAAACGAGGGCGACCTCACGATGGCCGCCCAGTTCGTGACGCCCGAGGCCGTCAACTTCATGGCGATGCACGGGCGCGGCCTCATCTGCCTAACGCTCACCGAAGATCAGATCGGGCGCCTCGCCCTGCCGATGATGGCGCAGCCGGGTCGATCGACCCCGTCGCTCGGCACGGCCTTCACCGTGAGCATCGAGGCTCGTCACGGCGTGACGACGGGGATCAGCGCCGCCGACCGCGCGCACACGATGAAGGTGGCGGCGAGCCGAGAGTGCCGCCCGGAGGACCTCGTGACCCCGGGGCACGTCTTCCCGCTCCGCGCGCGGAAGGGCGGGGTCCTCGTCCGCACCGGGCAGACGGAGGGGTCCGTCGATCTCGCGCGCCTCGCCGGCCTCGACGCCGCCGGCGTCATCTGCGAGATCATGAAGGACGACGGCTCGATGGCCCGCATGCCGGACCTCGAGGTCTTCGCCGCGAAGCACGGCCTCCGCATCGTGACGATCGCGGATCTCATCCAGTACCGGCTCCAGACCGAGCGCCTCGTGCGCCGCGTCTCGGAGGGCACGCTGGTGCTCGACGAGACGGGCACGGAGTGGACCGCGAAGGTCTACGAGACGGCGACCGACGGCCGCCAGTTCCTCGCCCTCGTGAAGGGGGACCCGGCGGCGAACGCCGAGCTCCCCGTGCTCACGCGCATGCACTCCGGCTCCACGCTGGGCGACGTCTTCGCCTCGACGACCCGCGACGGCGGCCGCAGCCTCCGCGACGCGATCCGGACGATCGAGGCGGAGCGGCGCGGGGTCATCGTCTACCTGCCGGCCCGCGGGTCCCCCGCCTTCGAGCTCGAGCAGCTCACGGCCGAAGGCGCCGGCGCGAAGGACGCCGTGATGCCCCGCTCGGGGATCGCCGCCGACAGCCCCCTCCGCGAGTTCGGGCTCGGCGCGCAGATCCTCGCCGACCTCGGTCTCCACAAGATTCGTCTCATCACCAATAATCCACGTAAGATCGCCGGCCTCTCGGGCTTCGGGCTCGAAATCGAGGACAGCGTTCCGCTCGGCAAGCCGAGCACCACCTGACAGGATCGGCACCATGGCAGAACCGCGCGTCGTCGAAGGCAACCTCGTCGTCCCGAAGGGCGCGAAGTTCGTCCTCGTCGCGAGCCGCTTCAACCACTTCATCGTGGACCGCCTCGTGGAGGGCGCCGTCGACGCGCTCGTCCGCCACGGCGCGAGCGCGGCGGACATCACGATCGTGCGCGTCCCCGGCGCGTGGGAGATCCCGGTCGCGGTGAAGCGCGTCGCCGGAAGCGGCGCGGCCACGCGCGGGGCGAAGGGCGGGAAGAAGGTGGACGCGATCATCGCGCTCGCCGCCGTCATCCGCGGGTCCACCCCGCACTTCGACTACGTCGCGGCAGAGGTGTCGAAGGGCGTCGCCCACATCTCGCTCGACACGGGGCTCCCGATCTCCTTCGGCGTGCTCACGACCGACACGATCGAGCAGGCCGTCGAGCGCGCCGGCACGAAGGCAGGCAACAAGGGCTGGGACGCAGCCGTGAGCGCGGTGGAGATGGTCGCCCTCGATCGCTCCTTCGACGCCGCGGGGTTCTGATGGGCGCACGGCACTCCGGCCGCGAGGCTGCGCTCCAGATGCTCTTCCAGATCGAGGCCTCCGAGGTCTCGGCCGACAAGGCCATCGAGCTCTTCTGGCGCACCTTCGAGGCCGACCCCGAGGGCCGCGCCTACGCCGACGCGCTCGTCCGCGGCGTCGAGGCCGAGCTCGAGCTCATCGACAAGAACATCGCCAGAGCCTCGCAGAACTGGCGCATCGAGCGGATGTCGCGCGTCGATCGGAACCTCCTCCGTCTCGCCACGTGGGAGCTCATGACGAAGACGGACGTGCCTCGCGCCGTCGTCATCGACGAGGCGATCGAGCTCGCGAAGGTCTACGGCACCGACGAGTCGAGCGGCTTCGTGAACGGCGTCCTCGACCGCATCGCGAACGATCTGGGGCGCAAGGATCAGGACCGCGCGCGATGATCGAGCTCCGCTTCGTCGCGCCGGATCTCCGCCGCCTCGACGAAACGGACGCCGAGCTCGTCGCGTGCGGCGTCTTCGCGGACGAGCGCCCGTTCCGCGGCCTCGCCGGCCTCCTCGACTGGCGCCTCGCCGGACGGCTGAGCCGCCTCGCGCGACAGGGCTTCGTCGTCGGCGCGCGCGGCGAGGCGGTGCTCCTGCCCGTCCGGCCCCGGATGACCGCCGACAAGCTGCTCCTCGTCGGGCTCGGCGACCGCGCCGCCTTCGACACGACGGCGTTCGGCGCGACGCTCGATCGAACGCTCGACGCCATCACGGGCCTCGCCGTGAAGACGGCGATCGTCGAGCTCCCCGGGCGAGGCACGGGCGTCATCGACGCCGCGAGCTCGGCAACGGCCCTGCTCGAGCGCCTCACCGACGATCAGCGCGATGCGCTCACGTTCGTCGAGAAGGACGACGAGCGCGCGGTCTACACGAAGAAGGACGCCGAGACGAAGCGAGCGGCGCGGCGCGCCTGAGGGTTCTCGCGAGCGCCGTCTCGCGCTAGGAGGTTCGGATCGTGCTCGATCTCTCGCTCGACCGGCCCGCCGTCCCCGCGAAGGACGCCGCCACGCTGATCCTCGTCCGCGGCTCGGACGCGGGCGTGGAGGTCTTCTGCGTCGAGCGGAACAAGAAGAGCCGCTTCGTCGGCGGCGCGATCGTCTTCCCGGGCGGGAAGCTCGACGCCGCGGACGGAGACGAAGCGTGGGCGAGCCTCGCGACGGCCCCCTGCGCGCTCCGCGACGGGTTCGCGAGCGACGAGGCTCACCTCCGCGCGCTCGCGGTCGCCGCCGCGCGGGAGACGCTCGAAGAGGCGGCGATCCTCCACGTCGTCGGGACGGGCGTGGACGACGACGCCGTACGCGCGCTCCGCCACGCGCTCGGGCCCGACGAGGCAGCGCTCGCGTCGTTCCTCACGTCGCGCGAGGCGAGGCTCGACCTCGCTGCGCTCCGTCCCTTCGCCCGCTGGGTCACGCCGGAGGCCGAGGCGCGGCGCTACGACACGCGCTTCTTCGTGGCCGTCGCCCCCGAGGGACAGAGCGGGGCCCACGACGATCACGAGACCATGGCGTCTTTCTGGGCGCCGCCGGCGGAGGTGCTCCGCCGCTTCGAGGCCGGCCAGGTCCAGCTCGTGCCCCCGACCCACCGCTCGCTCGAGCTCCTGGCGACGTGCGCGAGCACCGATGCCGTGCTCGCCCTCGCGGATGCGGCGAAGCTCGCGCCGATCATGCCGCGGCTCGTGCCAGCGGGCGAGACGAAGGCCCTCGTGCTGCCGGGCGACCCGGAGCACGCATCACGCGACGCGATCGCGGCCGGCCGTTCGCGCTACGTCCTCCGAGGTGAACGATGGCTCCCCGAGGACGCGCCGCGCTGAAGGTCGAGACCGCGGCCGCGCTGCTCTACACGGGGCAGGACGTCGCGCGCTTCTGCGAGGTGGATCTCAAGACGATCCACCACTGGGCCGATCGCGGGAAGATCCCGCACCACCGGACGGAGGGACGCCATCTCCGCTTCCGCCGCAACGACGTGGTGCGCTTCCTCCGCGCGCACGCGTACCCGCTCCCCGAGGAGCTCACGGCCGTGCGTGCGCAGGCCGCCGTCGCTCCCGTCGCGCCCGCGCTGGACGCGCCGTCCGAAGGCGAGCCGACAGAAGCCATCGACCCCGACGAGCAGCTCGCGAAGCGCCTCTCGAGTCGCTTCGTCGTGCGCCGTCACGGCTCCGCGGTCGCGGCCATCGCACGGGCGCTCGTCGACGGCGTCGACGCGCTCGTGCTCGGCCTCGACGATCCCTCGATCGCCGGCGCGCGCACCGTCGCCGCCTTGAAGGCGTCGACCGACAGCGCGTTCCTCGTCGTGGTCGCCGTCGGGGAAGGGCCGGCGCTCGACGACGCGCGCGCCGCAGGCGCCGAGCTCGCCTTGGCCCGACGAGACCTCGGCGGCCTCCCCCGCGAGCTCGGGCGCGTCCTCGGCGTCGGCTGAGCGGGCCTCAGCGCCCTTCGCGATACGCCTTCACGGCGTTCGCCATCGCATCGGCGAGCCTCTGCTGGTAGTCGCCTTCGCCGAGCCGTTGCTCCTCCGTCGCGTTCGAGATGTAGCTCGCCTCGAAGAGGACGGCCGGCATCCGCGCGCCGACGAGGACGTAGAACCCGGCCTTGTGGACGCCGCCGTCCACCACGTCGTCGTACTTCGCCGTCAACGACGCCACCGCCGAGCGCTGGAGGAGCTCGGCGAGCTTCGTCGAGCGCGTCGATTGATCGGCGAGGCGCATCGACGCGAGGAGCTGGGCCACCTCCGCGCTCGCGGCCTGGCTCGCGCCGTTCTCGCGCGCCGCGACGCGGCCGGCCATGTCGCTCGTCGTCGTGTCGAGGACGTACGTCTCGACCCCCTTGCGCCCCGACTTCTCGGCCGCGTTGCAGTGGATCGAGAGGAAGAGGTCCGCGCCGAACCCGTTCGCGCGCGCGGTGCGCTCCTCGAGCGTCACGTAGCGGTCGTCGTCGCGCGTGAGGGTCACCTCGAGCCCGCTCCGGGAGAGCAGCGGCGCGAGCTTGTGCGCGATCGCGAGCGTGACGTCCTTCTCCTTCAGGCCGGAGGGCCCGCTCGCGCCAGGGTCGTTCCCGCCGTGGCCCGGGTCGATCGCGATCCGCGTGAGCGCCCGCTCCTTCCCCTTCCCGCCTGCGCCGGGCGGTTGCCGCGCGATGTCGATCACGATCCGGAAGGGCTCGAGGAGGTGGAAGACGCGGCGGTAGGCAGGCCCGTCGAGATCCATCGCGACGCGAGATCCCGTCGTCGACGGCTCCGCGACGATGCGCGAGACGATCCCGCCGAGCACGGCCTCACGCGCCGCACCCGACGCGTCGACGCCGTCGAGCTCGACGAACGTCCTCGCGCCGCGCCCGGCCTTGCTGCCGACGTCGCCGACGCGGAACCGCGCTGGGCGGTCGAGGTGCACGACGACGCGCGCTGCCTCGGGGCCCACCCAGTGCTCGACCCGATCGATGCGCGGCGCGACCGCGACGCGGCCCATCCCGGCGAGCATCACGGCGCCCGCGTCGCCGAGCCGCGCGAGCAGGACCCCTTCCGCCGCGAGGCCCTGGTCGATCGCGTCGAGGACGGGCGGCGCCGGACGGAAGGCGTCGAGCGAGAGGAGGACGCGGTGCGCCTTGTCCTCACAGGCGAGGACGCCGAGAGCGCTCCCGCGACGCCACACGCGATAGACCTCCGCGTAGGTCGTCTGCGCGTCCCGCGCCTGCTCCCCGGCGAGCTTCGCGCCGCGGAGGGACGCGTCGCAGGCGCCCGCGAGCGCGAGATCCTTGCCAGCCGCGCGATAGAGGTCGACGGCCTCGCGTGCATCCTGCTCGCGACGCTCGAGCCGGAAGACGCGCTCGACGAGCGACGCCGCGAGGACGTGGAGCTCCACCGCGCGCGCGCCGGCGCCTTCCCCGAGCGCGCGAGCCTCGACCGCGTGCGCGACCGCGAGGGCCTCGGGCCGCGAAGGAAGCGGCGATGACGGCGCGAGGAGCGCCTGGACGCGCGCGGTGAGATCGGAAGAGC
>JALHPN010000328.1 GCA_022842465.1 Polyangiaceae bacterium | reverse complement strand
TGGGCCCGGCGAGTCGCGCGTCGCGGTCGGCGCGGGGGCGGCGTCCGCGCGCGGCGGCCTCTCCCCGGAGCAGGTGCGCCGCGTCGTGATGGCGCACATCGGCGCGGTGCGCGCCTGCTACGAGAGCGAGGCGCAGCGCAATCCGGGGCTGAAGGGCGGCGTGACCGTCGCGTGGCAGATCGATCCCGGCGGCGGTGTCTCCTCCGTGAGCGTCGCGCAGACCTCACTCGGCAACCCGCGGGTCGAGGGCTGCGTCACGCGGCAGGTGAAGAACTGGAAGTTCCCGGCGAGCGACTCGGCGACGAGCGTCGCCGGCTTCCCGTTCAAGTTCGGCGTCGGCGGCTGACGCCCGCGATCTGGGCCGTCGAGATGTCCACTCTCTAGAGTGCCGTCATGCGAATGCCCTCTCGCGTCCTCGCTCGCGTCGCCGTCGTCCTCGCCGTCGCCTCCGCGGTCGCGTGTGGAGGGGCGCAGGAGAGCGAGAAGAAGGGGGCCGCCGAGCCGCGTTCGGGCGGGCTGTCCCCCGATCAAGTGCGCGTCCGCGTCCGCGCGAACGCCGAGCAACTCCTCGCCTGCCGCGAACGCGCCGATGCCGGCAAGGCGAAGCGGGAGGTGAACGGCGTCGCGACCGTCGGCTTCACCATCGCCAGCGACGGCCGCGTCACCGACGTGCGCCTCGTCGAGAGCACGCTCGAGGACCCCGACGTCGAGCGATGCGTCGTCTCGGTCGTCGAGCGCTTCTCGTTCCCGCCGAGCACGGCGGAGACGGTCATCGCGCGCCTCCCGCTGACGGTCGGGCCGCCCCCGGCGGTCGATGCGGGCGCTCCGTCGCCGAGCGCGGACGCCGGCGCCGCGAAGCCGAAGCGCTGACGCCCCCGGCGGCCGTCACCGCGTGGGGGTGACCTTGGCCCGCGCGCGCCACTTTCGGAACGCGCCGATGCCGAGGAGCGCCGGCGCCGCCACGATGCAGACGGGGCAGGCCGCGCCGCCGATCAGGGCGGACGCCAGGCCGACGGCGGCGATCCCTGCGCCCGTCGCCATCATCGCGTTCGCGTCCTCGTGATCGGTCGAGAGCGCGTCCGATCGCGCCGGGTTCACCAGGGGCTCCTCGCGCGCGCGGCTGGGGTCACTCATGGAACGTGAGAGCCGGCGAGGGCGTCGAACGGTTCGGCGGCGCGGGCCTCCGGAGCGCTTTCTGCGGCAACGGGCGCCCGCGACCCACGGAGATCCTCCGGAAATGGAGCGGTCGCGTTGCGATTTGCATCGAAATCACGACAGGGAGGTCACAGCATTTTCGGAACCGGGCTCGGGAGTGGCATCATCCGATTCCTCGGGCCGAGTCCGAGCCTGCGCCCCCATGTCCGTCCCGAACGCCGCCCGTCCCCTGGTCCTCTGTCTCGCCGCCGCCAGCGCGCTCGCGTTCGGCCCGGCCTGCACCGAGAAACAAGTCAACGCGTCCCAGGACAGCTCTGCGGTCCGCGCGGACGGCCCGAAGAGCGTGAAGTTCGACCCGAAGGCGCTCGAGCGCCTCGGGATCAAGATCGACACCGTCGGCAACCGCCTGGGCGCGCTCGATCTCGAGGTGCCCGGATCGCTCGAGTACAACCTCGACCACTACGCCGAGGTGGGCACGCTCGTCGACGGCCGCGTCACCTCGATCACGGTGAAGCCTGGCGATGTGGTGAAGAAGGGTAAGGTCCTCGCCCAGCTCGTCGTCCCGTCGATCGCGAGCGCGCAGGCCGACTACCTCTCGGCCGAGGCCGCGGCGAAGAGCGCGAAGGAGAACGAAGCGCGCGAGCAGGGGCTCCTCGACAAGAGCCTGACGACCGCTCGCGAGGCGGAGATGGCCAAGGCCGAGGCGTCGAAGACGCAGGCGGAGCTCGGCGCGGCCGGCGCCAAGCTCCAGGCGCTCGGCGTCAGCCGCCCCACCTCGGGCTCGGTGATCAGCGGCGCCGGCGTGCTGACGCTGACGGCGCCGATCGACGGCGTCGTGGTCCGGCGGGACGCGGTGCTCGGGCGCTTCCTCCAGGCGAAGGAGACGGCGTTCGTCATCGCCGATCCGCACGATCTCCGAGCGTCGCTCAACGTGTACGAGGCCGATCTGCCTTACTTCCGCGTGGGGCAGGACGCGGAGATCTCGGTCGATGCGATGCCGGGCAAGGTCTACAAGGGCAAGATCGTCCTCGTCGAACCGCAGATCGGCCGCGCGAGCCGCTCGGCGCGCGCCTTCATCGACGTGCCGAACCACGACGGCGTCCTGAAGCCGGGCCTCTTCATCCGCGCGAGCATCAAGCTCCCGGAGGAGGTCGCCGCCGGCCGCGTGCTCGTCCCCGCGCCCGCCGTGCAGCCGCTCGGCGATGACGACGTCGTCTTCGTCGAGCAGGCGCCCGGCCAGTTCGAGGTCCGCAAGGTCCAGGTCGCCCGCCGCACGACGCAGGTCGCCGAGATCCGCGACGGCCTCAAGGCGAACGAGCGCATCGCCGTGGAGGGCGCCTTCGTTCTCCGCGGCGAGGTGACCAAGCAGTGAGGGCTTGAAGCCATGAAGGCCGTCGCCCTCTGGGCTGCGAGGAACGCGTTCCTCGCGATCATGCTCTGCCTCGGCATCATCGCCGCTGGCGTCGTCGCCGGCAGCAAGCTCGCGATCGACGCCGTCCCCGACGTCACGAACATCCAGGTCCAGGTCGTCACGCGCGCCGCCGCGCTGTCCGCGACGGAGGTCGAGTCGCAGATCACGCAGCCGATCGAGCGCGGCACCGCCGGCATCCCCGGCCTCGTCCTCACGCGCTCCGTGTCGAAGCTCGGCATCTCGATCGTCAACTTGATCTTCACGGACGAGACCGACGTCTACTTCGCGCGTCAGCTCGTCAACGAGCGCCTCGTCGGCATCCGCGAGCAGATCCCGCCGTCGATCGGCAAGCCCGAGCTCGGGCCGGTGACGACGGCGCTCGGCGAGATCTACATGTTCGAGCTACGCGGCGACGGCCGCTCGCCCGAGGAGCTCCGGACGATGGTCGAGTGGCAGCTCGGTCCGAAGCTCCGCCAGGTCCCCGGCGTCATCGAGGTCGTCGGCTTCGGCGGCGCGCTGAAGCAGTACCGGATCACGCTCGACCCCTCGCGCCTCGCGGCCCACGGCGTCTCGATCGAAATGGTGAAGGGCGCCATCGAGCGCGACAACCGCGTCGGCGGCGGCGGCTACGTCGAGCGCGCGGGCGAGCAGATCGTCCTCCGCGGTGACGCCCGCTTCAAGGGCCTCGAGGACATCCAGCAGACCGTCATCCGCACCGACGAGAACGGGATCCCCGTCCGGATAGGGCAGCTCGGCGAGGTCGACACCGGGCCGGCGCTCCGCCAGGGCGCGATGACGCGCGACGGCCGCGGCGAGATCGTCGGCGGCAGCGTCTTCATGCTGAAGGGAAAGAACTCGCGCGAGGTCGTCGCGGGCGTGAAGGAGGCGATCGCCGAGATCGCGCCGCGCCTGCCCGCCGGCGTGAAGGTCGAGCCCTACTACGACCGCGCCGAGTTCATCGACCGCGTGCTGCACACCGTCGGCAAGAACCTGAGCGAGGGCGCGATCATCGTCGTCGTCTGCCTCCTCCTCACGCTCGGGAGCCTCCGCGCCGGCCTCCTCGTCGCGGGCGCGATCCCCTTCGCGATGCTCGTCGGCTTCATCGGCCTCAACGCGCTCGGCTACACCGGCAACGTGATGAGCCTCGGCGCGATCGACTTCGGCATCGTCGTCGAAGGCGCCGTCCTCACCGTCGAGCACGCGATGAACCACGGCGCGTCGATCGCCGATCGCGGCCGTCGTCGCCGCGCGATCACGCAGGCGATGGCCGACGTCGCGAAGCCCGCCGTCTTCAGCGTCGTCATCACGATTCTCGTCTTCCTCCCGCTCGTGACGCTCGAGGACGTCGAGGGGAAGATGTTCCGCCCGGTCGTCATCTCCCTCTGCTTCATGCTCACGGGCGCGCTCTTCTACGCGCTCGTCCTCGTCCCTGCGATCGGCCCGCGCTTCCTCCGCGGCCCCGCGGACGGGCACGAGCCCTGGCTCATCCGGAAGGCGCGCGCGGCCTACTCCCCCGCCCTCCACCTCGCGCTCCACCGCCCGTGGACCGCGATCGGCATCGCCTTCGGCATCACGTTCGCCCTCCTCGCCACGGGCGCGACGATGGGCGCCGAGTTCCTCCCCCGCATCTTCGAGGGCGCCTACGCGATCGACACGCTGCGCCCGCCGAGCACCTCCGTCGGCCAGGCCGTCGCGCTCTCCGCCGAGGCGGAGAAGACGCTGAAGGAAGCCCCCGAGGTCGCCACCGTCGTGAGCCGCATCGGCCGCCCCGAGGGGGCCGTCGACTTCGCGGGACCGGAGTCCTCCGACGTCTTCGTCATCCTCAAGCCGCGCGATCAGTGGCGCCCCGGCCTCACCCCGGACAAGCTCGCCGCCGAGCTCTCCGAGAAGCTCGAGGCCCGCGTCCCCGCGACGCTCCACGCCTTCAGCCAGCCGATCGAGATGCGCGTCAACGACATCGTCGCCGGCGCGAAGGGCGACGTCGCCATCAAGGTCTACGGCGAGGACCTCACGCAGATGCAGGAGGTCGCCGACCAGATCCGCCGGACGGTCGCGGCCGTCCCCGGCGCCGCCGACACGAAGATGGAGATCGCGACGGGGCTCCCGTCGATCAACGTGAAGCTGAACCGCGACCGGGTCGGCCGCCTCGGCGTCTCGCCAGGCAGCGTCCTCGACGCCCTCGCGATGGCGCGTGCCGGCCTCCCCGTCGGCGTCGTCCGCGAGGGCGAGCGCGTCTTCGACCTGGTCCTCCGCATCGGCGGTGAGCACGTCGAGGACGAGGGCGATCTCTCGCGGCTCCCGCTCGCGACGGATCACGGCAACCTCGTGCCGCTCAGCATGGTCGCGGACGTGAACCTCGAGAACACGACGGTCATCGTCGGGCGCGAGCAGATGAAGCGGCGCCTCATGGTGCAGACGAACGTGCGCGGTCGCGACATGGTCGGCTTCGTCAAGGAGGCGCAGGCGAAGGTCTCGCAGCTGAACCTCCCGAAGAACGTCGAGGTGGTCTGGGGCGGGCAGTTCGAGAACTTCAACCGCGCGAAGGCGCGCCTCGCGATGCTCGTCCCGGTCTCCATCGGCGTCATCGCGCTCATGCTCGTCTTCATGTTCCGCAGCGTCCGGTTCATGATCGTGAGCGTCCTGAACCTCCCGTTCGCGGTCGCCGGCGGCGTCGTCGCGCTCGTCCTGCGCGGGCTGCCGTTCAGCATCCCCGCGGGCGTCGGCTTCATCGCCCTGTCCGGTGTCGCCGTCATGACGGGTATCGTCATGACGCAGAGCCTCATCAACACGCCGCGCGAGGCCGACGTCACGGAGCGCGTCCGGAAGGCGTCCCTCGCGGCGTTCCGCGCGCCGCTCAGCACGGCCCTCGTCGCCGCGATCGGCTTCATCCCGGCCGCCATCGCGACGGGCACCGGCGCCGAGGTCCAGCGGCCGCTCGCCACCGTCGTCATCGGCGGGCTCCTCATCGGTATGGTCGTCTCGATGCTCGCGCTCCCCTCCATGCTCCTCGTCGTCGCGAAGCAGATGGAGAAGGAGCCGGAGGCGCGCGAGGACGACGAGGACCTCGGGCCCGAGTCCCACGGCCCCGCGCACGCGCACGCCGAGGAGTGACCTTCCGCGCTCCGTGCTGGACGGGAGGCGGCGAGACTTCGATCAGCTCGTGCAGCCGGTGTTCGGACGCATTCCGTTCGGGCAGATGAGGCCGCAGATCCCGAGACCGATGTCGACGAGCTCGTCGGGCGCGCAGTCGTCGTCGGTGAGGTCCTCCTTCTTCACGCCGTCGGAGAGCTTCACCCTGTATGCATAGTGCATGTTCTTGACGACCATCTCCTCGGTCACCCAGGCGTAGCCCTTGTCGGCCCAGGAGAGGCCCCAGCTGTTGTGGATGAGGTACTGGCGGCCCTTCGGCGTGTCGCGGTAGCCCGACATCACGACCGCGTGGCCGCCGTCCTGCCGCGTCCAGTTCGGGACGACCCCGCCGTTGTCGCGGATCTTGCTCGACGACCACGCGAGGCCGTCGATCTTCATCGCGATCCAGAGATCGTTGCCGGCCGCGAGGATCGACACGAGCTCGTCGACCTTCGGCGGCTGCGTCTCGAGGCGCTCGAACGCCGCGATCTTGTAGCCGCCTGTCGCCTCCGCCTTGTCGACCTTCGCGGAGAGGGCCGGATCGCTCTTCCACGAGCCGGGGAGCACCGCGGGGTTGAAGGCCATCCCGCACTCCTCCATCGCAGCCGGGCTCGAGAGCTTGCAGGTCTCGCGGTTGTCCTGGCTGAAGATCGTCGACGTCGCGATGCTCCGGCCCACGTTCGCGTCCGCCGCGACGCCCATCTGCGGGTAGCCGTAGGCGGACCAGACGTGGCTCGGTGAGGCCGCGAGATCGGCCTGCTGCGCGGACATCTTGCCGGCGCGGATCGCGCCGTTGTCGATGGTCGACGCGAGGGAGAAGGCCGTGCACGAGCCGACGGGCCCCTGATCCCGGATCGGCCCCTCGAGCCCTTCGGCGCGGTGGTCGACCGTGCTCGGGAAGCTCTCGCCCACGATGTCGCCGGCGCCGCTCCGATCCCCCGGCCCGGCCTTGTCGAGGCCGGCGGCGCGCCCCGGGACGCCCCCGCCGAGACGCTTCGACATGAACATCGACTTCTGGGAGACGGAGAGCTTGCCGAAGCCCTTCCAGAGGGTCTTCTTCTGCGCGACGGCGAGCGCCTTCCGCGGGGAGAAGTGCGCGACGGCCTTCGCCGACGGCGCGTAGAGCTGGCAGTCGATCCGGACCCACGCGCCCGGGGCGACCTCCTGCATGCCGCAGGACTTCGGGTTGCGGGCGCGGAGCTCCTGGAGCTTGGCCACGTTGAGCGCCATCGGGGTGTTCGTCGCGACCGTGCTCGCGCCGAAGCCGGGCCGCGTCGCCTGGGCGGG
>JALHPN010000327.1 GCA_022842465.1 Polyangiaceae bacterium | reverse complement strand
GCCCGCCCCCGGGCTCGACGTCGGCGGGGGCGCCACGGGCGAGGCCCCCATGGGCGTCGCCATCGGCGCCGGCGCGGGCACGGGGATGCCCCCACCCGCGGCAGGCGGAGGCGCAGCGCCCCCGGCCTTCCCGAGGCGCGCCTTCAGATCGATCTTCGGCTTCTTGTCTTCGGCCATCGAGCCCCTCGAAATTTCCAACGTCTTCGGAAAGCGCGCGCCACGTTAGAAGCTTCCATCCGGATCCGCAAGGACGTGGATGAGACCCGTGATCGACACGATCGTGGGACCGTCGCGGGCCTGGAAACCTTGGCCTCCCGGCGCGCTACGATGCGACAGCCGGCATGGGTCCCCGCGTCCTCGTGATCGACAACTACGACTCGTTCACGTGGAACCTCGTCCAGTACCTCGGCGAGCTCGGCGCCGTCGCGCGCGTCGTGAAGAACGACGAGCTCGACGTGGCCGGCGTCCTCGCCGCAGGCGCCGCCGGCGTCCTCGTCTCGCCGGGGCCGTGCACGCCGAACGAGGCGGGGGTGTCGCTCGCGGCCGTCGCCGAGGCGAAGGTCCCGGTGCTCGGCGTCTGCCTCGGCCACCAGTCGATAGGCCAAGCGTTCGGCGGCAAGGTCGTCCGCGCCGGGCGGCTCATGCACGGCAAGACGTCGCCCATCCACCACGATGGGCGCGGCGTCTTCGCCGGGATCCCCTCCCCCTTCGACGCCACGCGCTACCACTCGCTCCTGGTCGACCGCGCCTCGTTGCCCTCGCGCCTCGAGATCTCCGCGTGGACGGACGAGGGCGAGATCATGGGGCTCCGTCTCGTCGGCGAGGCGCGCTCGGTCGAGGGCGTCCAGTTCCACCCGGAGAGCATCCTCACCACGCACGGCAAGGAGCTCCTCCGGAACTGGGTGAAGGGGCTCGCGGGATGAGCGCCGCGCACGTCTCCTTCGCGGAGATCTTCGGGCGCCTCGTCACGGACCGGACGATCGGGGGGGCGGACGTGAGGCGCGCGTTCGAGGCGATCCTCGCGGGAGCGTGGACGCCGGTGCAGATCGGCGCGTTCGCGGTCGCGCTCCGGCTGAGCGGCGAGAGCGCCGACGCGATCGTCGAGGCCGCGCTCGCGCTTCGCGCGGTGATGACGGCGGTGGAGCACGACCTGCCCCTCGTCCTCGACACGTGCGGGACCGGCGGAGACGGCGCGCACACCCTCAACGTGTCGACCGCCGCGGCCGTCGTCGTCGCGGCGGCGGGGATCCCCGTCGCGAAGCACGGCAATCGCTCCGTCTCGAGCCGGTGCGGGAGCGCGGACGTCGTCGCGGCGCTCGGGATCCCGATCGACCTCGCGCCGTCGCGCCAGCGCGACGTCCTCCGCGAGGCGAACATCACGTTCCTCATGGCGCCGGCGCACCATCCCGCGCTGCAGAACGCCGCGAGCGCGCGCCGCGAGCTCGGCGTGCGGACGGTCTTCAACGCCCTCGGGCCGCTCGTGAACCCGGCCCGCACGACGCACCAGCTCGTGGGCGTCTACGACGACGCGCTCCGCCCGGTCCTCGCGCACGCCCTCGGACGCCTCGGCGTGACGGGCGCGTGGGTCGCGCGCAGCGTGGACGGGCTCGACGAAGTGAGCCCTGCCGCCGAGACGCGCGTGAGCGTGCTCGAGGGCGGCGAGGTTCGCGAGCGGGTCGTCGGGCCCGCCGACTTCGGGATCGCCCCCGTGTCGCTCGAGGAGCTCCGCGGCGGCGACGCGGAGGACAATGCCCGGGCGCTCGAGCGTGCGCTCGCGGGCGAGGAGCCTGCCTTCGCGCGCGCCGTCGCGCTGAACGCGGCCGCGGCGCTGGCGGTGGCGCGAGGGCTCTCGGAGGCGGCCGCGCTCCGGGCGGCGGGCGACGAGGCGACCGAGCTCATCGCGTCGGGCCGCGCCCTGGAGACGCTGGTCGCCTGGCGGGAGATCGCGCGTCGCGTGCACGCCGACGAAGCGTCGCGGAAAGAAGGCGCCACGTGAGCGGTCTGCTCGCGCGAATCCTCGCCGCCAAGGAGGACGAGGTCGCGAGGCTCCGAGCGGGAGGAGCGGCCGAGCGCCACTCCATCGCGCGGCGACCCGAGGACGTCGTCACGCGCCTCCGTCGGCCCGCCGGCGCGCCGCTCCGCCTCTTCGCCGAGATCAAGCGCCGGAGCCCGAGCGCGGGACCGCTGTCCGACGCGCTCGGCATCGAGGAGCGCGCGGTGGCGTACGCGGAAGCGGGCGCGACCATGATCAGCGTGCTCTGCGACACGCCGTTCTTCGATGGAGCGTGGGAGCACGTCGCTCGCGCCCGGCGGGCGCTCGACGCGGCAGGGCGAAAGACGCTCGTCCTCGCCAAGGAGTTCGTCCTCGACGAGACGCAGCTCGAGCGCGCGGCGGAGTCGGGCGCCGACATGGTGCTCTTGATCGCGCGGATCGTGGCGCCCGCCCGGCTCGCGGAGCTCGTCGCGGGGGCGCGCGCGCGCGGGCTCGAGCCGCTCGTCGAGGTCGTGACCGACGAGGAGCTCCGCGGGGCCCTCGACGGGGACGCGCACGTCGTCGGCGTGAACGCGCGCGACCTCGACACCCTGGTAATGGACGCTCCCCGAGCCGCGCGCCTCCTCGCGACGATCCCCGGCGGCCTCGTCCCCGTCCATCTCTCCGGGCTCCGGACCCCCGAGGACGTCACCGCCGTCGCGCGCGGCCCGGCGCACGCGGCGCTCGTCGGCGAGGCCCTCATGCGACTCGACGATCCGTCGCCGCTCCTCCGCGCGATGGTCCGCGCGGCACAGCCGACAACCTGACCTCCCGCAGGCGCGGGCGTATGCTCCGGGTCGCGGCATGGACCTCCACGCGTGGATCGACGCCTATCTCGACCACCTCAGGGTCGAGCGCGCCCTCGCGCGGAACTCGCTCGAGGCCTACTCGCGAGACCTCGGCGAGCTCGCGAAGGGGCTGCCCGAGGACGTCCTCGACGAGCCGCGACGTCTCGACGGCTCACACGTCCTCGACTTCGTCGTCTCGGCCGCCCGGCGCGGCAAGAGCGCGCGGTCGAGCGCCCGCCAGCTCTCCGCGCTCCGCGGCTTCTTCAAGTTCCTCGTGCGCGAGAAGGCGATCGAGACGGATCCGTCCGAGCTCGTCGAGCGCCCGAAGCTCGCGAAGAAGCTCCCGCGCGTCCTCACGTACGAGGAGGTCGACCGCCTCCTCGCCGCCCCTCCCCTCGACACCGCGCGCGGCGTCCGCGACAGCGCGATGATCCACCTGATGTACGCGTCGGGTCTCCGCGTGTCGGAGCTGTGCTCGCTGAAGCTGGGCGAGCTCGATCGGAAGCTCGGCACCGTGTCTCCCCTCGGCAAGGGCGGCAAGCGTCGGGTCGTGCCCGTCGGGCAGATCGCGCTCGAGCGGGTCGAGCAGTACGTGGAGCTCGTCCGCGCGCACGCGAAGGGCGCGACGACCGAGCCGCACCTCTTCCTCTCGCCGCGTGGCAAGCGCTTCACGCGGCAGGGCTTCTGGAAGCTGCTCCGCGCCTACGCGCGCGGCTCGGGGATCACGGCCGCGATCTCCCCGCACAAGCTGCGCCACTCGTTCGCGACCCACCTCCTCCGCGGCGGCGCCGATCTCCGTGCCGTCCAGGCGATGCTCGGGCACGCGGACCTCGGGACGACCGAGATCTACACGCGCGTGGCGCAGGACCACGTGCGCGCGGCGTTCGACAAGGCTCACCCGCGAGCGTGAGCCGAGCGCGTCATGCGGCGTGACGGCGACGGCGGCGCACGGCGAGCGCCGCGAGCCCGAACGTCGCGAGGAGCGAGAGCCCGCGGTGCGTGCCTCCCCCTTCGGAGACCGTGCAGCCGCCTGCGTCGCTCTCGGCGTCGAGCGCCTCGCCGTCGAGGTCGCTCGGCTCGGTCGGCGAGACGTCGGTGGTCGTGCCCGAGGAGGCGCCGCCGGAGGTCGAGCCGCTGGACGACGAGCTCGACGACGAGCTCGACGACGACGAGCTCCCCGCGTCGGGGCCGGCCGGCGTAGCGCACGTGCTCGCCTTCCTCTCGACGGGGCTCACGCCGTCGTCGGCCGCGATCGCGCTGGCTGCCACCTCGAGCGCCGCCTGCGGGTCGCTCTTCAGGTTCGCGAGGAAGAAGGCCGTGGCGTAGTGGGCGTAGACGGCCTGGCGGTCCACGTTCGCGCCGCCGCCGCACCCGGCGAAGCCGCACAAGCTCCGCGGCGCATTCTCGCCGTCACAGTGGGTCGAGCCGTCCACCGAGATCGCGAGGACGTCGCCCTTCGCGCCGCCCGCGAACGACTTCCACCCGAGCTGCTTGTTGCAGCTCGACGCCTCGGCGAAGATCGTCAGGATCGACGAGCAGAGCGAGGGATACGCGGCCTTCGCGCTCGACGCGTCGTCGTCGACCGGATCGAAGAGCACTGTCGCGGCGGGAGCGATCGCCGAGGCCGCGAGCGTAGAGGCGAGGCCGCCCGCGCTGTGGCCCTCGAGGCCGAAGCGACCGGGGGCGACCGAGAACGTCGCCGCGCTCGCGCCCGTCAGCTCGCCGACGATGTCGGCGATGACCTGCGCGTTCGCCGCGTGATCGGGCGAGAGGCCGCCGCCGAACGACGGCACCGCGACGACGAAGCCCCAGCTCGCGAAGTGACGCGCCCAGCCGATCTGGTTGTCGCCGCTCGCGAGGAATCCGTGGCTCGCGACGATGAGCGGGGCGGGCGTGCCGGTCGTCGGCACCACCACCCGCGTCGACGTGCCCGCGAGCGTCTTCACCTGCACGGCGCTCGGCCCCGTCGCCGCGTACTTGCGCTGCGCATGGGCCGACGGCGCGACCAGGAGGAGGGCCGTCGCGGCCGCGAGCGAGGTCGCGAGGAGATGGGTACGCATCGCGCCGAGTCATGACGCGCCGAAGCGGTCGGCGCAAGGAGAGGGGCCTCGTGGTCGGGCTTTCTCGCGTTCCGCGCGCGCGGCCTCCGGTGCTATACGCGGCGGATGCCGTCGCCGTTCTCGGTCGTGGAGCCCACGACGGAGGAGACCCCGCTCGTCGTGGAGGTGCCCCATGCCGGGCTCGCCCTCGACGGACCGTCGCTCGCGACCCTCGGGGCGCCCGCGCGCTCGCTCGGGCGCGACGCCGATCTCTACGTCGACGAGCTCTACGGAGCGGTCCCCGAGCGCGGCGCCACGCTGCTCGTCGCGCACATGTCCCGCTACCTGGTCGACCTGAACCGGAACGAGACGGACCTCGACGCCCAGGCGGTCGAGGGCGCGCCCCCCGCCGCCCGCGCGACCCGCGGCATCGTCTGGCGGCTCACGAGCGACGGCCTGCGGGTCCTCGACGCGCCGCTGCCCCGTCGTGAGCTCGAGCGGCGCCTGGACCTCGTCTACCGCCCCTATCACCGCACCTTGGCGGCGCTCCTCGAGCGGAAGCGGGCGCGGTTCGGCTACGCGGTGCTCCTCGCCGCGCACTCGATGCCGAGCGTCGGCCGCGCGGGCCACGGCGACGCGAGCATGGCGCGCGCGGACATCGTGCCCGGGACGCGGGGGAGGACGAGCGCGAGCGTCGGCATCATCGACGTGGTCGACGCCCACGCGAAGGACGCGGGCTTCTCCGTCCGCCACGACGATCCGTACCAGGGCGGCTACACCACGCAGCACTACGGCCGCCCTGATCTCCAGGTGCACGTCGTCCAGGTCGAGCTCGCTCGGCGGCTCTACATGGACGAGGGAACTCTCCAGAAATCCAGCGGGTTCGACCGCCTCGCGGGCTGGTGCACCGCGCTCGCGGAGCGTCTCGGGCGCGCGCGCCCCTGACGCCGCCGCGGCGAGAAAACGGCCCGCGCCGCGAGAGCACGCTTGACTCGTCCGCTTGTTTCCGTAAGTTACGCCGACTCCCGAGGACCCCATGGCGAAGAGCGACATCACTGGTAAGCGCAAGCTGAAGGCGCAGAACGTCTCCCACTCCAACATCAAGACGAAGCGCTGGCAGAACGTGAACATCCAGACGCGTCGCGTGTGGGTGCCCGAGTTCGGCCGCTTCATCTCGCTGAAGCTGACGACGCGCGACATCCGCACGATCGACAAGATCGGCGTGGTCGCGTACGCGAAGCGTCACGGCGTCAAGCTCTGACCTGTCTCGTCAGGTTCTGATCCTCGGCGAGGGCCCCGCTCGGGAGGCTCTCGCCGTCGTCGTTCCATGGCGGGGCGTGCCACCCGCCGCCGCGCACACGCGCTCAGGAGCGGACGACGGAGGCCGTGCCGCGCACGTGGGACACGACCGCGAGCCGTGACTCGCCGTGGGCCTCGACGCGCTCTTCCTGGACGAGGCCGCGGAGGGCGCCTGCGAGGACGTCGTACGCGTCCCGCGCGCCGTAGGCCGCGAGCGCCACCTCCGGCGCCGCGGGCGTCCCCACGAGGGCGACGGGCGCCGCCGCGGGCCTCGGTTCCCCTGGCTTCACACGCGTATGACCGCGCCGCACCGGCTCGGCGAGGTACGGCGCGCGGAGACCGAGCTCCTCGACGAACGCGCCCTCGAGCCCTTCGTCCCAGACGGCGACCGCGAACGTGCCGTTGCGATCGACCGCGATCGCGGCGCGCGCGCCGGCGAGCGCGCCCTCGTGGAGGCCCGGGGGCGCCGCGGGCGCGTGGTCCGCGATGTGCGTCCACGGCAGCGTCACGAGCGTGCGGACGTTCCCGCCCATCTTCGCGATCGCGGCGGCGCGCATCGAGTCGGGCGTCGGGCCGACGAGGTTCGACGACCTCGCCTTCACGACGTCGGGCGACGGCGACGCGAGGTCGTCCGTCGTGAGCAGGCCCCCGTTCGGGCGCCCGAACACGGCGAGGAGCTCGGACCCGAGCGCGCGCTCCTCGAGCACGCGCGGCCCACGCGCCGCGAGGCGCCGGAGCACGTCTTCTCGCGGGCTCCCCTTCGCGAGGGCGATCGCGGGCGCGAGCACCTGCGCGAAGGTGGCGCTGCCGGCGACGGCGAGCGCGGCCGAGCGCGTCGCCGGGAGCCACGGCACCCCGACGCGCGCCGCGGTCGGGATGTCCTC
>JALHPN010000326.1 GCA_022842465.1 Polyangiaceae bacterium | reverse complement strand
GCGGGGGGCGCGTCGGCCGAGCGCGGGTGCGGGGGCGGCGGGGGCGCGTCGGCGGGGGAGGGGCGGGGCCTCCTGGGGATGCCGGTGGCGCCGCTGTCGCGCTGCCACTCGAGGTAGGCGCGCAGGGAGGCCGCGATCTTCGCGAGCTCCTCACGCATCTCGGCGGCGTCCGACATGGCCCCTCGATAGCCAGCCCGACGCCGCGACGCAACGGAGGAGCCGCCCGTCAGCGGCTGAAGCGGAATCGCACGCGGTACGTGCCCGGGATCGCCGCGCCGTCGACGTTGAGCGCCGGCTCGTACTTCTCGCGGAGCGCGCACTTCTTCGCCTCGCGGCCGAAGCCGTGGCCGGGATCGAGCCACACGCTCACGTTCTCGGGGCGACCGTCCGTCGTCACCTTCACTTCGATGCCGACGAGCGCTTCGTCGATCTGATCGGAGTCCGCCTCGGGCGGGAAGGGGCAACGCTCGAGGTTCCCCTTGTTCACGATCGCGGCGCCGCGCGAGCGGTCCACCTTCGGCGTCGTCGCGGGCGACGGCGCCGTCCCCGTGCCGCCCGGCACGCCCGTCGCGACCGCCGCCGCGTTGTACACGGCCGTCTTGCTCGTGCCGCCCGCCTGGGTGACGCCGCCGGCGAACTGGTTGCCCGTGCCCGTCGTGATCGTGTTGCCGGTCAGGTCGAGCGGCTCGTCCTTCGCCGGCTCCTGCGTCAACACCTGGGAGGCCTGCGCGGCGGCGGGCGGGGGCGGAGGCTCGTCCGTCGGCGCCTTCGGCGGGGGCGGCGTCTCCGGCTTGGGCTCTTCCTTCGGCTCTTCCTTCACGGGCTCGGGCGGGGGAGGCTCGGGCTCCTTCACCGTCTCGATCTCGTAGGTGACGTTGAGCTTCGACGACACCGTCGCCTTGACCGCGTTCGCCCAGTCGAAGATGTCGGCGAACATCATCGCCGTCCCGGCCGCGGCGGCCGCGCCGCCATGGAGGAGGATCGCGAGGGCGACCGCGAACGTCAGCGCGCCCGACGACAGGCGCGAGCCCATTCCGAGCACGCCGTCGAGCGGCTCGTACCCGGAGGCCCCGCCACCACGCGGCGCGCGCGCCGGGAGCGACGCGCCACGCGCGGCGCCACGAAGGGGCTTCTTCCCGCCGAAGCCGTTCGCGCCCGCGTCGGCGCTCGTCTTGCTGCCCTTCGTGCTGCTCATCCGACGTCTTAGCTGTAGCTGCTTCTGCGAGGCTCGCCAGCGGACCAGCCGCTCACACGGTCACTTCGTCGTTTCGTGAATCGTTCATCATTTCGGCGCAGGCGCAGGCGCAGGCGCAGCCGTCGGCACGACACCGCCCGGCACGGGCGCCACCGGCTGCACGCCGAAGGCGATCTTCCCCACGTTCGCCTGCTTCAGCAGATCCAGCACGTGGATCACCCGCCCGTGCGAGACCGCCGAGTCGGCCTTGATGACGGCGCGGAGCTCCGGCCCCGTCTTCTCACGCGCCGCCCGCGCGAGCGGGGTGAGCGCGTCGTCGTTCGCGATCGTCTTGCTGTCGACGTCGATCGTCCCGTCGGCGCGCAGGACGACGCTGAACACCGTCTGCACCTCGGAGCCGGTCGCCGCCTTCGGCAGATCGAGCGGCACCGACTTCGACACGATGAGCTTCGCCGTCACCATGAAGATGATGAGGAGCACGAGGACGATGTCCACGAGCGGCGTCACGTTGATGCCGACGATGCCCTCGTCGGCGCTGTCCTGCGATCCTCCGGCCACGGTGAGCTCCTCGCGTCGCGCTAGTTGTCGTCCGCGTCCTTCGCCGCCTTCGCCTTGCCGTGCGCCTTGCTCGGACGCTCGACGCGCGCAGCGGCCGCCTCCATCTCGCCCTCGACGTCGGCGGTCGGATGGCCGGTCGCCTTGAGGTGCGCGAGGAGCAGGTGCTGGAGCGCTTCGGTGTTCGCGAGCGTCGCGCGCACGACGCGCTGGAAGGCGTTGTAGGCAGCGACCGCCGGGATCGCGACGAGGAGGCCGACCGCCGTGGCGACGAGGGCCTCGGCGATGTTGCTCATGACCGCCTCGGGCGCGACCGCGCTCGCCGCGGCCTGCATCGTCGCGTTCCGCGCCTTGCCGAGCTCCGCGAAGGCGCCGACGATGCCGATGACGGTGCCGAGCAGCCCGATGAAGGGCGCGTTGTTGCCGAGCGTCCCGAGGAAGGCGAGGCGCTTCTCGAGCTTCAAGCGCTGGAGCGCGCTCGCTCCGGCCATCGCCTCCTCCGCCGCCTCGAAGCCCATGTTCGCCTCGACGACGCCGGCGATCACGACGGCCGCTTCCGCGCTGGGAGACTGCTCGAGCCGGCGCCTCGCGCCCTCGAGATCCCCGCCGCGGAGCAGGCGCCCGAGGTCGCGCATGAGCGTCGGCACGTCGTCACGGAGCGACCAGTAGAGCCAGCCGCGCTCGAGCATGATGGCGAGAGAGACGATGCTCAGCACCAGCATCAACCAGAGGACCCATCCGGCCCCCAACCCGACCATCGCTGACTGGACTCGCTCGATCATTCGTCTCCGTCCTCGAGTTCGCTGCCACCTCCGATGCTTCCGGGTGGCGTCGTGTTCCCCGTGTTCTCGATCACCTCGACGGCGTTCGCGAGCACGGTGGTCGCGTAGGCCCCCTTGGGTAGCACGAATCGAACCCGGAACACCGCCCCTTCTTCCCGATTTCCCGACGGTTCCGAAGACTTCATCACTTCTGCGAATGACGTTTCGGTCACGCGGAGCCGCAGCGGACGGCGTGTTCCCTCGCCCAGCGAGCGCGCGCGCCGCAGGTCGATGCCCTCGAGCCAGGGCGCGGTGAGCCGCTCCTCGAAGGCGAGCGCGTCTCGCTCGGGCCAGCGCATCTTGTCCCCCACGATCGGGCCCGTCGGGCAGAGCTCTCCTCGCTGCGCCCGCTCGCGATCGGTCTGAACGTCCGAGCAGACGAAGAGGCCGCCCGTGTCCTCTTTCTTCAGCAGATCGCCGTCGAGCGGAACGGTCCAGGTACGGTCCGCGATCCGCGCCGCGAGCACGGCGTTGAAGATCGCCGACTGCCACGCCGAGAAGTGCAGCCGCCGGAGGCGGGGATCGGCGGGCGCGCGCTCCTTGCCCGTGAGCCAGGCCTTCGCCCGCTCCGCGGTGTCGCCGAACTTCCCGAACCGCTGCGCCCCGAAGAGGTTCGGCACGCCGTGCTCGGCGATCCGCGCGAACGCCGCCGCCACGGTCGCGATCTGCGACGGGTCCACCTCGCGGACGACGAGGGTGAAGCGGTTGCCGCGGAGGTGCCCGGTCTTGAGCTTGTTGCCGTGGCGTTTCACGTCGAGGATTTCGATCCCGTCGAGCGCGAGCGCGCGTACCCGCGCCTCGGTCTCCGGATCCCGCGACAGCAGGCTGATCCACTGCGTCGTGACCGCGACCTTGTCCTTCATCCCGGCGATGCCCGCCTCGCGCATCTCGAGGCCGAGCGCGCGGACGATCGCCTTCACCGCCTCGTCGGTCGTGAGCATGCGCTTACGGAAGTGGACATGGACGTGATCGCCCGTGCCCGCCGGCTCGTACGCCGGGATCTCGTCGACCTCGAAGTCCTCGGGTGACACCTTGATACGGCCGCGGGGGAGCGATTCCACGGAGACGTCTGTACCGCGGGCGGTCTCGGGTGTCACCGCGTCGCACGCGCCTTGCCAGGAGTGCGAGCGAAGATGGTACCTTCGAAGCGATGCTCTCGACGCGCCGCCCCTTCCGAGGCCTCCCCGTGGCGCTCGCGGTCTCCTCTGCCCTCGCCCTCGCCGCCGGGCTCGCGTGCTCGGGGAAGACCCTGCCCTACGCCGGGGGCCTCATGCTCTCGATCCAGACCGACCTCTCGGCGCCGAAGGACGTCGCGGCGGTCGGCCTCTTCATCACGTCCGACGGGCGTCCCGTCTTCTCGGACACGCGAGACGTCGCGCCGAACGGAGAGGTGCGCTTCCCGGCGACGATCGCCATCCTCGGGGACGAGGCTCGACCGCGCGCGCAGATCAAGATCCGCGTCGCGGCGTTCAAGAACGACGGCGAGGTCCGTATCCTCCGCGACATCCTGACCACCGTGCCGAAGGGGAGGACCGCGCTCCTTCGCGCGCCGCTGCTCTGGATCAACGAGGGGTCCGGCAAGGGGCAGCGGAACCAGATCGTGAGCGGCCTGTCGACCCGCGACACGGTCGGCTCCGGGGCGGACGGCTTCGCGAAGATCACGTCGGCCTGTCCGGACGGACAGACCTTCCTCGAAGGCGAGTGCGGCGACGCCACCGTCGACTCCGAGACCCTACCGGACTACCAGGAGAAGGACGTCTTCGGCGGCGGTACGGCGGACGGGCAGGGCGGTCGGTGCTTCGACGTGCTCGCGTGCTTCGGCGCCGCCACGCGCGTCGACGTCGACCTCGCGGCGTGCTCCGCGTCGCTCGCGGGGACGACCGAGAGCGATCCGAACCTCTCGTTCGCCGTGGCGCTCCCTCCCTCGGCGGCCGTCGGCGAGTGCCGCGGAGACAGCTGCCTCGTTCCCCTCGACAAGGGCACGGGGTGGAAGGGCGGCGGCGCCGGCGTGACGTTCCCGAAGGCCGTCTGCGCTCGCATCCAGAGCGGTGCCGCGCTCGGCATCGTCCGGACAGGAGCGTGCCCGACGAAGGACGCGGCGACGCCGTCCTGCGGGCCCGCGTCGCGGGTGGCGACGAGCAGCGCTCCGCCAGGGCTCGACGGCGGCTCGTCGTCGAGCGGCTCGGTCGGGACGTCGGACTTCGAGCCGGCCGTCGGCTACGGCGGCGAGCCGGGTCTCAGCTCCGTCGCGATCGACCAGGATGGTGTCTTCGTGGCGCGCTCGCTCGCGGACCCGCCTCCGTCCGGCATCGTCAAGCTCGCGCGCGCCGACGTCATCGCCTCGAAGAACCCGGCGCAGCTCTCGATCGTGACGGACTTCGCCGCGCCGCAGACCGCCCTCGTGCAGGTCGGCCCTCTGCCGAAGGCGTCGACGGTCGCGGTCTCCACCACGAACGGCGTCCGCATCTGTGACGCGACGGTCGTCGGCCCCTGTCAGACGTTCCCCTTCCAGGCCGCGGGCGGCCCTCCGGTGATCGCCCTCGGCGCGAGCGAGCTCTACGTGTTCGGTTCGACGGGGGGCCCCCCCGGGCTCTTCGCGATCCCGCTCGCGGCGCCGGCGCTCGAGCCGCGCATCGGGCCGTCCAGCGCGCCCGTCTCCTCGATGCACTACAGCGGCGGTCGGCTCTTCTTCGGCGGCGTGGACGGCTCGATCAGCGTCTGCACCGTGCCGTGCCAGACCGCCGGGGCCCTCACGGAGATCCTCCCGGCGTCGCCTTCCAGCGGCATCGTGACCGCGCTCGCCACCGACGACCGCGTACCCGGCAAGCTCTTCGGCTTGCGCGTGCCGGGCGACGGCGTGACCCTCGCGCAGGGAGGCGTCTTCTCGGTCTCCACGTCCGGCGGAGGCGAGCAGCAGCTAGCCTCCGGGACCGACGTCTTCGTCCAGGGCGCGCCGCCGCCCCTGGCGCCGCCGGCCGCGCTCGCGGTGGACTCGGAGTACGTCTACTGGGGCGGCGCGTTCACCGACGCGCGCGACGGAGCGCGGAAGTACGGCCTCGTGCGGCGCAAGCACGCCTCGAGCGTGCTCCCCGCCGAGGGGTTCCCCGAGACGGCAGGTCAGAACCAGCCGGTGTCGGCGGTCGTCGTGGACGGGACGCACGTGTTCTGGTCGTACGTCCGGGCCGACGCCGCGCTCGTCTTCGCGACGAAGAAGAGGGCGTTCTAGGCCATGACCGCGCCGGTCTCCGAGGGCGACGTCGTCCTCGACAAGTACCGCGTCGAGCGCGTGCTCGGGCAGGGCGGGATGGGGGTCGTCGTCGCGGCGACGCACGTCGATCTCGATCAGAAGGTCGCCCTCAAGTTCCTGCTCCCCGAGGCGCTCGCGCACCCCGAGCTCGTCGAGCGCTTCGCGCGCGAGGCGAAGGCCGCCGCGAGGATCCAGAGCCAGCACGTCGTCCGCGTCATCGACACCGGCCGCATGCCTTCGGGTGCGCCTTTCATGGTGATGGAGTATCTCGAGGGACAGGACCTCGGGGAGCTCCTCGACCGCGAAGCGCGCCTCCCGCGCGCTCTCGCCGTCGACTACGTCCTGCAGGCGCTCGAAGCGATCGGCGAAGCGCACGCGGCGGGGATCGTCCACCGCGATCTGAAGCCCTCGAACCTCTTCCTCGCGAAGCAGCGCGACCGGCGGCAGATCGTCAAGGTCCTCGACTTCGGCATCAGCAAGCTCGAGGACCGGAGCGCGGCGCCGATCACGCGAACCGCGACCATGATGGGCTCGCCGCACTACATGTCTCCGGAGCAGCTCGTCTCCAGCAGGGACGTGGATCCGCGCAGCGACATCTGGTCGCTCGGGGTCATCCTCTACGAGCTCGTGGCGGGGCGTCGGCCCTTCTCGGGCGAGAGCATGCCGGAGGTCGTCGGTCAGATCCTGCGCAACGCGCCGGAGCGGCTCGGCGCGCTCGTGCCGGACGTCGGGCTGGACTTCGAGCTCGTCGTCGCGCGTTGCCTCGCGAGCGAGCCGGAGAACCGCTTCGCCTCTGTGGCCCAGCTCGCGGAGGCGCTCCGCGGGTTCGCGAGCGACTCCGCGGTCGCGTCGCTCTCCGCCGAGCGGACGGCGCGCGTGCTCGGGGCGGCGAGCGTTCCACCGGCGTCGGCGGTCACGGCGCCCGAGAGCGCGCCCATCGTGGTCGTGCCGTCGACGCGTCGCGGTGACGACGAGCTCGGCGCGACGGTCCGTCCGGCCGTGAAGGCCGAGGCCGTGACGCTGCCGGAGTCGGTGGAGGCTTCGTCGACGCCGAAGCTCACGGAGACCGCGACGCCGGTGTCGTCGCCGCTCGGTCGCGCGGTGAGCGCCGCCACGCCTGCCGAGGGACCGAGCGGCCGATCGCGGCTCGTCGTCGGCTCCGTCGTCGCCGTCGCGTGCCTCGCGCTCGTCGCGGTCTTCCGCGACCGCGGGGCGCCTCCCTCGGCGAAGGCGTCTGGCGCCTCGAGCGTGGCGCCGGTCGTGCCG
>JALHPN010000325.1 GCA_022842465.1 Polyangiaceae bacterium | reverse complement strand
CGTCGCCTTCGCCGGGGCCCATGCCGGAGGGGGCGTCGCCCACGGTCCCGCCCGGAGGTGTGACCTGCGCGACCTTCGTGCTGCCCGTCGGGGCGGCGCCCGGCGACGCGGCGGCCGGAGGCACCGGCACGACCGGCGAGCCGAGCGGCATCGGCGCGCCCGGGAGCGCGAACGCCTGCGGAACGGTCCCCTTCACGAAGGTTGCAAGCTGCACGCTTCCGCGGGGCGCGAACGCGAGGTCGACCGCGGGCCTCGTCGTAGGCTTGCCGCCGCCGGGCGGACCGCCCCAGATCCCGCGGCGAGGGTTCGCGCACGAGACAGGCCCCGTCCACGGATGGCGGATCGCGTAGCGCCCCTGGAAGTTGTTCGCTCCGCCGGGCGTCACCTTCGCGTCGTGCTCGAGCTGCCCCTGACCGTCGCGGACCTCGCGACCACCGACGATCGGCTCGCCGGCACGGAAGACGAGGTCCTCGCCGAGCGAGTCCTTCGCGTAGCGCGCGTGGAGGCGCGTGACCACGAAGTCGCTCTGCGGGAAGCGGCGGCCCCGACGCGGGGCGTCTTCGTCCATCGAGGGCGCGAGCACGTCGGCGCCGAGGACGCTGACCTCGCTCGCGGAGAGCGGCGGGCTCGGGCACGGATCGCACGTGCTCGACGACCACGCGTACTCGGTGACGACGGCCTTCGGCTTGCTCGCGAGGGCCTTGTCGAACAGCGTCGCGTAGAAGGCGCCGAACTTGCCGCGGGCGGCCTCGGCCACGTCGAAGTTCGTCGGGATCGTCACGTTCGGGTAGTTCGCGACCTCGTAGCGGGTGCCCTTCGCGAGGACGGTGACGATGAGGTCCTGCGTCCCCGACGAGTTCATGAGGCCGAGGCGCACGGGGAGCGAGAAGGTGTCCGAGTCGTAGTGGAAGCGGAGCGGCGAGAGGACGGCGGCGCCGTTCTCGAACTTCACCTTCGTGGGATCGACCTTCGCGACGAAGAACTTGCTGCCTGCCGTGACGTACGGCCGGAGGTACGGCTCGGCGCCGTCGGGGATCGTGTACTGCTCGCGCCGGAGCCAGGTGTCGAGCCCCGAGGAGTCCTGCGCGCTCAGGATGACGACCTCGTATTCGCCGACCGTGAACTGCGCCTCGATCTTCACGCCGAGGTCGTCCTTCTCCTTGGCCGGCGCGGCCATCGACGTCGGCGGCATCGGTGCGCCCATCGCGCGCTTCCGCATCTCGTACTGCGGACCGCACGGATCCTGCTCCCAGTACTCGACGAGACGGGGAGCGGTGAGCTGCTCGACGTGCGCGAAGACGTCCTTCGTGAGCGTCTTCACGTTCTCCTTCTGGAGGACGACGGGGACGGGGACCACCATGGCGAACTTCGCGGGCGGCCCCTTGTAGTGGTTCTCCATCGAGAGGACGGTGCGCGTCCCTTCGCGCATGAGGACGACCTGCGTCGCGTCGTTGAAGAGCTTCGCGCCGGCGCCGCCGACATAGAAGCCGCAGAACGCGTCGGCTTCGTGGGCGAGCGACGAGAGCGTCACGACGGCGGTGGCGGCGATGGCGAGCTTCTTGCGAACGTGTCTCATGTGCGATCCCTCCCGAAGGGGGGCCGAGGGTACACGGGTCCGTGCCGCGTGGGGCTTTCGTGTCCGCGAGAACCGCGCTATCGGAGGGGCCGCGTGCCGTCGCCTCGTCTCCACCGTCTCACGGCCTGCCTCGCGGTCCTCGGCGCGACGTCGATGATCGGCGTCGCGTGCACGCGACCGCGCGGGGACGAGACGCGCGGCGGCGACGCTCCGGGAGATGCCTCGGTGGTCGCGACGGGCGCCGCCCTCGCCGCGGACGCGATGACAGCGTCCGCCGTCGACGCGGGCCGCGGCAGCCTCGTCGCGGTCGGCGCGACGAGCTTCGCCGTATCCGTCATCGACATGCCCGCGTGGCCCGAGAGCGGCACCGGCTCGAAGCGCCTCGGGTACCTGCGCCACGGCGCGACGACCCAGGTCTGGGACAAGCCCCTCGTGAACGACGACTGCAAGGACGGCTGGCTCGCCGTCGCGACCGGGGGCTGGGTCTGCGGGAAGCTCGTGACCCGCGATCTCACGAGCCCGCGTGTCCGCCTCGCCCCCAAGCAGGCCGACCGCGACGCGGGGCTCCCGTACCGGTACGGCGTCAACCTCGGGGATGGGACGCCCCTCTACCGGCGCGTGCTGGCGGAGGAGGACCGCAAGAAGTTCGAGGGCGGCGGCGGCAGCACCGCGAAGAGCAAGCGCGAGAAGGGCGAGCGACGCGAGGGCTCACGCGACGAGGCGAACGCCGCTCGGGAAGGCGCCGGCGACGAGCCGTCGCCGGTCACGAGCGCGAGGGCGGCGGAGGCGACGGCGAGCGCCGTCAGCGCGGTCGACGAGGGAGAGCACGAGGCGCAAGAGGGCGAGGAGAAGACCGCTCCGGTGAAGGACGCCGGCCCCCCCGTGAAGCTGCGCCTGAAGGACCTCCGCGGGCGCGGCGTCCTCGTGCGCAAGATGGCGCGCGGCTTCTATCTCGCGCTCGATCGCGACTTCAAGGCGGCCGGGACGCGCTGGTGGCGCACGACGTACGGGTTCGCGACGCCCTACGACAAGATCATGCTCCAGACGAGCGTGACGAAGCACCGCGGCTCCTGGTTCGCGGACACGCCGTTCGCCGAGGCCCTCGACCCCGACGCCTCCGCGGGAGCGTCCGACGTCACGGGGGCGGTCGGCTTCGTCCTCCACGGCGCCGCCCACCAGCTCCTCCCGAACGAGGACAAGACGAAGATAGCCTGGGGCCCCGAGCTCCCGAAGCGCAGCTCCGTGCTCCTCACAGGTCGTACGTACGTCGTCGACGGGCAGACGTTCCACGAAGCCGCCGGCGGCTTCTGGGTGCGACTCGCCGACCTCAAGCTCGCGAAGCCCTCGCGCCCGACCGACCTCGGCCCCGCCGAGAAGTGGATCGACGTCGACCTCACGCGTCAGGCGCTCGTCGCGTTCGAGGGGACACGCCCCGTCTTCGCGACGTTGATCTCCTCGGGCCGACGCAACCCTGTCGACAAGGAGAAGGATTTCCCGACCCCGCCGGGCACCTTCTGGATCCGCGAGAAGCACGTGTCGACGACGATGGACGGCGACGTCGCATCGGACGGTCCCTACTCGATCGAGGACGTGCCCTGGGTCATGTACTTCCAGGGCAGCTACGCCTTGCACGGCGCGTTCTGGCACGACGTCTTCGGCAACATGCGTAGCCACGGCTGCGTGAACATGGCGCCGGAGGACGCGCGCACGCTCTTCCACTGGGCAGACCCGCAGCTACCGGAGGGCTGGCACGGCGTCTTCGCGAAGGAAGAGCGCGCAGGGACGCGGGTCGTCGTCCACGAAGACCCGACGCCCAAGCGACATCGCCGCGCCGCGACGGAGTGATCAGGGACGGACCGTCGGAGACCGAGATGTCCTTGTGGTGCGGGACGTGCCGCACTAGGACTGCCCGCATGAAGCGTCTCGCTGGCTCCGCCGTCGCGTCCGTCGTCGTCGCCCACCTCGCCCTCGCGTGCGGCGGGGCGCCCCCGCCGGAGACCGCGCCCCCGGTGGCGCAGACGCCGCCGCCGGCGGTGCCCCCGGTCACGACGGCCTCGGCAGAGAAGCCGGCTCCCAAGGCTCCGGAGCTCTCGGCGGAGGAGCGGAAGAAGGAAGAGGCGAAGAAGGCGCTCGCCGAGGACCGCGCGAAGATGAAGGCGGCCCACGACAAGGAGGTCCTTCGCCTCACGCCGGAGCTCCGCGCGTCGGTGAAGGCCCTCGCGGAGAAGAGCCACGCGAACGGGAAGGTCGCGATCCAGGCGGCGATGGCGGGCAAGCACCGGCAGCCCGGGAACGCGGAGCGCGATGCGCAGCGGCATCCCGTCGAGACCCTCGAGCTCTTCGGCTTCAAGCCCAACATGACCGTGCTCGAGATCGGCCCTGGCGAGGGCTGGTACGTGGAGCTGCTCGCGCCGGCCCTCGCGAAGAGCGGCAAGCTGATGGTCACGAACGGCGACGCGAGCGGCCCGGAGGACGAGCGCTCGACCTACTACGCGCAGCGCACGAAGATGTTCCTCGACCGGCTCCCCGAGGCGTACGGCAAGGTCGAGACCGTCACGGTCGACGGCAAGACGCCGAAGCTCCCGCACGACGGCAAGGTCGACATGGTGCTCGTCATGCGCGGGCTCCACGGCTGGGTCAACTCGAAGACGTGGGATGCGTGGATCGCGGAGGTGCGCGAGACGCTGAAGCCGAACGGCGTGCTCGGCATCGAGGAGCACCGGGCCAAGGCGGACGCGGTCGCGGAGGAGTCCGCGAAGAAGGGCTACCTCCCGGAGAAGTGGGTCATCGAGAAGATCGAGGCCGCCGGCTTCAAGCTCGCGCAGAAGTCCGACGTGAACGCGAACACGAAGGACACGAAGGACCACCCCGAAGGCGTCTGGACCCTCCCGCCCACGCTCCGCCTCGGCGAGCAGGATCGCGCGAAGTATCTCGCGATCGGGGAGAGCGATCGCATGACGCTGAAGTTCGTGAAGGTGGCGCCTCCGGCGCGTCCGGCCGCGCCCGCGAAGAAGTAGCGCGCGGACGCGCCAGCGCGTCCGCTCGATCGGGCACGGGCGCTGCAACGGTCTCGTCATGGACCGTTCCTCGCGACCTCTGCCTCGACGCTCCCTCCTCGGCGGTGCCCTCGCCGCCGCGCTCGCCTCGGCTTGCAAGGGCGGCCTCGGGCCCGATGGCGGCGGCGCCGCCGCAAGGCAAGACGAGCCGCCGAAGGGGCCCCAGCCCGGCGCGCCCCGCGAGGGACAGATCGCGACGCCGCCGGCGCGCGAGAGCGCGTCCCGGATGCCGAAGCGGAAGCTCGGCCGGACAGGAATCGAGACGTCGCTCGTCGGGCTCGGCGGCTTTCACATGGGCTTGCAGAAGGACGAGCAGGAGAGCCTCCGGCTCGTACGGAGCGCGATCGATCGCGGCGTCACGTTCCTCGACAACTGCTGGGACTACAACGAGGGGAAGAGTGAGGACCGCATGGGCAAGGCGCTCGCGGACGGCTATCGCGACCGCGTCTTCCTCATGACGAAGATCGACGGACGGACGAAGCAGGCAGCCGAAGAGCAGATCGACCAGTCGCTCGCGCGCCTCCGGACGGATCGGATCGACCTCGTCCAGATCCACGAGATCATCCGGATGTCGGATCCGGAGCGTTGTTTCGGGGAAGGGGGCTGCATGGAGGCGCTCCTCGAGGCGAAGAAGGCCGGGAAGCTCCGCTTCATCGGCTTCACCGGCCACAAGGATCCGGACATCCACCTCGCGATGTTGCGCGCCGCCGACGCTCACGGGGTCTCCTTCGACGCCGTGCAGATGCCGCTCAACGTGATGGACGCGCACTATCGCTCGTTCGAGAAGAAGGTGCTCCCCGTCCTCGTCGAGAAGGGGATCGCCGTGCTCGGCATGAAGGCGCTCGGGTCGGGCGTCATCCTCCAGAGCAAGGCGGTCACGGCCGAGGAGTGCCTCCACTACGCGATGAACTTGCCGACGTCGGTCGTCATCACCGGCTGCGAGACGATGCCCATCCTCGATCAGGCGATCGCTGCGGCGCTGTCGTTCGCGCCGATGTCTGGAGAGGCCGTCGCGTCGCTCCTCGCGCGCACGAAGACGCACGCCGAGAGGGGAGCGTTCGAAGCCTTCAAGACGACGACGCGCTTCGACGGGACCGAGCGGAACCCGCACTGGCTGGAGACCAGCCGGATCTGAGGCCAGGTCGGCGTCGAGGGCCGGTGCGAGAGGACGTCAGCGCTTCTTGGGCTTCTTGTCGGCGTCGTCGCGCGGACGAACGGGCCCGCGGATGATGCGCGGCGGCTTCGTGCGCTCGGGGCGCTCCGCGGCGCGGTCACGCGTGGGGGCGGGGGCGGGTCCGCGTGCGGGGCCCGGTCCGCGATCGCGTGCGGGTCCGCGACTGCGATCGTAGTCGCGTGCGGGGCCGCGGTCGGGTCCGGGTCCACGGTCGCGCGCGGGGCCGCGGTCGGATCCGGGTCCGCGACTGCGATCGTAGTCGCGCGCGGGTCCGCGGCTGCGATCGTGATCGCGTGCGGGTCCGCGGTTGGGTCCGGGTCCGCGGTCGCGCGCGGGTCCGGGTCCGCGGCTGCGATCGTGGTCGCGTGCGGGTCCGCGATCGCGGTCGGGTCCGGGTCCGCGCGCGGCTCGGTCGGCAGGAGCCGGACGCTCGGGTCGCAGGTCGCGGGGGGTCGGCCGCGCGTTCGCGCCGTAGCGAGGGCGCTCCTCGTCCTTCCGCACGATGATCAGCGTCTCGTCCAGCTTCGACGCGCGCGCACGCGAGGGTCGCTCGGGCGGGATCGCGGGGGCGGAGTCGTCGCCCTTCGAGGCGCGCGCACGCGAGGGTCGCTCGGGCGGGATCGCGGGGGCGGAGTCGTCGCCCTTCGAGGCGCGCGCGCGCGAGGGTCGCTCGGGCGGGATGACACCGTTCGTGGCCTCGTCGGCCTTCGGGCGCGCGCGGGAGGGCCGCTCGGCCGGCACGGCCGGCTCCGGCTCGTCGGCGACCGGCGTCGGCCGTGCTCGCGACGGCCGCTCGCGCGGGACGGGAGGCGGGACGGGAGAAGGAGCAGGGAAAGCGTCACGGCTCGCACGGGGCTCGGGGCGCTCGCCGCCCTCGTCGACCCACGGACGGATCTGCACCCGCGGCGCGCGCGGATCGGGGACGCGAGCCGCACGCTCGAACTCGGCCGCCACGTCGCCGCGCACCTCGACGACCGAGAAGCTAGGCGCGAGTCGGATCGCGCCGACGTCGGAGCCGCGGATGTTGCCGCGGCGGCACACGACCGCGAGCAGTCGGCGCGCGTCCGCTCCCTGCATCTGGCCCCACGAGATCCGGAAGGGACGGAAGCTCGGATCGCCCGACGTCATGGGTCTCCGACTCGGCGTCGCGAATGCGCCGCCTTCCCCCTGATCGTCTCGCGGACCGCGATCGCCGCGGTCGAAGCGCTCGGCGCCGCGTTCCGGACGCTCGAAGCGCTCGGGGCGCTCCGGACGCTCGAAGCGCTCCCCGCGTGCGCCGTCCCGCCGGCGTTCGGCCGGAGGCGCCAGCGGCGTCACGTGACGCGGCGCCGGCCCGCTCCCGCGGACG
>JALHPN010000324.1 GCA_022842465.1 Polyangiaceae bacterium | reverse complement strand
GGCGCGCGCGGCGACGCTCTCTTCGTGCGCGCGCAGCTGCGCGGCGTGCTCGTCGGCGCGCTCCTTCCGTCGCCGCATCACCTCGTCGACGCGCTGCTCGTGACGGGCCTCGGCGTCGCGAGCGAGCGCCGCGGCTCGGCGTGATCGCCGGAAGAGGAGGACGCCGACGACCGCGAGGACGGCGAGCGCGGCGCCGACGATGGCGATGAAGGTGAGCCGCCGCTCTCGCGCGCGATCCTCGACACGTCCCTCGCCGGCGCCGATGGACTGCGTCCCGATGCTCACGACCGAGGCTGCGTCGTTCTCGCCCTCGGCGTTCAGGCCCGAGCGCGCGAGGAGCTCGTCGTAGTTGCTCGGCTTCGAGACGTCGATCGTGACCCGCGTGTCCTTGCCGGCCGCGGTCGCGATGATCTCGACGCTGCTCTCGGGCGCGTCGTCGGCGACCGTCACCCTGCCGGCGCCGTCGACCGTGACGCCGCGCGCGTCGGCCCCGGGCGCGAGCTTCCACGTCGTCGCGGTGCGGGTCGCGCAGCCGCGCGCGTCGAGGACGACGCTCTTCAGCTGGAACGACTCCCCGGTCCGGAGGAGCTTCCGCGACGGACGCACCTCGAGGCGGGACGGGTCGCCCGGGGAGTCGCAGGCGGCCGGCTTCGGCTCGGGCTTCTCCTTCGGCGGTTCCTTCGGCGGCGGCGCCTGGCTCGCGGCGGGCTTCTCCTCCGTGACGAGGTCCCACGAGCGCGTGCGCTTGACGTCGGCCATGCACGTGCCGGTCGCGACCACGATCTCGTAGCGACCGGTCTCGACCACGTCGAGGCGCGTGTCGGTCGTCGCGACGACGAGCGTGTTCAGGACCGCGCGACGGGGATCGCCGGGAGGCGTCGAGCAGCGGGTCCGCCACGTGCGCCCGTTCGGATCGCGCGAGTGGGTCTCGCGCGCGAGCGTGGGCATCGGGTCGTAGCAGGCGTTGCTCCGGTAGACGCGCCCCCCCCCGACGAACGCGAGCTCGTCGCCTTCGAGCCGGACGGAGACGATCTCGCCGCCGCCGCTGCTCGACGACTGGGGTTCGGGGCCGCAGCCCGGGAGCCACTGCCGGACGGTGAAGTCCTCGCGGAGCGCGCTCTGCCGCCAGCGCCCCTCGAACGAGAGGTCGGCCCGCGCGAGCGCCGGGGCCGCCAGCACGACGAGCAGGGCGAAGAGCGCGCTCGCGAGTCTCCGCATCGGATGAGGCCAGCATATCGGAGGTGCTGGACGGGGCACCGCGTTTTTCACCGCCACAGATGGTTGTGGTAGCGTGCTCGCGTGAGCTTGCGTGCCAACAGATCGATCGCTGTCGCCGCTCTTGTCAGCAGTCTGTTCGTGGCGGGTCGGGCGAGCGCGCAAGCGCAGGCCGAGCTCGTCCCGCCGGAGAACGGGGACGGGTTCGACACGCACCTCTTCCGCCCGGCCCTCGACTCGAAGGGGTTCTTCCACACCAACGGGTCGGACATCCTCGGCGCCAACGACATCAGCTTCGGGCTGGTCATCGACTACGGCCGATCCCTCCTCCGCGTCGCCGACCGGGGGCAGGAGAGCCCGCGCCTCATCAACGACTCGTTCCAGGGCACGTTCGCCTTCAACTACGGCATCGCGAACTTCCTCGTCGCGGGCCTGACCCTGCCCGTCAACCTCCTCGCGGGCGACCAGCAGCAGAACGCCGCCGTCCCGCCGCAGCCGACGCAGGTGGGGCCGGGCGGGCAGCTCCAGTGGCGTCCGAACCAGCTCGACTCGCAGAACCTCGGCTTCGTCGCGCTCCACGCCAAGGGGAGGATCCTGCGCGTCGAGAAGGGCTTCGGGCTCGCCGCGAGCGTGCAGGTGGGCCTCCCGGTGACGGACGCGGCGCCCCGCAGCGGCGCGGCCGACCCGAGCGTGTGGGCGTGGCCGCAGATCATCGCCGAGAAGCGGTTCGGATCGCTCGGTCAGTTCAAGGTCGGCGCGAACGTCGGCTACCGCTGGCACCAGGCGTCGAACACCGTCCTCACGCTTCGCGACGGCGAGTTCCGAGACGGCAGCCGCCTCACCTACGGGCTCGGCCTCGCGTATCGCGTGCTCGAGCCGGTCGACCTCGTCGCCGACACGTACGCGACGTTCCTCCTCTCCGACGCCGCGTCCAAGGTGAAGCCGTCGAACGAGCTCGTCGGCGGCGTGAAGATCTTCGTCGAGCGGAACAGTTACCTGATGGTCGGCGCCGGCTCGCGCTACACGTCGGGCTTCGAGACGGCCGACTTCCGCGCTTTCGTCGGCTTCATCTTCGAGCCCTCGATCGGCGACCGCGACGGCGACGGCATCAAGGACGACCTCGACAAGTGTCCGGACCAGCCGGAGGACTTCGACGGCTTCCAGGACGAGGACGGCTGCCCCGATCCGGACAACGACAACGACGGCATCCTCGACAAGGACGATCGCTGCCCGAACGAGCCCGAGGATCGCGACGGCGATCAGGACGAGGACGGGTGCCCCGAGGGCTCCGACGGCGATCGCGACGGCGACGGCATCCTCGACTCGAAGGACAAGTGCCCGGACGATCCGGAGGACAAGGACGGGTTCGAGGACCTGGACGGCTGCCCCGACCCGGACAACGACAAGGACGGGATCCCGGACAAGAAGGACATGTGTCCCAACGATCCGGAGGACAAGGACGGGTTCGAGGACCTGGACGGCTGCCCCGATCCGGACAACGACAAGGACCAGATCCCCGACGTCGTCGACAAGTGCCCGAACGAGCCGGAGACCTACAACGGCTTCCAGGACGAGGACGGCTGCCCCGACAAGGGCAGCGTCATCCTGACGGACACGGGCATCACCATCCTGAAGAAGATCAAGTTCCGGACGGCGTCGGCGGAGATCCTGCCGGAGTCGAACGAGATCCTCGACGCGGTGGCGACGACGATCATCCACCACCCCGAGCTGGTGCTCATCGAGGTCGCCGGTCACGCCGACGAGCGCTCCGACGACGCGTACAACCTGAAGCTCACGCAGGACCGCGTGAACAGCGTCATGGCGGCGCTCATCACGCGGAAGGTCGATCGCACCCGGATCCGCGCGAAGGGCTACGGCGAGTACTGCCCCGAGGATCCGGGACACAACGAGGCGGCGTGGGAGACCAACCGCCGCGTCGAGTTCAAGATCGTGAAGACCAAGGACGGTCCCACGGGCGTCGAGCTCGGCTGCCAGACGGCGTCGCTCAAGGGCGTGAAGCCCGACCCCGTGCCCTGAGAGGCGGGGCACGCGCGTCGGCTCCGGCCGCGCGCGGGAGCCCTTCATGAGCAACGACGTCGCGCAGGCCGTCTTCTTCACCGTCGTGGGCGCCGCAGCGGCGCTCGGGCTCTGGTGGATCTTCATCGAGGCCCCGAAGGCGCGGCTGAAGCAGATGACCGCCTGGGCTCAGAAGCGGAGCCTTCGCTTCATCCCGCCCGTCTTCCTGGGCTCCTCACGCCAGGGCGTCGAGGTCTCGACGCTGGAAGGGAGCGTCGGGGGCGTCCCCTTCCAGCTCCGCTCGCACGCACTCGTGAACACGAGGCGCGCGGGGGTCAACGGCTTCACCGACGTGAGCCTCCGCCCGATGGTGCCTTCCCCCGTCGTCTTCACCCTGTCGTTCCGCACGGGCCCGTCCGTCCATGCGCCGGACGCCGTGTGGACGGGGGACGCCGGGTTCACCGGGCTCGTGCGCACGCACAGCGACGACGTCGCCGCGGCCCGCGCCTGGCTGACCGCCCCCGCGCTGAAGCAGGCGATCGCCGCACCGATCACGAGCCTGGACAGCCCGTCGATGACGATCGCCGTCTCCCCCACGGAGGTGCGGATCCGTCTCGAAGCACCGATCTGGAACGAGCCGTTCCTCGATCGCGTCCTCGCCGTCGTCGCGGCCGCCGCGCACGCGCGCCTCGCCTGACGGTCGGCGGGATCGGCGGATCCTCGGCCACGAGGCCGCAGGGCGCCCCGGAGGCCAGATTGCAGCCGACACTCACGTGAGCCCACATCGGCACATCTCGTGAAGGTCTGGTTCCCGAGGAACCAACCAATGAAGCGTTCGCGTGTGATCGGTCTCGTGGGTCTCTTGTCTCTCTCCGCCGTCGCGTGCACGGCCGCGAGCGATGAATCGGACAGCTCCGAGCAGGCGGTGTCGCAGCTCCAGGTCCTCTTCTCGGACGCGAGGAGGCTCGACCTGTCCGACCTGACGCGGGTGAGCGTCGGCTTCGCGAGCGATCAGCTGAACGACGCGCTCGCCGGCAACGGCGTGTCGGCGCGCGTCGAGCGGCCCACGGTCTACGCCGCCACGGCAGCACCGAATGCGGTGCTCCCCGACAACTCCGAGATCAAGGCGCTCGACGCGATCGTGAGCGGCCTCGCGGCTCGCTTCGGCGAGTCCGAGCTCGGGACTCGCGTGAACAAGGCCCGCCTCGACCACCTCTCGTCGGGCCGTGACAAGTACTTCGTCGAGTCCGGCTTCTCCGTGCGCGCGGGGTTGAACCATGGCTGGGGCTTCGACGCGGGCGGCCTCGTCGACGGCATGGGCGTCTCGCTCGGCTTCGAGGCGAACGCGGAGCTCTCCTCGCGCGTCATCGTCGCCGCGAAGGACGACGACATCCAAGGCGTGCTCTCCGCGCCCCTCGGCGCGCTGAAGAGCATGCGCGGGTTCGTCATTCCCCGTGGGGTCGACGACATCCGGGCGATGAAGCCAGGCGAGATGTTCGCGCTCCGAGGTCAGGGCAAGCTCGGCGCGAACTTCGGCGTCGGAGCGCCCATCCTCGTCGCCGAGCCCACGGCAGGCCTCACGTACCGGATCGTCGCCTCCGCGGGCGTCTCCGGCGTCATCGGCGGGCAGCTCGACGTGCAGCTCGTCCGGCTCCCCGGCGACGAGGTCGTCGTCGACGTCGGCGTCGAGAACGGTCGCGGTGTCTCGTTCCACGCCGCCATCCGGGACGGCTGGGGGGTGAAGGCGATCTGCGATGACGGTCAACCGTGCCTGCGGCCGCTCTCGGTCGCGGGGCGAAGCCTCGACCTCCAGAGCGTCGTCGAGAAGGCGATCGAGAAGCGGATCAACCAGTACCTCACCTTCAAGATCGAGGGTTCGGTCGGTCAGGCCAGCTCGCGGGTCAGCATCTCGCGCTTCAAGTTCGCCCTCGACAAGGGCAACGCCGACGAGACGACGCGCGCGCTCGAGCAGCTCCTCAAGTTCGATCTCCGGCTCGCGCAGGCCCTCTACAACCGCGACCTCGATCAGGCAGAGCCCGCGGTCGTGAACGAGCTCGACGCGGTGCGTGCCGCGACGACGAGCACGCGCAACTTCGGCTTCGAGGTCTGGGGGATGAACGTCTACCAGCACGCCGTCGTCGAGCGGCAGGGCTCGTTCGTCGTGCAGACGCCGGACGGCGCGCGCGCGGTCCTCTTCGACCATCTCGAGAAGAACGGCGGCTGGTTCCAGACGCGTCACGGATTCAAGCGGACGGGAATCGCCGCCGCCACGCTGGACGCGCGCGACCCGTCCAAGTTCCGGAGCGAGGCGAACTTGTTCCTCTCGCTGGGCGCCGGCGACGAGCACGTCGACGACGACATGCTCACGGACAACCTCGACGCGACCCTGCTCGCCATCGGGGGCAAGGACGTGGTCGAGGCGGTCGACCGCTTCGGCAACGAGATGGAGCGATTGACGTGGTCGAGCTGCCAGCTCCAGAGCGACACGTCCCAGCCCTCGACCAGCTTCGACGCTTGCGTGGGCAGCCTCGTCGAGGGCGCGCAGATGAAGGGTCTCCAGCAGCAGGGGCTCCAGGCGGTCGAGCAGGTCATCCGGCCCCTCCCGGACGACTTCAAGGGCGTCGTCCGCGCCGCCGCCAAGCTGCGTCTCACGCTCCAGGCGGCCGGCCCGCACAGCGCGGAGGCCATGCACGGGCCGAAGATGATCTACACGCTCGACACGCGGCTCGACGATCGCGCGCTCGCCGCCGTCGCGTCGAAGTCGAAGGTCGAGTACCGCGCCGCGCTCCGTGAGTACCTCACGGCCGTGTTCGCCTACCGGCGCGACGTCGGGCACTCCAAGGACCGGAACGCCGTGCGCGCCGAGGTCGACGCCCTCTGGAGCGGAAAGATGGACCGGATGGCGAACCGGTTCGAGGAGCGCGCGGCCGCGTACGCGCGGATCGCCGAGACGGAGGCGCAGCTGCCGCGGCTGCTCTCCGGGAAGCGGTTCATCTCCTTTCCCATCGGCGTTCGCTTCGACGTGGAGCGTGGCCAGGTCCCCGGCCTCGAGAACGTCGTCGCGCACTCGACGAGCCACGATCGCGCGCTCGCGGCCGCCGCGCTCTTCGACGGGCTGAAGGACGACGCCTCGACGCTCGACGTGAGCGACGAGGGCATGCCGGGCGTGCTCCCTCTGTGGACCGAGCAGGCCGCGGCGTTCCCGCTCCTCGCGCTCGCGCCGAAGGAGAGCGTCGAGATCGGCATGGTGGTCCAGGTGGCGATCCCGAAGAACGGCTGGATCGTTCCCCTGAACGGCGGCGCAGAGCGCTACCGCAAGGCGGGCCTCGAGCCGGCGTCGGCGTCGGCGCGAGGCGCCCAGGCCTCGACGATCCGCGGCGGGCTCTTCGACATCGACGCGATCGTCCGCAGCAACTGACGGCTTCGAGCCGGCGGACCTCGCCTCTCGCCGATCAGCGTGAGGCGAGGTCGCCGCGCTCGCAGACGAGCGTGCGCGTCGCGTGACAGGCGACGTCGTTCTCCAGGCGAAGCGACGACTTGTCGATGTTCGCGCACGGGAAGCCGCCGTCCGTCGTGGCGAGCGGATGGCCGCTCGACCAAGCGTCGAACGCGAAGGGCTCTCCAGTGCGCCACGTCCACGTCTCCCCGGCGAGGCGCGCGCCGACGAACGCGTCTTCGACCGAGACGAGGTTCCGGACGAACCGCCACTCGTCCTGGCACGTCGTCGTGACGAGGTATCCGCCGCCCTGGGCGCAGGCGGCGACGGCGTCGGTCTCGCGCGTGTTGGGGACCGTCCAGTAACAGCGACCGCGCCACGTGCTGCCGCCGTCGCAGACGCCGTCGCCGGGCGGCGGGCAACCGTCCCGGGCCGTCGTCGAGGCGTCGTTGCCGGTGCCCGCGTCGGCGCCGGGCGAGGGCGAGGGCGAGCCGACGTCGGTCGCGACCGCGGCGTCGCCCGCCGGGGTGGGCTCCTCGCCGTCA
>JALHPN010000323.1 GCA_022842465.1 Polyangiaceae bacterium | reverse complement strand
GCTTCGCGTCGCCATCGACGAGCACAACCCAGCGCCGGCGTCGCTCCGGGTCGCGTCGGAGCGCCTCGTCGAACGCTTCGCGGATCACCGCGCGCTGCGCCTTCGCGACACTCGCGAATGAGAGGGGGCAGGGAGATCGAGGGCGTGGAGCCCGATCCTGATCACGTTCGTCGAGGGACCATGGAAACGGCCCCTCCAGAAACTTGATCGAAGTCTCCGAAGGGGCCGACCTCTGGGTTGCTGGATCCGGAGGTGACTCAAATGATGCACGACGTGAGGTTGGGACGGGAGTTCTTCGCGCGGCTCTTGGCGATCGACGCGGCGAGGGCGGAGCAGACGCGCGTGGCGGGGTGCGGGTACTGCGAGGGGCCGCTCAGCGTGGGGCACTACGAGCGCAAGCCCAGGGGAGCGCTCTTCGCGAGCGCCGGCGAGGAGTTCACGCAGCGCTTCAGCTACTGCTGTTCGCGCGAGGGCTGTCGACGGCGAGCGACACCGCCCTCCGTGCGCTTCCTCGGGCGCAAGGTCTACCTGGAGAGTGCGATCCTCGTCGCGTGTGCGCTGGTCCCGCTCATCGACGACCGTGCCCGCGTGATTCGCATCGCGACCGGCGTCGCCGCGCGGACGGTCCGGCGTTGGATGACCTGGTGGCGCACCGTGTTCGCTGCGAGCGCTCTCTGGGTGGAGCTTCGGTCACGAGCGCCATCGCTCGACATCGATCTCGTGCCCGGCGGGATGCTCGCCGTGTTCGAGGGCGGGAGCGTCGAGGCTCGGCTCGAGGCCGCGATGCGATTCCTGTCGCCGCTGACGACCGGACCGGCGTGGCGGTCGAGATCGCCGAGGGCCGCGATCTAACGCGCAGAGGATGGCGTTACCCAATGAAACATGGCCTGCCGTAGGGTCTCGCTGACCGCGACGCGCAGTGGAGCGCGAGTTCGCGGAGCCGAGGAGCTCGTCATGAGCGAGACCGAGAGCACGCCCCCAAGCGTGCGATGGGCCCGTCTGCGTTTTGCGATCATCGCGTCGCTCCTTGCGTCGCCACCCGAGGCGGGAGAGCTCGGCGCGCGCATCACGGAGCTTGCGTCGCGGCAGTGGAAGCACCCAACGACGGGGGAGTACGAGCGCTTCGCCTTCAAGACGATCGAGCGCTGGTACTACACGGCCAAGGCGGCCAAGGGCGAGCCGGCGCTCGCCCTCGCGCGCAAGGTGCCCAAGCACGCGGGCACCCATCCCGCGATCGGCGCCGCGCTCGCGACGGAGATCCGCGCGCAGCACGCCGCGCATCCGCGATGGACCTACCAGCTCCACCACGACAACCTCGCCGCGCTCGCGCTCGAGCGCCCGGGGCTGGGTCCGGTGCCGTCCTACCCGACGGTGCGCCGGTACATGAAGGCTCAGGGCCTGTACCGACACAAGAAGCTGCGCGGAGGGCGGCGCGGTCAAGGCACCGAAGAGGTCGTCTCGCGCGAGACGCGCAGCTACGAGGTCGAGCACGTTCATCAGCTCTGGCACCTCGACTTCCACGAGGGCTCTCGCCCCGTGCTCTTGCCGAGCGGCGAGTGGAAAAAGCCGAAGATCCTCGCACTGCTCGATGACCATTCGCGCCTCTGCTGCCACGCGCAGTGGTACCTCGACGAGAGCGCCGAGACGCTCAAGGACGGCATCGTCCAGGCGGTCCTCAAGCGCGGCCTTCCGTGGAACATCCTCATGGACAACGGCGCCGCGATGAAGGCGGCCGAGATCCGCGAGGGTCTCGAGCGGCTCGACGCGACCCAGAACCTGACGCTCGCGTACTCGCCCGAGCAGAACGGGAAGCAGGAATCCTTCTGGGGCCAGGTCGAGGGTCGTCTGATCGCGATGCTCGAGGGCGAACGCGAGTTGACGCTCGAGCTCCTGAACCGCGCGACGATCGCGTGGGTCGAGCAGGAGTATCAGCGCGAGAAGCACTCCGAGATCGGAACGAGTCCGCTCGAGCGCTACCTCACGTCGAAGAACGTGGGGCGCCCGAGCCCGAGCCTCGAGACGCTCGATCGCGCCTTCCGGACGCAGGTGCGTCGCGCCCAGCGTCGCAGTGACGGCACCGTCACGGTCGAGGGCGTGCGCTTCGAGGTGCCGAGCGCCTATCGGACGCTCACCACGATGCTCCTGCGCGTCGCGCGCTGGGATCTGTCGCATGTCCACCTCGTGGACCCGCGGACCGAAGGCCACCTCGCGACGCTCCTGCCCCTCGACAAGCGCGCGAATGCCGATGGCCGCCGCCGCGTGATCGCGCCGCCGTCGAGCACGGCCACGCCGCCGGCCACGGGCATCGCGCCGCTCCTGCGGAAGCTGATGGCCGACTACGCGGCGACGGGCCTGCCGCCCGCCTACATCCCCAAGCACGAGAGACATGACGACGAAGGAGAGACCTCATGAACCCCAGGCTCCAGGCGCAGTACGGACTCAAGTTTCACCCCTTCCGCCCCGACGTCCCGATCGAGGCGCTGCACGTCACGCCCGTCGTCGACTCGTTTCTCCGTCGCGTCGAGCTCGGCGTCGCCGACGGCGGCTTCGTCGCGATCACGGGCGACCCCGGCACGGGCAAGAGCGTCGCGCTGCGCCTCTTGGCGCACCGCCTTCGTCGTCTTCCCAACGTGAACGTGGGCGTCGTCGAGCACCCGCAGTCGCGCACCAGCGACTTCTACCGCGAGCTCGGCGACCTCTTCGGCGTCTCGCTCCAGGCCCACAACCGCTGGGGCGGCTTCAAGGCACTGCGACATCGATGGAGCGAGCACATCGCGCAGACGCTGATGCGTCCCGTGCTCATCATCGACGAGGCGCAGGAGGCGCAGGCCACGGTCTTCAACGAGATCCGCGTCCTGGCGAGCAAGGAGCTCGACTCGCGACAGCTCCTCTGCGTCGTGCTCGCCGGCGATGCACGCCTGCCGGAGCGCTTCCGCGCGCCCGAGCTGATGCCGCTCGGCAGTCGCATTCGGCGCCGCCTGGTCCTGGAGTACGCCTCGCGCGATGAACTCGCCGCGTGCCTCGACCACCTCCTCGAGAGCGCCGGCAACTCCGCGCTGATGACGCAGGGGCTCAAGGACACGCTGGTCGATCACGCCGCCGGCAACTACCGCGTGCTCATGAATCTCGGCGACGAATTGCTGGCCGTCGCTCTCGATCGCGAGATCGCGCTCCTCGACGAGAAGCTCTACTTCGAGGCCTTCGCACATGCCGCGAAGCCCAAGCCCGTGCCGAAAAAGAGGCTCGCGTGAGGCGTCCCGATCCACGCCAACTCTCTCGTGCTCGCGAGCTCGCAGAGCTCGTCATCCTGGACGCGACCCTCCAAGTCCTCGCGGACGTCCTGGCGTACGAGCACCCGTGCATCGACGACCTCGCTCCCGACGACCCCCCATCCATCTTCGCGGCGCGTCGCCTCGACCATGCCGCACGAGCCCTCCGCGTCGAGCTACGCCGCTACCGCGCGTCGGTCCTCGCGCACGAGGACCCCTCGCAGACCGAGCTGCCCTTCTGATCGCCGGCGTCCCTCCGTCCTCGCGATCGAATGCCCCTCAGACTTCGCGACCACGCTCACCTCTACGACGTCAGCATCGTCGCGAACAACCAAGAGCAGCGTGCGGATTTCGCGGGTGCGTGAACGCCCGGATCGCCGTGACGTGAACACCGAGATCGCCGGGACGTGAACACCGGGATCGCCGGCGTGAACACCGAGATCGCCGGGACGTGAACACCGGGATCGCCGGCGTGAACACTGGGATCGCCGGGACGCGGATCACGAGCGAGACGCTGACGTAGGTCGCCCTCACCGGCATCCCTCGCTTCGAAGGAAGTGGAGGAAGCCATGGAGCGACTTGCGATGAGCCAGACGAAAGAGATCCTGCGACTGCGTTGGGCGGTGCTTCTGAGCGTGCGCGAGACCGCGCGCGCGACGAAGCAGAGCACGGGCGTGGTGAGCAAGACGGCGAACCGCGCGAAGCGCGCCGGGCTGACATGGGCGGAGGTCGATGGTCTCGAGGAGGCCGAGCTCGAGCGGCGCCTCTACGGCGGGCCGAAGCACTCGAGCGAGGGGCGCGCTGAGCCCGACCCGGCGTTCATCCATCGAGAGCTGCGTCGCTCTGGCGTGACGCTGGAGCTGTTGCACCTCGAGTATCTCGCCGCCCATCCCGACGGGTATCGGTACACGGCGTTCTGCGACCGGTACCGGACGTGGCACGCGCGGACGGGGATCGTGATGCGCCAGGTGCACCGAGCGGGCGAGAAGGGGTTCGTGGACTACTCCGGGGTCAAGCCGCACATCATCGACCCGAGGACGGGCGAGAAGGTTGAGGTCGAGCTGTTCGTCGGCGTGCTCGGCGCGTCGAACCGGACGTACGCGGAGGCGACGCTGACGCAGCAGATCGCGGACTTCATCGGCTCGCACGTCCGGATGTACACGTACTTCGGCGGGGTGCCGAAGATGACGGTGCCCGATCAACTGCGGAGCGCGGTGAGCGTGCCATGCCGGTACGAGCCGACGATCAATCGCACGTACGCGGAGCTCGGGCACCACTACGGGACAGCGATCGTTCCCGCGGCGCCACGCAAGCCAAAGGAGAAGGCGAAGGTCGAGGTTGCGGTGCAGATCGCGCAGCGCTGGATCCTTGCGCGCCTGCGCAACGAGACGTTCTTCTCGCTGGCGTCGCTCAACGCGCGGATCGCTGAGCTGCTGGAGGATCTCAACGCGCGGCCGATGAAGAAGCTCGGGGGCTTGAGCCGCCGCGAGCTCTTCGAACGGTACGACCGCCATGCGCTCCTCTCGCTGCCGGCGGAGCCGTACGTGATCTCGGAATGGCGCGGGGCGAAGGTCGCGCCCGACTACCACGTCGCGCTGGACGGTCACTACTACTCGGTGCCGTACGTGCTGTGCGGCGATGACGTGGAGGCGCGCCTCACCGGAACGACGGTGGAGATCTTCCGTCGCGGCTCGCGGGTCGCATCGCATGTGCGGAGCGACGAGAAATACCGGCACACGACGCTGACGGAGCACATGCCCGAGGCTCACCGCGCGGTCTTCGCCGGCGGCGACGCGATCACCGAGTGGGCGCAGGGGGTGGGCCCGATGTGCGCGGCGCTCGTGAAGCGGATCCTGGAGTCGAACTTCCATCGAGAGGTCGGCTGGCGGTCATGCAAGGGCCTGCAGCGTCTCGCCGGGAAGTACGGCCCCACGCGCCTCGAGCGGGCGAGCGCGCACGCGCTGATGTTCGGAGCGCGCAGCTACAAGCCGGTCGAGCGCCTCTTGAAGCTTGGTCGCGAGTCTCTTGCGCTGCCCGGCGAGGAGGAGGCCGAGCGCGCGCCGATCGCGCACGAGAACGTGCGCGGCCCCGACTACTACCACTGACCGCACCACGAACGAGAAGGAGACACCGATGAAGCAGAAGACTCGAACCCGAACGACGAGGAGGAGCGAATGTTGAACGAACCGACGATCGAGAAGCTGAACGAGATGCGGCTGGGCGCGATGGCCATCGCGTGGATCGCGCAGCGGAAGGACCCGAAGGTGGGAGCGCTGAGCTTCGACGAGCGGCTCGGACTGCTCATCGATGCCGAGTGGATGGCGCGAGACAACCGCCGCCTGACGCGCCTCCTGAAGGACGCGGGCTTGAGGATCTCGACCGCGTGCATCGAGGACGTGCGCCTCTCACCGGAGCGCGCGCTCGACAAGGCGATGCTCCGGCAACTGGGCACGTGCTCGTGGGTGGTCGAGCACCTGAACGTGCTCATCACCGGCAAGACCGGGGTGGGCAAGAGCTACCTCGCGTGTGCGCTCGGTCAGGCGGCGTGTCGCAAGGGTCTGCGCGTCGCCTACCGCCGCGTGCCTCGTCTCTTCGACGAGCTCGCGCTGGCGCGTAGCGACGGGTCGTACGCGCGCCTGCTCTCGCGCCTCGCGAAGGCCGACGTGCTCATCCTCGATGACCTCGGGATCGGCACGCCGAAGGAGGCCCAGCGCCATGACCTCCTGGAGGTGCTCGAGGACCGCTATGGCAAGACCTCGACGGTGGTCACGAGCCAGCTCGACCAAAAGAAGTGGCACGAGTGGATCGGCGACCCGACGGTGGCCGACGCAATTCTGGATCGGGTGGTCCACAACGCGTACAAGGTCCCGCTCTCGGGTCCCACGATCCGAGGCACGGAGGGCAAGGAGAGGACGAGCTCGAAGAGCTGAGACACCAGCGATGGCCTACGTCGCTTCGCTCCGATCATGATCGGCGGTCTCGGTGATCACATCGCGGCGAAACGAGTGATCACGTCGCGCGAAATCCGCACTCGTCGCCGCGGGTGAAGCGAAACCCGAACGCGCCGCTGGCCTGCCAGGTGCCATCGAGCACGAAGCCCTCACCGACGGCGTGATCGACCACGTGCAGCTCGACGAGCGCGCTGTCGCGCACGTAGAGCTCGAAGCGATCCTCTCCCGCATCGCAGGGCGGCGCGGCGCACCAAGCCTCGTACGCACGCGACCCGGGCACATCCACGCGCAGAAAGCCTCGCGCCGCCGCCCGCGCACGCAGGGTCTCGATGGATGCGATGCCCACGTCCTGCGCGGAAGCGGCGCCCGGAGCGAGAAGGAGGCAGCACAGCCAGAGCCAGCGCATCCCGCTTGGAGTCGTGCTCGCGTCGCAGCTTGGCTCGAGACGCGTTCCGACGCGGATTGCGTCGAAGTCCCGAGGTCTCGCCGGCCTCGATGCGTTCGGTTGGACGGAGGGCCGGTGAGAGGACACGCCTGAGCCATGACGACCAAGACCTCGATCGTGACGGGTGCAACCGATGGCATCGGCATCCCCACGGCGATCGAGCTCGCCAAGCGCGGGTTCCGGGTGGTCCTGCACGGGCGCAGCGAGGAGCGCCTCGAGAACACGATGGATGCGGTGCTGACGGTGGTGCCAGAGGCGGAGGTCGACACCGCGCTCGCGGATCTGTCGTCCATCGCGGAGGTCGACGCGCTGGCGCATCGGCTCGCGGATCGCTACGACGCGATCCACGCCTTGGTGCTCAACGCGGGCGTGTTCGCGAAAGACAACGAGCGGAGCCAGGACGGGCTCGAGCTCACGATCGCGGTCAATCACGTCGCACACTTCGCGCTCACGCTCGGACTGCTCGATCGCGTGCGGATGGCCGCCCGACGCGACGGCCATGGCCGCGTCGTGACGGTGAGCTCGATCGCGCATCGCAATGCGGAGCTCGATCTCGTCGGGCTGGAGGCCGGGGGGCGCCTCACCGACTACGCCGCCGACGCACAGAGCAAGCTGCTCAACGTCGTCTTCGCCGCCGAGCTCTCGCGCCGTGAAGTGGCGACCA
>JALHPN010000322.1 GCA_022842465.1 Polyangiaceae bacterium | reverse complement strand
CGACCTCGCGGACGGACGGCGCGGCCGGCGGAACCGCGCGAGCGCTCGAAGGAGCCGGCGGCGGAGCGACGTCGCGCGCGCTCGCGCGGTCGTCCGGGACCTCCCGGAAGGAGAGCGGAGCGCGGACCGCCGCGGTCTCCGCATGGGCGCTCACGTCACGCGACGAGGCGGGTACCGCCACCGACGGAGGAGCCGCGAGCGCGGAGAGGTCCCGTCGAGACGCGACGTCGTTCATGCCGGACGAGACGTCCGACGTGGACGGCGCGGCCTGCGAGACGGGAGCCGGAGACGACGGGTCGGCCGACTTCGCCACCGCGCGACGCTTGATGACCGCGCCGGCGCCACGCCGGATGCGCTCCTCGACGACGTCGTGGGTCTTCTGCTTCTCGAGATTGCGCTTCAGCCGCTCCACCGCGTCCGTGTCGACCGAGCTCATGTGGTTCCGCACGTCGGTCACACCGATGGACTGGAACAGACCCACGACCGCCTTCGGATCGAGATTGAGCTGCTTCGCTACTTCGTAGACCCGAACCTTGCTCATCGAACCTCCCGAGACCACCATGCGGATACACTCCCAGCGCTTTGGGTGAACGGCCTGGACGCTCGGAACACCCCTTGGATGGCCTCGGCGAGGCCAGGGTGAAGAACGGCACAGACCGCGACCTCGTCGCGCCCGAAGAGCGCTCCCAGTCGAACTTTCTCATTCCACGCGATCGCCTTGCCCTGAGCGATCGCGTCCTCGACGTCTCTCTGGCGGGCCGCCGCTGCCGCGTCGGTCGCGACGACGACGAGCTCCGCCTTCCGCTGCACGATCGCGTCCTTGACCGCGTCCGTGCCCACCGCGACGAACTTTCCTCGCCGCGCGCCTCCGAGGAGGCCTTCGATCCGACGATCCGCGGCGCGCACGAGCGCTTCGCCGAAGGCCTGTGGCTCCACGGAGACCTTCGCCTTGAAGCTCTTCGCGAACCCGCCCTTGATCGCCTTCGTCACGCATGGGGCGGACGGGTGGACCCACGACCCACGGCCGAAGCCGCCGGCCGCGAGGTCCACCGCGAGCTCGCCCGACGACGGGTCGAGCACGACGCGCACGAGCTCGTCGGGCGCCGCGTGCTGACCGCACCCGGCACACGTACGCTCGGGGCCGGCTTTCCTCGCCGTCCTCGCGCGCCGCTCGTCTCGCTTCGTCTCGACCATCATCGTCATCTCGGTTTCGTCTCGTCGAATCCTTCAGGGGGTGGGGTTGGCGGCCGCCGCGGCCGCCGCGGCCGCCGCTGCGCTCTTGCGGCCGGCCTCGATCTGCCGCCACTCGTTCTGCACGAACTGCTCGGCGCCCTGCTTGAGCGCGCGCGCCTTCTTGATGCCGAGCCCGCTCTTGATCGCGAGCTTGTCCTCGTCCTCGCGGAGGATGTCCTCGATGCTGCGGTAGCCCGCGTCTTCGAGGAGCTGCACGGTGCGCTCGCCGCAGCCCGGGACGAAGAGGAGCTTCTCCTTCTCCGTGAGCGGCTCGACGCGCGACTGGGCCGACTGGATACGCTCCTGACGAAGCTTCTCCATCGTCGTCTCCGCCGCGCCGCGGATCTTCGCGGCCTGGTCGGCCCCGACGCCCTGGATGCCGGCGAGCTCCTGCTCGGAGGCCTCGGCCACCTCTTCGAGGGCGCGGAAGCCCATGCGGTACATGTTCCGGGCGACCGCGTCGCCGATGCCCTCGATGCGCGAGAGCTGCGCGATGGCGTCCTCCTCCATCTGCTTGAACTTCGACTCGCTGATGATGTCGAGCTTCCAGCCGGTGAGGTGCCACGCGAGGCGCACGTTCTGGCCCTTGCGGCCGATCGCGAGCGAGAGCTTCTCGTCGGGGACGACGAGCTCCATGCGCCCGTCCGCCTCGTTGACGATCACCTTGTTGACCTCGGCGGGCTGGATCGCGGCGCAGACGAAGCGGGCCGGATCGCGGTCCCACGGGACGATGTCGATCTTCTCGCCGCGGAGCTCCTGCACGACCGCCTGGACGCGCGAGCCCTTCATGCCGACGCACGCGCCCACCGGATCGACGTCCGCGTCGCGGCTCATGACGGCGATCTTCGAGCGGGCGCCGGCTTCACGAGCGCACGCCACGATCTTCACGATGCCCTCGTAGATCTCGGGGACCTCGCTCTCGAAGAGCTTCTCGACGAGCTTCGCGTCGGCGCGCGAGAGGATGATCTGGGGGCCGCGCGCTTCGCGGTCGATGTCCTTGAGGAGCGCGACGATGCGGTCCCCCGGCCGGTACGTCTCGCGCGGCGTCTGCTCGCGGAACGGGAGGATGCCCTCCGTGCGACCGAGGTCGACGATGAGGTTGTTCCCCTTCTCGAAGCGACGGACGACGCCCTTGATGAGCTCGCCCTTCTTGTCCTTGAACTCCTGGAAGATGAGGTCCCGCTCCTCGTCGCGCATGCGCTGGTAGAGCACCTGCTTCGCGGTCTGGGCCGCGATGCGCCCGAACTGCGAGCGCGCCTGCTTCACCATGAGGAGATCGCCGAACTCCTTGTCCTGCTCGGCGGCCTTCTTCGCGTCCATCGGGTGCCAGAAGATCTGGAAACCGAGCTCCTCACCCATGTCCGCTTCGAGCCCGTACTTCTGGGCGTCCTCGAGCGCGATCTCGCGTTCGTCGTCGGAGACGTCGTCCACGACGGTCATGAACTGGAAGAGGTCGACCTGACCGGTCTCCTCGTTGAACGTCGCCTGGAGCTCGCGGTTCGGCCCGAAGACGCTCTGCGCCGCCTTGAGGATGGCCTCTTCGATGGTCTTGACGAGCCGCCCGCGGTCGATGCCCTTTTCCTTGGCGACCATGTCGATCGCCTGGGCCAGGTTCACGTCCGACGCGGCTGCTTGCTGCTGAGTGGCCATGGTCTTCCTCTTCGAGTCACGCGTAGCGGGGGTAGCGGGGATGGCGAGGGTCACGACTTCCCCTTTTTCTTCTTGCCCGGCTTCGAACCGCCGGGCTTGCTCGCAGGCCCGAACTCGAAGACGAGCCGCGCCGAGAGAATGTCGTCGAATGGGATCGCGAGGCGCTGGGCTCCGTCGTCGACGGCGACCGTTCCTCCGTCCACGCCGGCGAGGACGCCCACGACGACCTTCTGCCCCGCGTGGGCGTTCCGGAGCTTCAGCTTTGCCTTCTCGCCCGTGAAGCGGGCGAAATCCGCTTCACGCTTGAGCGGCCGCTCGACGCCGGGGGAGCTCACCTCGAGGTGGTAGCGATGCGGGACGGGATCGGCCTCGTCGAGCGCCGGCGAGAGATCGCGGGCGATGTCGGCGCACACGGCCAGGGCGATCGCCGCCTGCTTCGTGCTCATCTTCTCGGTCAGGGCCCCGAGGCGCTCGACGAACACGCGGAGCACCCAGCCGTTCTCGTTCTTGAGCTCGACGTCGACGAGCTCCGCCCCGTGCGCGCGCACGACGGGCTCGATCACGGCGTTCAGCCGTTCACGATCGAAGCCAGGGGTGCTCTTGGGAGGGAGGCTCTGGTGCTGCATGCCGACGGAAGACAAAAAAAATGCGAACCCGAGAATTGGGGTCCGCATCGCGACGTCCAATTGGGGCGCCGAAGATAGCGCGCACGGGGGCGCCGATCAACCCACTCCGCGCAGCGTCCGTCGCATGGCTCCTGCGACGTGATTTCAGACACTTACGCGCCGGCACGCGTCGGTGTCGAGGGCGTCCTATGCTCTCCTCATGCTGCGACGCGCCCTCGGCCCCCTCCTCTTGCTCCTCGCGACCCTTGCCGCCGCGTGCTCGGTCGACGCGATCGACGGCGCGGCGGGGACCCGAGGAGGGTCGGGCTCGCTCGGGGACGAGTGCGTCTGCGCGAACGGGCAGCCGGACTGCGACGGAGCCCAGGCCGGTTGTCAGCAAGGGCTCTCGTGCGTCCGGGGCGATCAGAGCGGACGGAGCACCTGCACGAAGGCCTGTCCCTGCCCGCTCGGGTTCGTCTGCCGCGCGGCCGGGATCCCCGGGGCGCGCCTCTCCTGCTTCAAGACGCCGTAGCGACCACCTCGCCTCGCCACGAACGCCGCCGCGCGAGGGAAGCGCATGGACGATCGGAGGCGGCTCCGAGGATCAGGGCGGGTAGAGCCTCGTGCTACTCTCGCGTTCATGGCCGACGAGCGGGACACCGCGGTCCAGCGTCCGCTCGAGCTGAGCACTTTCGCCACGCGGAGAAAGCCCGTGCTCGTCTTCGCGGACGCCTCGGGGATGCGGAGGGAGACCTTCCTGGGCCGCGCGCTCGTCGGCTCGGCGCCGAGCGTCCAGCTCCGGGTGGAGGACCCGGCCGTCTCGCGGCTCCACGCCGAGCTCGAGCTGCGCTCCGACGGCCACGTCTGGGTCCGCGATCTCGGGAGCACGAACGGCACGTGGGTGAACGGCGTGCTCGTGCAGAGCGCACGTATCTCGCCCGGCGCGGAGCTGCGCGTCGGCGCGACGACGATGACGCTCACGTTCGCGGCCGAAGCGGCGAAGGCGCCGCTCTGGCCCCACGACAAGCTCGGCTCGCTGGTCGCTCGCTCGGAGTCGATGCGCGAGATGTTCATGGTGCTCGCCGACTATGCGCGCACGGACTCGGCCATCCTCGTCCAGGGCGAGACCGGCACGGGGAAGGAGCTCGTCGCGCGCGCGATCCACGAGACCTCGGGTCGCGCGGAGCACCCGTTCGTGGTCGTCGACTGCGGAGCCCTCCCCGAGGCGCTCCTCGAGAGCGAGCTCTTCGGTCACGCGAAGGGCTCGTTCACCGGCGCGATCGCGGCGCGCGCCGGCGCGATCGAGAGCGCCGACGGCGGGACGGTCTTCCTCGACGAGATCGGCGAGCTGCCGCTCTCGATGCAGCCCAAGCTGCTGCGGGTCCTCGAGTCGCTGACGGTGCGGCGCGTCGGCGAGGCCGAGCACCGCAAGGTCGACGTGCGTTTCGTGGCCGCGACGCACCGTGACATCCGCGCGATGGTGGCGAGCGGGAGCTTCCGCGAAGACCTCTACTTCCGTCTCGCCGTGCTCCCGGCGTTCGTGCCGCCGCTTCGGGAGCGCCCGTCGGACATCGGGCTCCTCCTCGCGCACTTCCTGGAGGGACGCGCGATCCACGTGCGCCCCGAGATCATCGCGGAGATGGAGCGCTGGCCGTGGCCGGGTAACGTCCGCGAGCTTCGCAGCTTCGCCGAGCGCGCCGTAGCGGTCGGACCGGAGCGCGCCTGGGTCATGACGCGCGGCCTCTCGGCGACGACGTCGATCGCGCCCCCCGAGATGGCGACTGCATCGGCGCCATCGGACGGCCCCCCGCCCATCTCGATCGAGCTCCCCTTCAAGGTCCTCCGCGAGCGGTACAACGACCATCTCGAGCGCGAGTACCTCGGTCTGCTCGTCGCCCGATACGGTCGGAAGGACGTCGCCCAGCTGGCCGAGGCGGCCGGCCTCGATCGCAGCTACATGCACCGGCTCCTCAAGAAGCACGATCTCTGAGGGGCGCGTGGCGACGAGTCCCTCCCAAACGCTCGCTCCGGGATCGATGGTCGCGGACAAGTACCGACTCGTTCGCGCGATCGGCGCCGGCGGGATGGGCGAGATCTGGAGCGCCGTCAACGTGGTGCTCGATCAGCCCGTCGCTCTGAAGATGCTGAAGCCGGAGGTCCGCCGGGACGACCAGGCGGTGACCCGCTTCCTCCGCGAAGGTCGCGCTGCGGCTCGGCTCCGCAGCGTCCACGTCGCTCGCATCCTCGACTGCGGGACGCTCGACGACGGGTCGATCTATCTCGTGAGCGAGCTGCTCGAGGGACACGACCTGGCGATGGTGGCCCGCGCGAGCGGAGCGGTGGGCATCGCCGACGCGGTCGACCTCGTGATGCAAGCGTGCGACGGGATCGCGGAGGCCCACGCCAACGGCATCGTCCATCGCGATCTCAAGCCTGCGAACCTCTTCTTGACGGAGACGGTGAGCGGACGCCCGCTCGTCAAGGTGCTCGACTTCGGGATCTGCAAGCTCGACGCTGCAGCCAACGAGCCGCTCCTCACGCGTGCCAACGAGATCCTCGGAACGCCGCGCTACATGTCCCCCGAGCAGCTCCTCGGCTTGCGCGACGTCGACGCGCGGTCGGACGTCTGGGCGCTCGGCGTCATCCTCTACGAGCTGCTCACGAAGACGCCGCCCTTCGACGGACCCGACGTCGGTGAGGTGATGAGATCGATCCTCGAGGACGAGCCTGCACCGATCGAGGCCCGCCGGATCGACGTCCCGCCCGACCTCGCTGCGGTCGTCCACCGGGCGCTCGCGAAGGACAGAGCGGGGCGATTCCCCGACGCCATCGAGCTCGCGATGGCCCTCGCTCCCTACGGTCACGGACGCCGGCCGAGCACGCCGCTCCGCCTCCAGCGCGAGCGGCCTGTCGCGCCGCAGCAGGGTGACGTCGGGACGTCTCGCCTCGACGCGAAGACGTCGAGCGCAGCTCGGCGTCCGGCTCCTGCGGAGCGCGCGAGCCCCGTGGCCGCGCGTCCGGTCCGGGTCGGTGACTACCTCATGTTCGGCCCCCTCGGACGCGGCGGCATGGCCGTGGTCCACTACGGATCCGCGCGGCGCGCCGACGGGTCCGTCGAGGTCGTCGCGCTGAAGCGACTTCGCGCGGATCTCACCGACTCGAACGCCCTCTCGATGTTCTCTGACGAGGCACGCCTCGCGTCCTCGATCCGGCACCCGAACGTCGTCGCCACGCGCGACGTGGTCACCGACGAAGCCACGACCCTCGTCCTCGAGTACGTGCCGGGCGTGTGCCTCGCCGACGTCCTCGACAGCGGGGCGAGGCGCACCGAGCAGGATCGTAGCCCGGTGCCGGTCCCGATCGCCGTCGCGATCGCGATCGACGCGCTCCGCGGGCTCGACGCCGCTCACTGCGCGCACGACGCGACCGGCGCCGCCCTCGAGATCGTCCATCGCGACGTCTCCCCGCAGAACATCCTCGTCTCGGAGGACGGGACGACGAAGCTCACCGACTTCGGCATCGCGATGGCACGCCATCGCCTCCAGCGGACGACGGAGACGGGCGCGTTCAAGGGCAAGCTCGGCTACCTCGCGCCGGAGCAGATCCACGGCAAGGCCTCGCGGGCGTCCGACGTGTACGCGCTCGGCGCCGTCTTGTGGGAGATGCTCGTGGGCCATCCCCTCCACCAGGGCTCGGAGGGCGAGATGCTCGCGGCCGCGCTCGTCGGACGCGCCGATCCGCCGTCGCGACGCGGCGCGCCGTGCTCGCCAGCGCTCGACGCGATCGTCCTCCAGGCCCTCGCGCGCGATCCGGCGGCGCGCCCGCGTTCGGCGGGAGACATGGCCG
>JALHPN010000321.1 GCA_022842465.1 Polyangiaceae bacterium | reverse complement strand
GGCCCCGGCGACGTGCGTGCTCTCGCGCGGGCGCGCGCGACGTCGGCCTTGTCGGGTGCGGCGAGCACGGCGGCGTCGATCGCGACGGCGGCGACGTACCCGCTGGCGACGCCGAGGACGCCGCCGGCGAAGCCGAGGAGGCCCATCGCGAAGAGGCTGCCCGTGTCGTCGCCGCCGGTGGCGACGCCTCCGAGGAGCACCCCGAAGCCGACCCCCGCCGCGCCGGCGCCGATGGGTAGGACCACGCGGCTCGCGAGGTCGATCCCGGCGCGGCCGAACCGACCATGCGCGACGTGGACCGCCGGTGGACCGAACGCATAGGCGCCGACGCCGAGGCCCGAGAGCTCGCGCTCGCCTCGCGCCACGCCGACGACCACGAGCGAGAGCGCGCCGCCGTCGACGAGCAGCGTCTGCCAGCCGTACGACCGTGGCTCATCGCGCGGGGCCTCCTCGGCGACCGAGACCGGCGAGGTCGGCGGCGCGCTCGAGATCTGCGCGGCGTCGTCGTCCGCGGCGAGCGCCGCGCGAGGCGTGAAGGCGAGGAGCGTGGCAACGGCGACGGGGGCGAGGACTGGCGTGCGCATGGCGAGGAAGCTAGGTTGCCGACGCTCTCCGCAGTACTCGCGTTCCGGAAGCCCGCCCCATGAGCGACAAACCTCGCGTCCCCTTGCGGAAAAAGCCCTCGCAGGAGCGGTCGCGGAGCATGGTCGACGCGATCCTCACGGGCGCAGCTCGCATTCTGGCGAAGGCGCGCTCGGAGACGCCGCTCTCGCCTCCCGAGGAGGGGCGCACGGCCCCGATGACCACGAACAAGGTCGCCGAGGTCGCGGGTGTGAGCATCGGCTCGCTCTACCAGTACTTCCCGGGCAAGAAGGCGATCCTCGAAGCCCTCCTCGAGCGGCGCCTTCGTGACACGTACGATGCGCTCCTCGCGCGGATCGATCGGGACAACGCCGCGTCCCTCGACGACGCCGTCTCCGCCCTCGTCGATGCGTTCGTCGACATGAAGCTCGATCACGCGTCCGTGGACGCCGGCCTCGTCGAGGAGGCGCTCCGGCAGGGGCTCACCGGGGAGGCGTTCTCGCTCGACGAGGAGTACGTCGATCGCTTCGCCGGCGTCATCGATCGGTGGAAGCCGATCGTCCGCGACGATCTCCCCTCCGACGTCGCGGCGTACGTCCTCTTCCAGGGCCTCCGCGCCGTCATGGTGATCGGCTCGTTCCAGCGCCCCCGCCTCGTCGGGGATCCGCGCCTCCGCGCGGAGCTCAAACGCCTCGTCCTCGCCTGGACGCGTGCCACCTGACGCGCGACGGGAGCGCGTCAGGAGGCGCACGATGGCACAACGCTCCTGACGGACACGCGGGAAAACCAAGCTCCCCACGTGGCACGTGTGCTGCATCCGCGGCCGAGCCTCATGCTCCACCCGTCGCGCTTCGTTCCCGTCGTCTCCTTCCTCGCGCTCGTCGCCTGCTCCAGCACCCCGGACGGGGCCCCGGCCGGCACCGCGCCCGTCACCGCCGCGCCGCCGCCGAGCTGCGTCGAGGGCGAGACGCGCTGCGAAGGAGAAGGCGTCGCCACGTGCACCGCGGGCGAGGACGGCAGCCTTGCGTTCGGCGCTCCCGTCGCGTGCGCCGCGGAGGCCGTCTGCAAGGAGGGCGCGTGCGCCGCGCCGACGGCGGCGCAGAAGAAGCAGGCCGCCGAGCTCGCCGAGGTCGTCGGCTACCTCCGCGCGAACACGGCCTGGCATGCGCCGCTCGACTGGGACGCGCTCGTCTCCCGCGGCAAGACCACGATCCTCCGCGGTGACGGCAGCGACCGCGCGTACTTCGGCGCCCTCTTCGACGCGTTCGTCGCCGTGCCGCAGGGGCACCAGGGCCTCTACCTCGAACGCGGATGCGGCAAGCTCGTGCCCTACGCCGGCTACGCGCAGCGGGGCGCGTGCGGGAGGCCGCACCCGCGCGGCATCGTGGTCACCCACGTGAAGGCCGGGAACGTCCTCGGCCTCGCGCCCGGCGATCTCGTCGTCGGCCTCGGAGCCTCGAAAGAGCGCGCCGTCCTGGACGTGCTCGCCTCCCGTCCGATGTGCGTGACGAGCCGGCCGAGCGCGTCGTTCCGCGACGCGAGCACCGCGACGACGTTCGCCGATCTGCTCGAGCCCTCGGAGACGATCGAGGTCGAGGCGCCGGACGGCTCGCGGCGCAGCGTGACCGTCCCCGCGGCCTCCGTCCTCGGCAGCGCGCCGACGTCGTTCTCGTGTCAGGATCCGCTCGGCCGCGAGACGACCAGGGCGGCGTACGCGTCGCTGAGGCCCGACGGCGTCGCCGTGATCCGCCTCCCGAGCTTCGTCGATCCCGAGGTGCCGTTCCCCACGACGAACGACGCCTCGGACTTCGAAGCGTACAAGGAGGCCTTTGAAGCGAAGATCCAGGTCGCGTTCGACGGCGTGAAGTCCGCGAAGGGGATCGTGTGGGACGTGCGCGGGAACGGAGGCGGCCTCACGCAGGTGGGGCTCGACATCGCGTCCGGCTTCGCCTCTGCCTCTGCCTCCGCGCTCTCGTCCTGCCGCGCGCGCATCCCCGGTTCGTCACCGCCGGCGTTCGGCGAGGTCCGCTACGCGGCGTACGCGCTCGAGCCCGGGGGTCGCTTCGCCTACCCCGGCAAGGTGGCGGTCCTCGTCGACGGCCTCGACTACAGCGCGGCCGACTACTTCCCGCTCGCGGTGAAGAGCCGGACGAGCGCGGTGCTCGTCGGTGCTCCCACCGCGGGCGGCTTCGGCGCGACGAGCGAGACGAAGCGCTTCGCCGGCCCGCCGAGCTTCACCGTGTCCGTCGACCAGAACCGCTGCGAGCTCGACGACGGGACGCCGCTCGAGGGGCGCAGCGTGGAGCCGCACATTTTCGCCGACTACGGTCCGGCCGACCTCGCCGCCGGGACGGACACCGTCCTCGAGCGCGCCGTTCGTGCGCTCTTTCCCTGACGCGACGGCAAAGTTCCGCTTGTCGAGAGGCCCGCCAAGGAGGAAGGTCTGGCCCGTGAACCGGAAGCCGACCGCCTACTGGGACTACATCAAGGTGGAGGAGCTCCTCTCCCTCCAGGGCGGCCTCGAGCCGAGCGACGCGAACCTCGCCAACGACGAGGTCCTCTTCATCACGGTGCACCAGATCGACGAGCTCTGGTTCAAGCTCGCGCTCCGCGAGCTCGTCGCCGTCCGGAACCTGTTCGCGAAGGCGCCCGTCCCCGAGCAGGCGCTCGCGTCGGCCGTCCGCGGCATCCGGCGCATGGGGCTCCTCTTCCATCACGTGGCGTCCCACTTCGAGGTGATGGAGACGCTCACGACGCGCGACTACCTCGCGTTCCGTGACAAGCTGAGCCCCGCGAGCGGCTTCCAGTCGGGGCAGCTCCGCGAGCTCGAGGTGCTCCTCGGCCTCGGCGACGCCGAGCGCATCCCGCTCGGCCACGAGCACTCGTACATGAACGCGCTGAAGGACCACGACGGGTCGCCGTCGGCCGCCTACCGCCGCGTCGCCGCGCGCCTCACCGACAAGCCCACGCTGCTCGAGGCGATCCACGACTGGCTCCACCGCACCCCGATCCAGGGGTCGACCCCAGAGAAGCCCGGCGATGCGGACGTGGTGCGCGCGTTCATCGACGCGTACGCGGCCTCGCAGGCCCGGTGCGCCGACGAGCAGGTCGCGATCGCGAGGACGTCTGCCCTCACGCCCGCCGACGCCGAGCGCCTCGAGGCGCGGTACAAGCGCGAGGCCGAGAGCGCGCGCGCGTTCCTCCATGCGGAGGACGTGCCCGACCCCACGGTGCGCGCGCGCACGTCACGGATCCGCGCCGCGCTCGTCTTCATCGAGAGCTACCGCGAGCTGCCGCTCCTCGCGTGGCCGCGCGTCATCGTCGACGAGCTCGTCGCGTTCGAGCAGGCGTTCGTCATCTTCCGCCAGCGTCACGCGCGGATGGTCGAGCGCGTGATCGGCCGGCGCACCGGCACGGGCGGCTCGTCGGGGGTCGACTACCTCGATCAGACGGCGCTCCGCTACCGCATCTTCCGCGACATCTGGGCCGTGCGCGCGCTCCTGGTGAGGCAGGCCGCGCTCCCGCCGCTCGAGAGCGCCGAGGTCTACGGGTTCGCCTCCGGCACCTGAGGGAAGTCCTCGTCGTCGGTGCCGAAGCGCGGGTCGCTCGTCCCTTCGAAGGTCGCCCGACCGATCACCGCGGGCGCGCGAATCCGGAGGAGATCGAGGACGGATCGGGCACATCTCTCCTCGACCGGCTCATCCGGCCTCGGGACGCCCCCGTCAGGAAGCAGGCACGGGAGGCGCACGGCGACGAGGTCTCGGCCCGTGACCCGGCCGCTCCGGACCTTCTGCGCGGCCTCCGCGTCGGCGAAGGGCTGGAAGCGGCGGATGCCGTCCCCTCCGAGCGCGAAGAGGTGCTCGCCCTCGATCCGAAGCGACGTGAAGCGCACGTCGTCCCTCACGACGTCGACGCGGGGATCGTCCGCGTCCACGCCGCCGCCCGCGCTCGACGTCGCGAAGCCCACGTCGAGGACGACTTTCCGGCCGCTCTTCTCACCCGTGGCGACGAGGACGACGGCCGGCGAGCTCGTGTCGAACCCTGCTTCGAGGGGGCCCGAATCGGCGTCCTCGGGCGTCGTGAAGCGACGCAGGATCGCGTCGGGGATGCCGCGAAGGAGCTCGTTCGGCGCGGCCGACTGCACCTCGGCAGGCACGTAGCCTGGCGAGAGCTCGAGTCTCACGGTGGCCTGGCCTTCCGCGACGCCGGGCGCCCAGAGCTCCTGCGGTTCGCGTGCATCCCACAGGTACTGCTCGAACCCGCCGGTCGCCGCATCGTCGTCGTCGTCGGCTCCGACCTCGCCGAAGGCGAGGACCTGCGTACGGAGGTAGAGCGCGTCGATCGTCACCGTCCATCCGTCGTCGGTCACGAACGGGGTGCCCCGCGTCGCCTCGGAGGGCGCCGTCCTCACGCCGGCGGCGCCGCGAGGATCCCGGTCGTCCGTCGGGGGCACGCAGGTGCACGCGAGGAGCGCGAGCACCAGAGCCAGCGCGCGCCTCACAGCACGGCCTCCACGCCGATGCTCGGGACGATCACGGGGCCGAACTGCTCTGGACGGCATCCCTTGTCGTCGCACTCCTGGCCGAGCGTCTCCTTGGTGCCCGTGACGTTCAGTCCCTCGAACACGAGCGAGATGCTCCCCGCCTTGCGGAACGACCAGCTCTTGGCGAGGCGTGCGTCGAAGCGGAGGAACGAGGGCAGGCGCGCCGACGACCCGGGCGTGAGCTGGAGCGCGGGCCACCCGGTGTAGGTCACCATGCGGCTCGACAAGCGCCATCGGCGCCCGAGATCGACCGCGCCGCCGACCTGGAAGACGTGGGTGCGGTCGAACGGCGAGACCGACGCGGGGACGAGCTGGGTCGCGCCGCGCTGGCTCCGCGAGAGCGTGTAGCTCACGAAGGCCGTGTAGCGCTCTCCGAGACGACGCCCGATCATCGCCTCCAGACCATACGCCTGCGCGGGGCTTCCCTTCGAGGGGTCCGAGGGGAGCTCGATCGAATCGCGCTCGGCGTCCTGCGTGAAGTCGCGGAGGGCGAGGTAACTGTGATGGAAGCCCACGGCCGTCGCCTTGAAGCCCGCCGGGAGCTTCAGCTCGGCGCCCGCGCTCTTCTGGTAGCCGAACGAGAGGCCGCCCGGGAGTCCGCGGAAGCCCACCGCGGGGATCGGGATCGCGAAGGTCGGCGGCTGCGGCGCGATCCCCATCGCCGCGAGGAACGCGAGATCCTTCGTGACCGGGACGCGCGCCGAGAGGCGGGGGCTCGGTCCGAGCAGCACGCGGCCGGCGCTCGTGAAGACGTCGCCGCGCGCGACGCCGGTGAGCTCGACACCGCCTGCGAGCCGGAGCTTCCCTTCGAGCCAGGCGCCGGTCGCGGTCTCGGTGCGCGGCGCGAAGAGCTCGGCCGCGTTCTCGTAAGCCTGCCGCGAGACCGCGTACGGGCTCGGCAGATCTCCGGAGTAGAAGTCGATCATCGAGTCGGCGCCCAGCTCGACCTCGAGCGCCTTCGAGATCTGCCTCCGGTGTCGCGCGCGCATGCCGAGCACGTGATCCCGCGCGAAGCGCTCGTCCTCGAGCCGCGTCCGGTCGAGGCCGAGCGTGACGGCGACGCGCGTCACCCCGCGATCGGCGCCGATGTGATCGAGGCGGAGGTCGACGCGGTGGAACTCCGTCGCGAAGAACACGTTCTCCACGCCGTCCTCGACCTGCGAGGCGAAGTCGAAGCTGCCGAACGTGAAGACGGACACGCGGGTGCGGTCCGTGAGCTGGTAGGAGGCGCGGGCGTTGTAGTCGCGATAGGCGATCGTCGCCTCGGGCAGGAGCAGGGAGAGGAGGAGCGCCGTGTACGAGAAGCGGCCGCCGACGCCGACGGCGGCCTTGCCGCCGGCGAGGGGGGACTCGACGTAGGCGCCCATGTCGAGGATGCGGATGTTCCCTTCGCCGCGGAGCTCGGTCGGGGCGTCCTTCGTGCGGCCCTCGACGATCGCGCCGGAGAAGCGTCCGAAGCGGCCCGGAAAGGATGCGGGATGCACAGATACTTCGTCGACCAGCGCGGGCTGGATGACGCCGGGCCCGAGGGCGAAGTGGAAGAGGTAGGGAACCCGGACCTCGTCCACGAAGTACCCGACGGTCGAGGGGGGCGCGCCGCGGATGTAGTAGAAGGGGAGGCCGGAGATGGTCGGGACGACCCCGGGGAGGATGTCGATCGCGCGGAACGGGTCGCCGAACGCGCCGGGCACGCTCTTGATGTCCATCCGGCCGATCGTCCGCTCCGTCGGCGTGTACGTCTCCCGTCGGCCGTGGACGTCGACGAGATCGTCACCCGGCCGGGGCTTCGCGGGGGCAGGCTCGGTCGGTGCGACCTTCGGCGCGACGTCCGCGGCGGGGGCGGCGGGAGCCGGAAGACGGCACGCGGGGACCGTCGCCTCGAGCCGGATCCTCGCCGAGACGGGCGCGCCGTTTCGCTCGGCGGGCGCGAAGCGATGCGCGCGCGCCGCGGCGAGGGCGCTCTCGATCCACGGCGCCTGACCGTCGACGACGTCGATCGTGCCGATCTCCCCCGTGCGCTCGACGACGACGTCGAGCTTCACCACGCCTTGTCCCGTCGCGTCGGGTACGCACGCGGGGTCCGCCGCGGAGAGCACCTCGGGCGCCTTCACCCGCGCGATCGGCGGCGTCGGGGCGGGAGGCGGTGTCTGCGCGAGCGCCTTCCCGCTCACGAGCACCGCTGCGAGCACGGGGGCGGACGCGAGCCGCGCGCCTCTCACGACCCGCTTCGCTTCGCCTCGAGCTGCTCCCACCGCGCCGTCAGCGCCGCGGCCTC
>JALHPN010000320.1 GCA_022842465.1 Polyangiaceae bacterium | reverse complement strand
GCCGGCCCCGGATCTCGTCCCGCTCGTCCGCTGGCTGGAGGCGCCGCCGCTCGCGGTCCGTCCGCCGGAGCTCCTCCACCACCTCGCGCTCTACCATGCGACCGTCGCGCGTGCGCTCGAGGACCGGGCGCCGGACGCGGCGGCGAACGCCTGGTGCCGCGCGCTCGCGGCGTGGCTCGCGCTCGGGGAGGAGAAGACGTACCTCACGACGCTCACGGACGCCGTCCTCGGTCCGCCGCGGGCGGCGAGGACCGAAGCGCGCACGTCGCCGGACGGTATCGTCCGCGAGCTCGCGAAGGACCTCGGCGAGCGCGCGTCGTCCTCCGCGCGCGACCTCGCGCCTCGCGGTCGCGCGGCGCTCCTGGCGCTCGCCTGGATGGACCAGATAGCGCACCTCGCCGGTCTTCCCCTGTCTTCCGAGCCGGTCCGGGCGCTCGCTCGTGAGGCCGATCGCCAGCGCACCGCCGCGATCGACGCGGCGCTCGCCTTGGTCGGAGAGGCGCTCGAGGAGGCGAACGCACGCGGCGCGCTCACGACCGAGGGCCCGGGCATCCTCCGGCGCGCGATCGTCGTCTGGGGATGGGCGGGTCAGGACGAGGCAGTCGAGGGCTGGGTCGTGGATCGCGTCGGGACGATCGGCTGGGAGATCCACCGCGCCCGCGACTGGACTCTGCTCCGCGTCTTCGTCGAGCCGTTCCGCCCCGTCTTCGAGAGCCTCGCCGCTCGCATCGAACGCGACCCGTCGAAGATCGCGTTCTCCTCTCACTGCGCGCAGATGTTCGTATTCCTCTACGACGTCGAACGCGATCAGGATCGCCGTCGCGCGCTCGCGGAGCGCGCGGTCCGGATCTGCCCGACCCACAGGAACGGGAGGCTCGTCCTCGCGTCGACGCTCTGCGACGACGCCCTGGCGAAGCTCCGCACGATGACCTTCGTGGCGCGTCGCGATGACCTCGCGCAGGCCGAGGCGCTCCTCGCGCGCGCCGAGAAGCTCTACCCTCAGCTGAAGGATCTCGAGGACGCCAAGGCGCTCCTCGCGCGCGTGAAGAACGCGCCGCTCGCGCTCTGAGAGCTCGCATGCAGAACCCCTTCGAACGTTACGATCTGGATCCGCGCGAGGGCGTGCAAGCGATCACCGAGCGCCTCCGCGAGCTCGCCGAGGAGACGTCCGACCCGGCCGAACGCGAGGCGCTCCGCGCGGCCTGGGAGGAGCTCACCATGCACCCCCAGCGGCGGCTCCGAGCGGCGCTCTTCGCGCATCCGGACACGCGCGCCCCGCTCGGCGCTCCGCCCTCGACGCCGCGCGTGCGCGGCGAGGAGAGGGCGCCGCCGACGCTGTTCGAGCTCGCCGCGAGGCCGAGCGTCCGGGCCGCCCTCGGGGGAGAGGCGACGCCACCGCTCCGGGACCCGCTCGACGACCTCTGACGGGTGTCGCGCTGCGGAGACGGGCGTGGATCGTGGCCTCGTTCATTCGACGCGAGATCGCGCTCGATCGCCGGCGAAAAGGGACCTGGCCGACAGGCGTGCCTCTTGCTCGATGCGCACGCAGACGAGCTCGAGCCCATGCACTTCCCCAGGTCCCTCCTCGGCCTCGCGCTCGTCGTCCTCTCCTCCTCGACGAGGTCCGCCTCGGCCGAGACGTCACCGAAAGGGACGGCAACCCGCCTGCCGCTCCAGCTCCTCGTGGCCGCGTCGGCGACGGCGCTCACGTCTCCGCTCGTCCTCTCCGCTGCGGGAGCCCTCGGGACCGCGACGCCCTACCTCGTGACGTCGGCGCTCCCCGCGCTCGCGCTCGCGGTGACGGCGCCGCCGGCGATCGCCACGAGCGCGCTCTTCCTCGAGCGTCGACGCGGGGGAGCGTCCATGAAGGTCGGTCCCACGTTCGTCGCGGCGTTCGCCGCGGAGGTCCTCGTCCTGGCGGGGGCGATCCTCGCGCGAACGTGGGTGAGCCACACGGAGGAGCTCTTCCTCCTCTCTGCCGTCCAGGGCGCCGTCGTCGGGTTCGCCGCGACGTTGGCCGCAGAGCTCGGCCTCTGATGCGCGCGCCCGCGTCCGGCTTCGCGGCCTTCCTCCTCGTCGCCTCGTCCGCGCATGCCGAATCGCCTTGTGGGATCGGCCACGCGCCGAGGTCGACGACGTTCGCGCGCCGGACCGCCGAGATCGGCGCGAACTACCCGGACCGCGTACGCGCGCTCGACGCCCAGATGTTCACGCTCGTCGGCGACGACGAGGACCGCCGCGGGGTCCGCACCGATGCGCTGCTCGTCCTCCACCAGGGCGCGCTCGTCTACGAGCGGTACGCGCGCGGCTACGACCGCTCGTCCCCGCATCTCGCCTGGTCCATCACCAAGACCGTGACGACGCTCCTCACCGGGGTCGCCGTCGCGGCGGGGGCGCTCGCGATCGACGACTCGATCTGCGTGACGCTCCGCGACGTCGCCGCTCCTTCCGGCAAATGCGCCGTCACCGTCCGGAGCCTCCTCGAGCTCTCGTCGGGGATCGACTGGAACGAGGGCTACGAGCACGGCTCCCGGCAGGACTCGAGCGTCATCGCGATGCTCGTCGGCGCGGGTCGTCGCGACATGGCTGCCTTCGTGCTCGCGCAGCCGACGGTCGCCCCACCCGGGAGCGCGTTCCGGTACTCGACCGGCGACTCCACGCTCCTCGCGCGCGCCGTGGAGGTCGCGATGCGTCCGCGAGCGGGGGAAGACTGGCCCTGGGAGCTCCTCTTCGACCCTCTCGGGATCACCTCCATGACGATGGAGCGAGACGCGAGCGGCTTCGCCGTGGGCGGCGCCTACTCGTACGCGACCGCCGAGGACTGGGCGCGTCTCGGCCTCTTCATGCTCGACGACGGCTGCTGGGAGGGCCGTCGCCTCCTGCCCGAGGGGTGGATGGCGAGCGCGACCACGCCGAGCGTCCCGTTCCGGACGAAGCGGTTCGACGAGGATCCCTCCCTCCGCGCGGAGCAGGGCTGGCAGATCTGGACGAATCGCGTGCTCCCCGGCGTCCGCGACGAGCGGCCGTGGCCCTCGGTACCCGAGGACGCCTACGCTGCGATCGGACACTGGAACCAGCTCCTCGTCGTCGTGCCTTCGCGCGACGTCGTCGTCGTGCGGAGCGGTGACGATCGCGACGAGGAGGCGCTCGACATCGACCGCTTCCTCGCCAACGCGCTCGCGCTCACGGGGGCGCCTTGAGGGGCGTCGTCGCGGTCGTCCTCGCGCTCCTCGTCGGGTGCGCTCGCCACGACGACAACGACCTCGTCGTCCTCACGCGCTACGCCGCGAAGCAGACGTGCTCGTGCGTCTTCGTGATGGGACGCGACCCGCGCTTCTGCGACGCCTGGGCAAGAGAGAGCCCGGACGTGAAGACCGTGAGCGTCGACCGCCGGAGGAAGGAGGTCGAGGCACAGGCTGGGGTCCTGTGGGGCGCCCGGGCACGCTACGTCGATGCGCGGCGCGGCTGCGTCCTCGACTAGGCGAGCACACGCACCTTGGACCGCGCTACCCTCGGGGCTCATGGCCTCGCCCTATCTTGATCGCGCCGTCGGCATCGACCTCGGGACGACGAACTCGGAGGTCGCCTGGCTGCCGCCGTCGGAGCGCGACATCGTGATCTACGCCGACAAGTTCGGCCGGAAGACGATCCCGTCGGCCGTCGCGTGGGACGAGAAGACGGGCGCGTTCCTCGTCGGCCATGCGGCTCGCCAGCGGCGCGGTACGACCCATTCGCCGGTCGAGTCCGTCAAGCGCAAGATGGGGCAGAAGACGAAGGTGTCGATCGGCGCGGCCGAGCTCTCGCCCGAGGAGGTGTCGTCGAAGATCCTCGTCGAGCTCCGCGATCGCATCCGGGAGACCCTCGCCGCGCGGGCCACGACGCCGGGCAGCCCGGTGCTCGAGCTCCGGGCCACGCGCGCCGTCATCACCGTCCCGGCGTACTTCGATGCCCCGCAGGTGGAGGCGACGCGTCGCGCCGGCGAGCTCGCCGGGCTCGACGTGATCGGCATCCTCCAGGAGCCGACGGCGGCCGCCATCTATCACACGTGGAAGCGCCGCCTCGGCGACGGGAGCTTCCTCGTCTACGACCTCGGCGGCGGCACGTTCGACGTGTCGATCCTCCGGTGCGTCGCCGGCGAGTACCAGGTGCTCGCGATCGACGGGGACAACTTCCTCGGCGGCGACGACCTCGATCGGCGCTTCGCCGAGCACCTCCGGAAGGGCTTGGTCGAGAAGGGCTACGCGCTCGCGCTCGACGTGAAAGGCAGCGAGGAGGACCGGAAGACTTTCGGGCGGCTCGTGCACCTCGCGCAGGAGATCAAGGAGTCGCTCTCGACGACCGACGTGGCGCACGTCGCGAAGCAGGACGTGCTGAAGGACAAGAACGGCGAGAGCGTGTCGTTCGAGGCGGACGTCGGCCGCGAGGAGTACGAGTCGGTCGTCTCCGATCTGGTCGAGACCACCATCGGCTGCTGCGAGCGCGCGCTCGCCCGTGCGCGGGAGGTCTCGGGCATCGACGTCTCCGACATCGAGCACGTGATCCTCGTCGGCGGATCGACCCGCGTCCCCCTCGTGGTCCGTCGCGTCACCGAAGCGCTCTGCAAGCGCGCTGGCGAGCCGCTCCGCGACGACGTCGACACCTGCGTCGCGCTCGGCGCTGCGATCCACGCCGCCCACGTGGGCGGGACGATCCTGGGCGAGGAGAAGGCGCGCGTGCGCATCACGACGCCGCTCGTCGCGCAGGGGGCGAAGATCAGGGTCGGCCTCCAGATCGAGGAGGCGCCGCCGGGCGCCACCCACGTCGCGCTGTGGGAGGGCGACAAGGCGCTCGCGGAGGCGCCGCTCCCGAAGGATCGGAAGGACACGCTTCGCCTCGAGGTACCGCTCGGGGAGGCGGAGGAGACGCGGGCGATGCTCGCGCTCCAGAGCAGCATGGGCACGCCCGTCGCCGAGCTCCCGCTCGCCCTGAGCCGCGGAGATCTCCGCCCGCGGCCGACGGCGCTCTCCCGCGCGTCCGTGATCGCGAAGGACGTCGCGCTCGAGGTCGTGCGAGGCGGCAAGCGCGAGCGCAAGGTGCTCCTCGCGCGCGGCACGGGGCTCCCCGCGCAGGTCTCGCAGCTCTTCTTCACCGCCGACCAGACGGGGGCCGTCGTCCTCCGCATCTTGCAGAATCGGCTCCCGATCAAGACGCTCGTCGTCGAGGTCCCGAGGGAGCTGCCCGTCGGGAGCCCGGTCGAGATCGTCATGCGCTGCGACGAGTCGATGCGGCTCGAGGCGCAGGCGACCGTCGGCACGCAGCAGATCCAGGCGCAGATCGAGCCGCCGCCGGCGGAGGCCTCCGAGCTCGGCGACGTCGAGGCGCTCCTCGAGCAGGCAGAGAAGGCGCGCCGCTCGCTCTGGGGCGGAATGGGGGCGCACTACGCCCGCGAGGCCGACCGCCTCGTCGTCGGCATCCGGGAGGTGCTCCACACCGACCCCGACAAGCTCGCGGCGCTCTGTCAGCAGCTCCGTCACCTCGTCGAGGAGTTCCACGGCGGCGCGTCCGAGGAGCTCGTCCCGCCGATGCAGCGCATGGAAGACGCGTTCGACGCGCTCCGTCGCATCGTCTATCGCTCGGGCGGCTCGCTCATGGGGACTCCTCGCGAGGCGTGGGACACACGGATCGACGCGCTCTACGACCGCGCGATGGCGGCGCGCGAGGCGAGCGACGGTCCGACCTGGCGTCGCGTCTTCAACGAGGTCCAGGCCCTCTCCGAGACGGCGTATCAGGAAGAGTTCTCCCAGATGCGCCTCGACGACCCGGCGTACATCCAGAACCGCGTGAGCACGCTCCTCTGGCGCGCGCAGCGGCTCGAGGGGGAGATCGGGGAGCTCGTGCTGAGCTCGACGCCGGAGATCCGCGCGATGCAGGCCGGCGAGCAGGAGCGCCTCCAGAAGTGGATCGTGAAGGGCGCGCTGGATCCTCTCCGCGTGCTCCGGGACGAGAAGCCCGGCCGAGAGCCGTCTTCGGTCAGGCGCGAGCTCGATCAGATCCACTCGGAGATGGAGCGGATCGAGGCGGCCGCCGAGCGCCTGCCGTCGATCGGGCTCGTCACGGACCGTGGCGCGAGCTCTTGATGGGACTCGCGTCGAGCGTCGCGATCGCCGCCGCCGAGCGCGTGGAGCGCACCGGCGGTCCGCGGGCGGGGCTCGCCGTGTGGCGGACCGTCGCGGAGAACGCGGTCGATCCGTCGGTGAAGGCGGCGGCGCTCCTCGCGGCCTTCCAATGTGCCCTCGAGCTGCGTGATGGGGCGGTGCTCGTCGCCCTCGCGCCCGAGTGGGAGCGAATCCAGGCGGGCATCCACGACGACGTGTTCGATCGCGTGCGCTCCGCGGCGCTCCTCGGCTTCGTACGCGAGGCGACGGTCCTCGCGCGCGCGGAGGCTTCGCGTCACCGGAGCGCGCGCTCGCTCCACGCCTTCGCGCGCTGCCTCGAGCTCTCGGGCGATCTCGCGCATGCGGAGGCCGTGCTCGCGGAGGCGACCGCGCGCGCCGAGCAGGAAGGGAGCGGGGTGGTTGCGAGCGCCGCGCGGCTCCGACGGGCCGTGATCTTGGCGCGGGCGCCGGAGCGGATGCGGGAGGCGCTCGAAGAGGCGCGACGCGTGGACGGCGCGCAGACGCCGCTGCGTGACCGACTCGCGCTCGCCGGCCTCCTCCTCCGATCGCCGAGCCGCTTCGTCCGCGCGGGGGCGATCGACCTCCTCGATCCGCTCGTCTCCGGCGAGGACGAGCGCCTCGCGGACCTCGCGCTCGATCGCCTCGCGGCCCACGCCGACGACGCCGGCGACGAGCTGACTCCGATGGAAGCCGACCGCCTCCTCGCCCTCTTCGCGCGGCCGTCGGTCGAGAAGCGCGCCGCGCGGGCGCGGAACGCGCTCGAGGTAGTGGCGGCCTTCGCGCGTGCCCGCGCGGCACCCGCGCCGGCGCGGGACGAGGCCGTCGCGAGGGCGATCGCGCTCGCGGCCGGGTTCGACCCGGGCCTCGCCGCGCTCCACGCGCGCGCCAGAGACTTCGCGACGGGACGCTACGAGGCCCACGCGGCCGCGCGCTTCGAGGTCCCCGCGACACGGTCTTCGGCCGAAGAGGCGCTCCGTGACGCGTGGACGGTCGTGCTCGACCTCGCCTTCGCGATGCGGGACGCGGCGAGGCCGCGAGCGGTGCTCCTCCTCCGTTCGCTCCGCGAGCGCGGGGCGCGCGGGATCCCCGTGCAGGTGTGGACGCCGCTCGTCACGGCGCTCCTCGACGAGGACCGCGAGCTCCGCGAGGCTGCGATCGCGCTCGCCGAGGTCCTCCTCGCGCCGGCGTCCCGCCGGGCGCCGCCGCGGGGCTGGCGAGAGATCGCCGAGGCGCTCGCACGCACCGGGCGCGACGACCTCGCCGAGCACGCGCGGC
>JALHPN010000319.1 GCA_022842465.1 Polyangiaceae bacterium | reverse complement strand
GGCGGACACGCGCGCTTCTGCGCGGAGCCCGACCGCGCCCGCGAGCGCCGCCGATACGAGGGTCACGACGGGCTCGGCGTGCGCCGGCTCGTCGAGGAGGAAGCGGACGGAGGCGTCGCGTGCGTGGCGCGGCGCGCCGGGGCCGCGCGGTAGGGCGTGCTCGTGGTCGACGAAGGAGAACGTCCGCTTCCCCGTCTCGGACGCGAGCATCGTCTCGCACACGGCGGCGAGCTCCTCGAGACCGAAGCGGTCGCCCGTGACGCCGGTGACGAGCTTCGGGACGCGCCCGATGCCGGGGAAGCCCGGCACCCACGTGAGCGCGTCGGTGAACGCGCTCTTCACCTCGCGAACGAGCGGTCCTGCGTGGGAGATCGGCTCGTCGCCGGCCTCGAGGACCGCGACGGAGAGCGCGCGAGAGAGCATCTTCACGAGACGCGCGCCCGGGAAAGGGCGGAACGCGGAGACGTTCACCGCGGCGACGTCGAAGCCGAGCTCGCGGAGCGACGGCGCCGCGGCCACGAGCGCGTCACCCACCGCGCCGCTACCGACGAGGACGAGGGCGTGATCGGCGCGGGCATGTCGGATCGCTGCATCATGCACGCGTCCGGAGACCGCGCCGTACTCGCGCATCGCCGCCCCGAGGGCGAAGGGCAGCCGCTCGCCGAAGCCGCGATCGGAGACGGGCGCGAGCGACGGATGTGCCGGATCATGGCGCGGGCGGACACGCGAGGCAGGACCGACGAAGCTCTCGACGTCCTCTGCGACCGGGAAAGACGACATCGCGAACATCCGGCCGGCTGCGCTCTCGGCCGAGGCGAGCGGATGCACGACGACGAACGGCACGCCCGAGTCTTCGGACGCGCGACGCGCGATGACGGCGAGATCGAAGGAGTCCTCCGGGCTGCCGGAGGCGAGGACGCCCCAGCCGAGGTCGAGGAGGCCGGCCAGCTCCTCCCCGCCGTTGCCGGAGAGGGCGTGGGCGACCATCGAGAGGCGGCCCCTCGCGATCGCACGCATCTCCGCGCGCGCCGCAGTGAACGAGGAGGCGGGCGCGAGGATCGCCACGCGCTCGCCCCTCTCGGCCGCGCTCCGGGCGTCGGCGAGGAGGGACGCCGAGCCGTCCGCCGTCGGACCGCCGAGGAGGCGGCTCCGCGCGCTCGCCTCCGCGCGGGACGCGGCCTGCGTCACGTCGATGGTGAACGCGCGCGGCTCGGTCGCGCGCTGCGACGAGGACGATGCGGCGTCCCGGGTGCGGTCGGTCTCGTCGTGCATCCGCGTACGATCGACGAACCGCGTCACGCGCGCAAGCGTGCGCGTCGGGATAAGGGGCCCTCGGTCAGCGTCCGCCGCCCTGACTCGGCGACGACGAGGGGAGCGGCTCCCAGCGCGGCGCGAGCGGCGCGGGAACCCCGGGCGGTGTCGGCACGGCGCGTGGCCGCTGCGGGAGCACGGGCGTGGGCGCCGAGGGGCCTTCGGCCATGAACTTCACGCACACGCCGGCCGCGTGGCCGCGCGAGTACCCGAGGTCGATGTTCGTCCGCACGACGGCATCGCAGCCGAGCGTTCCGGCGCGGGCGGAAAGCGCCTCGGCGAGGTCCTCCGGGTCGGCCTTGTTCCCGAAGCCGACGGCCTGCACGATGGCGATCTCGTAGAACGGGCGCGACGGCAACGCCTGATCGGCCATGTAGATCTCGACGTTCCTCACGGTCCGCGGCTGCGCGGGACGAAGCATCGCCTCGTGCGTCTCGACGTGGCCGCAGCCGACGAAGGCGAGCATCGAGCCGAGCGCGACGAGGGCGATGGACCTCACGGCGAGACCTCGGGGGCGGGTTCGGGTGCGGGCGCGGGGGACTCGCCGACGGGGACCTCCTCGCCGTCGAGGTCGCGCGGGATGAGCGGCGCGGCGCGCGAGGCGTCGACCTGCGTGGAGAACGCGCGCCCGAACACGGAGACGACCATCAGCTCGTCGTTCGCGTTGTAGACGCGCGTGCCCGCGCACGTCGCGCCCATCCCGCACGTGTAATAGAACGTCTCGACGTGCGTGCGCGGCACGACCTCGAAGCGCGCGCGGACGCCGTCGACGACCGCGACGTTGCCGCCGATCTGCGCCGCTTTCCGCACGAACTGCGGGAGGAGCGTGTCGATGGTGGCCTCCTGCTGGACGGCGTGCACCTCGACCACGCCGAGATCGACCGCGCCCTCCGGCGGCCGGCCCGACGCGTAGAGCGCGACCGGCCCCGAGTACGCCGGCAAGTGCACGGGGCCGGTGCGGATCGCGCTCCCTCGCACGGACGAGCAGCCGCCGAGCAGCGCAGCCATGACGAGGAGCGAGACCACCCGCATGAAAGGAATCATGGGTCTCGGCCGCTCCCGGAACAAGTCCCACGCGCCGCGGGAGTCCCCTTCCCGCCCGAGGGCGGTTACGCTCACGGGGTGGCCGCCGAGGTCGTCGTCCCGTTCGATGCCGATGCAGGCCCGGTCCAGAGGGTCCGGAGCACCGTCCTCCTCGCGTCCCTCACGAGCCTCCGCGAGGCGAACCAGGAGGCGGCGTGGGCGCGCCTCGTCGACGCCGAGGCGCGGGAGGCGATCGCCACGGCCCCCGCGGGTGTCTGGCTGCCGGTGGACGTGGCCCTCGCGCACTATCGGGCGATCGACGCGCTCGAGCTGCCGGCCGAGGAGATGGCCGCCATCGGCCGGCGCGTGTCCGAGCGCGTGAGCGGCACGCTCCTCGGCACGATGGCGGACCTCGCCCGCGGAGCCGGCGTCACGCCGTGGACGCTCTACAAGCACATCCAGCGCTTCTGGAACCGCGCGTACGACGGCGGCGCGATCCGGGTCGTGCGGCACGCGCCGAAGGAGGCCGTGCTCGACATGGTGAAGTGCCCGCTCGTCGACGTCCGCTACTACAGGCTCTCGCTGCTCGGCCACTTGCAGGGCATGACGTCCCTCTTCTGCAAGCAGGCCTTCGTCCGCGAGCTGGCCGGTGCGCGCGCCCCCGGCACGGTGTCGTACCGGGCGCAGTGGGCGTAGTCGCTCAGAGCAGGTTCGCCGCGAGCTCCGCGAGCTCGCTCCGCTCGCCGCGGTTCAGGACGATGTGGGCGGCGACCTTCTCGCCGCGGAAGCGATCGGCCGCGACGGCGAGCCCGTTCGACTGGCTGTCGACGTAGGGGTTGTCGATCTGCCCCGGGTCACCCGTGAGGACGATCTTCGTGCCGTCACCGGAGCGCGTGATGATCGTCTTCACCTCGTGGGGGGTGAGGTTCTGCGCCTCGTCCACGATGATGTACTGCTGCGGCAGCGAGCGGCCGCGGATGTACGTGAGCGGCTCGACCTGCAGCTGCCCGCTCTCGAGCAGCTCGGCGTAGGCCCGCGGGCCCTTGCGCGCGCCGCTCGAGAAGAGGAACTCGAGGTTGTCGAAGATCGGCTGCATCCAGGGGTTCAGCTTCTCGTCCACGTCGCCGGGGAGGAAGCCGATGTCGCGGCCGAGCGGCATGACGGGACGCGAGACGAGCATGCGCGTGTACATGCCGTCCTCCACCGTGCGCTTCAGGCCCGCCGCGAGCGCGAGGAGGGTCTTGCCGGTCCCTGCCTTGCCGACGAGCGTGACGAGCCGGATGTTCTCGTCGAGGAGGAGGTCGAGCGCGTGGCTCTGCTCCTTGTTGCGAGGGCGGATCCCGAGGAGGCCCTCTCGCGGCGTGCGGAGCGCGACGACCTCGCGCTTCGTCGCGTCGTAGCGGCCGAGCGCGGTGTGCGACGGGTTCGAGCGATCGCGGAGGAGGACGCAGAGGTTGGCGGACAGGTACACGGGGCGCGGCGCGCCGGCCTCCTGCGAGATCTTGGCGGGCTTGTCGCCCTTCTCGGGCGGCAGCGCGTGCGCGGGGGGCGCGAGGCGCCCCTCCTGGAAGAACGAGTCGATCTCGTCGGCCGAGACCTCGAGCTCCGTCACGCCGGTCTCGACGGTGTTCGCCTCCGAGACGCGCTGGTTCTCGTAGTTCTCCGCGACCATGCCGAGCGCGTCCGCGCGGATGCGGAGGTTCGTATCCATCGTCACGAACACGGTCGGACGACCGCCGTCCTGCTCGCGCTCGTCGAACGCGGTCTGGAGGATGGCGTTGTCCATCGCCGCCTTGTCGATGGCGCTCGGCAGCTCCGGGCGCTTGGTCGGGACGGCGACCTTGAGGAAGCCGCCGGACTTCAGCGCCACGCCCTTCGAGAGGGAGCCGCCGGTCTCGCGGAGGTCGTCGAGGAGGCGGACGACCTGTCGCGCGTTGCGACCGCGCTCCGACCCCTCGCGCTTGAACTGGTCGACCTCCTCGATGACGTAGATCGGGATGATGACGTTGTTGTCGTCGAACCGGAAAATGGAGCCGGGATCGTGGAGCAGGACGTTCGTATCGAGGACGTAGTTCTTCTTCACGCTCGGCTCTCCGTCGGCGCACACACAACACGCGCCCTTGGCGTCCGTACCCCTCCGGGACCGCCCTTGCAAGGGAGAAGGGCCCGGGCACAAGAGCCCTCGCCCCTCGGGACGAGGCTCGCGTAGGATCGCGGGGCCCATGGTGCACCGCCCGACGATCCGCAGACGCGCCGGTGGCTCGCGCCCCGAGGGACTGCCGTCCTGGCTCGTTCGCGCCGAGCGGCTGCTCGTCGAGGCGATGCGAACGGTGCGCGTGCTCGGCGCGGTCATCCCGCGCAACGCGGCGACGGAACGAGCGCGTCTGGTCGCCGCGTACGAGGCCGGCCAGAAGGCCCTCCCGCGGTGGTCGTACGCGCGGACGGACCACGCGCTCCTCCGCAAGGCGCTCGCCGGCGCCGCGGCGCGGCTCGCGGCAGAGCCTCATCCCATCGCGCAGCTCTACGCGGAGCGCGCGCGCGAGCTGGAGATCGAGGCGGCGCTCGCGAGCGAGGCAGGAACGGCCGTCCTCGGGGCGCTCGCGCGTGCACGCTTCCGCTCGGCGAGCCAAGAGGCCGCGGGCGAGGCGACGATCCTCGCGCGGAAGTGGATCGCGGAGGGCCGTGAGGCGCTGCCGGTGGCGGCGGGCGACACGATCCTCAGCGATGGCACCGAGCCGGGGTCGCTCCTCCAGAAGATGCGCGAGGAGGTCTCGCGGCTCGGGCTCCCCTTCGCGGTGGTCGTCCAGCCGTCGCTCGTCGCGCTCTCGGCGACGGGTGAGCGTCACATCCTCGTCGCGGCGGGCCGCGCGATCACGGCGGACGACGTCGCCCGCACGGTGATGCACGAGATCGAGGCCCACGCGATCCCGCGCACGCGCGCCGCGACGATGAAGCTCGGGATCTTCCAGATCGGCACGGCGCGCGGGATCGACGACCAGGAAGGCTTCGCGCTCGTGCTCGAGGACCGGCACGGGTACCTCGGCCCTCGGCGAAAGCGCGAGCTCGCGGCGCGGCACCTCGCGGTCGAGGCGATGGATGCGGGCGCGAGCTTCCACGACGCTGCCTCCGCCCTCGTGAAGGAGCACGGCCTCGACGCACGCGAGGCCGTCACGGTCTGCGAGCGCGCGTTCCGCGGAGGCGACGGCACGACGCCGGGCCTCGGCCGCGAGCGCATCTACCTCGAGGCGTACCTCCGCGTGAAAGAGCACCTCGCGGCGAAGGCGATCGACGAGGTCGTCCTCACCAGCGGCCAGGTGAGCCTCGCCGCGATCCCCGTGCTCGCGCCCTACGTCCGCAAGGCGCGCCCGACCGAGCCGCCCCCGAACGCGCGGATCTGAGCCGCCTACTGGCTCGGAATGCAGACGGTCTTCGCGTCGCGGTTGTCGGCGGAGCCGAATCTCCGCACGTTCGAGCAGCTATAGCCCTGACGGCACGCAGGCGCGCCGGGGTTGCACACGACGAAGCAGTACCCGCCCTCCGCGAACTGCGCGCAGAACGCCTCGGGGCGATCGGCCGAGTTGGGGCAGTCGCCGGTGCAGGACTTCGTGCAGTAGCCGCCGGGGTAATCCGTCGAGCAGATGTTCCCCTCCCCGCAGACGCCGTCCGACTCGCACGCGTCGCCGATGCCGCGGCCCGTGCCGCCGCCGCTCCCGAGGGGACCGCCGTAGTCGATGCTCGTCGCGTAGAGCGTGTAGACGTTCCAGAAGATCCAGACGCCCTTGTCCTCGTCGACGCGGAGCGCCGGGATACGCTCGTAGATCGCCGCCGTCGACTCGTTCTTCGGCGTCACCTTGAGCCCGTCGAGCGTCGTGCTCGTGCGGTCCGGTCCCCAGCCGCCGGCCGTGGCGCCGCTCGCCGCGATCGCCTCGAGCGCGCCGCGGAGCTGTCGTCCCATGCACTCGAGCTGCCGATCGATGCCGGCGAGCTCCGGCAGGCACTTGCTCGCCGCGAGACAGCCGCAGCGGAACACGTACTCCACGCGCTCGGGCGGGAGCGGGTAGTTGCGCTCGCCGATCAGCCCGCCCTCGATCTGGAGGAAGACGAGGAGGACGAGCGGGTTGATGCGGTACGTGCGCGCGACGCGGACGATGGCGTCCGCGGCGCGCGTCCCGTTCGACTGGTACGTCTCGAGGAAGCTCGGGAGACCATAGGGAGTCCGCGCGACGAAGCGCTGGACCTGCACCGCGTCGATCGCCTCGACGTCCGTGAAGGTCGCGATGTCGATGAGGTCGTTCCGGTCGAACCTCGCGGTGCTCTTCTCGACGGCCGCGAAGTCCTGCTCCTTGAGGAGCGTGTCCCGCACCTCCTCCGCGCACGAGACGGAGCACGTCAGCGCGAGCAGCACGAGGGACAGGAGGACCTGGAAACGCCTTCCGAAGGACATCGGCGCCTGTGAGGATGCCGCGTCCGGCGGCGCGACGCCAGCGGCCGTCACCGCACGGTGACCGGAACGACGACCCAGGCCTGCCCGCCACGGTTGTCGTGGACGACGGCCCAGAGGGTGCCGCGCCCCGGCTCGGCCGCCGCGCGGTACGTCACCTCCGTCTCGGGGGGCCTCCCCTTCGTGGTGTCGAAGAGGAGACGGGCGTCCGTCTCGATCTCTCCCTTGTCGGAGTAGAGCGACACCCAGAGCTGCTCCCGGAGCACGCGACCGTCGACGACGTCGCTCGGGTTCTCTTCCCAGCTCGAGTCGCTCACGCGCACGTCGATCTTGGTCTCGGGGCACTCCATGCGCGTCGCCGCCGTGCAGCGATCGACGGTGATGCCCTGCGCGAGATCGACGTCCTTGCCCTCGAACGTGATCTTCTCGATGACCGGGTTCGTGTTCGTGCGCGTCTCGTACGCGTAGACGCGGGAGATGCCGATGACGTAGTCGCTCGGCGGGAGCTGTTCACCGTTCTCGTCCGTGCACTGGATCGGCACCTGCTGGGGGCCGGCGCCGGGGACGATCTCGGCGAGCCGCACCTGGCCCGCACACGCGATGTTGAAGAGGATCGCGAGACCGTAGGGGTCCGTGCCCTGACGCGGGAGGATCGCGTCCTCCGGCATGCGGAACGAGAACCTGTTTCCCTGCGGGAGGAAGGGCCCGAGGTCGATCCCCCGCGGGATCTGCGCGAGGGGGTTCTCCCCCGCGGCACCGGCCGCCGCCCCGGCGTC
>JALHPN010000318.1 GCA_022842465.1 Polyangiaceae bacterium | reverse complement strand
CGAGAAGCCCGCCGGCGCGCGACGGGCGAGCGCGCCGGGAGCACGGCGCTTCGTGCGAGACGGCCTGTCGAGCGGGACGGCCGCGCCGACGTCGGGCGGCGTCGGTCCCGTCAGCTCGCGTGCCTCGGGCGGCCCCATCTTGCGTCGCGACGGCGCGCCCTGATCGAGCCACCGGAGGAGCGCCGAGAGCTCCCGCGACGGATACCGTGCGAGCGCTCGCTCCAGCAGCGCGCGCGCCTCGGTCACCTCACCCGTGCGCGCGAGCGCGTGGGCGAAGGACGCGATCATCTCGGAGCTCTCGGGCTTGAGGCGGTGTGCCGTCCTGAGATGCGGGACGGCGCGCGCCGGCTCGCCGAGCGCGACGTCGAGGAGGTGCCCGAGGTTGTGAGCGTACCAGGGGTTCCCAGGCGCGCAGGCGATCGCCTTCTTGTACGCGGTCACGGCGCAGTGGAAGTTGCCGAGCAGCGTCTGGCTGAAGGCGAGGATGGCCCAACCGCGGTCGTCGTCGTCGCGGTGCGCGAGCGCACGCTTCGCATAGAGGGCCGCGCGCCAAGGCGAGCGCTCGACGAGCAGCTCGGCGAGCTGCCGGTGCGCGAATGCGCCGTCCTCGCTCGCCGCGCCGGCGATGCGGGCGAGCTGCGCGAGACGCGGAAGCACGTCGGCCGGGTCGAACGCGCGACGCAACGTGCGCTCGATCTCCAGGCGCAGACGCTGCGTGTCGGCCGTCTCCATGCTTCGAGACTAGGGTGTAGCGAGCCGATCTGCAGCGTGCAACGAATCGCGCGTGCGCTGTCGATTTCGCTTGCGCGCTCGCTGGGATGAATCAAGTAGCGCGCCACTTCAGCGCGATGATGCGCTGCTGTACGAGCTCGGCGAGGATCCGCAGCGCGTCCAGCTCCGGCATCCCGCTCACGTCGAGGATCATCTCGACCGTGGACACGCCGTCGACCAGGGAGAGGACGAAGCCCGCGCGGTGGTCGATGGAGAGCCAGCGCATCTGCTCTCGCGCGACGGCCACCGTGGGCACCACCTGGTCGAGCGGCCCGATGCGCGCGGCGTACATCTTGCGGAGCGTCGTCCGGCAGGTGTCGGCGGTCTCCCGCGCAGCTCGGTGCTCCGGATCGCGCTCGAGGAGCCGCTCGGCCACGAGGAGGGCGCCGGTGAAGTCGCCGAGCGCGAGCCGGTCGGTCATGTCCTGTTCCGGCGGCGCCTCGGCAGGCTTCAGCGTGGGCCCGGGCGCCGCGGGAGACACTGTGGGTTTCGTGGAGATGGTCGTCGGCGCCGGGACCGACGGCGCCCGCACGTTGACGAGGGAGAGCGCGCTCGACGCGCGCCCGCCGCTCGCGGGCCTCGGCGTGCTCCGCCGGGGAGCGTCGCCCTCGTCGATGGAGCGCAGGCGCGCCTCCTCGAGCTCCGCGGCGTCCGTGAGGGTCGGCGCGGTCGGGCGGGGAGCGGCGGGCGGCGTGCGCCGCGCGTCCGGCCCCTGGGGTTTCGACGGCTCCTTCGCCACGTCGCGTCTCGACTACGGGGTGCTGCTACGTTCCTGCGCCGCCAGATCAGGTCTTCGCGACGACGCCCTTGAACATGCGGTGGGTCCGCGTGAGCCCCTCGAGCTGCTCCTTCACGGCGGCGGCATCCTTCCGCTCGATCGCGGCGCGCGCCTTGTCGACGATCGCCTTCGCCTTCTCGATCGCGTCGCGGCCGAAGTCGCTCGACGCGACGATCTGCTGCACCTGCGGGAAGAGCTTCTCGATCTCGGAGATGAGCTTCTCGGCCTCCTGACGCGCGGCCTCGAACTCCTCGGACGTGCGCCGGTCGACGAGGTCGTCCTTCGCGTTGTCCATCATCGACTTGATCTCGTCGCGCGTCAGGCCGCTCGTCGCGGTGACCTGGATCGACTGCTCGAGGCTCGTCTCGAGGTCCTTCGCGCGGACGGACACGATGCCGTCGGCGTTGATCTCGAAGGTGACCTCGATCTCGACCTGCCCCTTCGCCGCCCGGCGGAGCCCGGTGAGGATGAACTCGCCGAGCAGCTCGTTCTCCTCGGCGCGCTGGCTCTCGCCCTGCATGACGAGGATCTTCACCGCCGTCTGGTTGTCGCGGCTCGTCGTGAAGATCTTCGTGCGGTGCGTGGGCACCGTGGTGTTCTGGGGGATGAGCTCCTCGAAGTAGCTCCCGAACGTCATGATCCCGAGCGCGTGCGGCGTGACGTCGAGCAGGATCATCTCCTGCTTGTCGTCCACGAGCGCCGCGCCCTGGATCGCGGCGCCGAGCGCGACGACCTCGTCCGGGTGAACCCCCTTGTTGGGCTCCTTCTCGAAGAACTGCTGCACCGCCTGCTGGATGCGGGGCATGCGCGTCATCCCGCCGACGAGGACGACCTCCTCGATCTCGTCCTTCTCGAGCTTCGCGTCCTCGAGCGTCTGCCGGCAGATGTCGACGGTGCGCTCGATGAGATCGTCGGAGAGCTCCTCGAGCGTCTGCCGCGTGAGCGAGCGCTGGAGGTGGAGCGCCTCGTTCCTTCCGCTCGAGATGATGAACGGCAGGTTCACCTCCGTCTCGCGGACCGACGAGAGCTCGCACTTCGCCTTCTCCGCCGCGTCCTTCAGGCGCTGGAGCGCCATGCGATCCTGGCGGAGGTCGATGCCGTGCTCTTCCTTGAAGCCCGAGACGAGCCAGTCGATGATCCGCGCGTCGACGTCCTCGCCGCCGAGGAAGGTGTCACCCGCCGTCGCGATGACCTTGAAGACGCCGTGGGCGCCGATCTCGAGGATGGAGATGTCGAAGGTCCCGCCGCCGAAGTCGTAGACGGCCACCGTCTTCTCGATGTTCCGGCCGAAGCCGTACGAGAGCGCGGCCGCGGTCGGCTCGTTGATGATGCGGATGACGTCGAGGCCGGCGATCTCGCCCGCGTCCTTCGTCGCCTGCCGCTGGTTGTCGTTGAAGTAGGCGGGGACGGTGACGACGGCCTTCGTCACGGCTTCGCCGAGGTAGTCCTCCGCGATGACCTTCATCTCCTGGAGCACCATCGCGCTGATCTCGGGGACGGAGAACTCCTTGTCCCGGAGCACGATGCGCACGTCGTTGTGGGGCCCTTCGACGATGCGGTAGCTCGACGTCGCCACCGCGTTCTTCACCTGCGGCGAGTTCCACTTGCGACCGATGAGCCGCTTCGCGGCGTAGACCGTGTTCTCCGCGTTCGTGATCGCCTGCCGCTTCGCGATGTGGCCGACGAGACGCTTGCCGGCCTCGGTCACGGCCACCATCGAGGGCGTCGTCTTGTAGCCGCCGCGGTTCGGGATGACGACCGGGGTCCCGTTCTCCACGATGGCGACGCACGAGTTCGTGGTGCCGAGGTCGATACCGATGACCTTCTCCATACGCGCGGTCTCCTCCGGAAGCGGCGCGGGACGAAGGCGGCTCGTCACGCGCCCTGAGAGACTACACCGGATGCACCGGAAAGGTATGCTTTCGAGCGCTTCGCGGTCAGCCCTTGCCGACTCGCTTGAGCACGCCCTGGAGCTGCGCGTTCTTCGGGTCGACGGTGAGGCCCGCCTCCGCCGCGCGGCGCGCCGAGGCGACGAGGCCGGCCTTCGCGTACACCTCGGCGAGGGTCGCGTGGTAGAGCGCGACCTGGGGCTCCGCGGCCACGGCGCGCTTCGCGTGCTCGGCTGCGTCGTGCATGTCTCCCTCGGCCTTCAGGATGCAGAACGCTGCCCGCTCCTGCGCGCGCGCGTCCGCCGGCCGCAGCTTCGCCACGCGCGCCCACGAGCGCGCCGCCTCCGGCCACTTCAGCTGCCGCTCCTCGTAGCCAGCCTGCTTGATGTACGTCTCCGAGAGGATCGCGTCCGCCTGGTTTTTGATCTCCTGGTGACGCATCGCGAGCGCGACGTCGTTCGGCGCGAACTTCACCGCGAACGCGAGGGCGCTCGACGCGCTCACGAAGTCGCTCTTGGCGAGCGCCTGCTCGGCGGCGTCCGTGTAGCGCTTCACCTGAGCGGTCGCGGCCTGCTCGAGGCGGTCTTCGTAGCGACGCTTGAGCGCGTCGACGGCATCGGCGCTGCTCGAGTACCGCTGCGGATTCGGGACCTCGGGCGGCGCCGTCGGTGCGCGTGAGACGGTGGACGGCGGGCGCGCCGTGCCGCCGAGGAGCCGCCGCGCGAGGGCCTCCCGTCGCGCCTGGAGCTCGGCGGCGCTCGGCCCCGTCGAGGCGGACGACGGCGGCGCGGTGGCGGCGCGCGAGATGGGCGGCGCGGAGGAGAGCGGGCCCAGATCGGGGACGGACGCGCGTGAGGTCGCGACGGGCGCGGACGCCGCGGGGATCCGCGCGGCTTCGTCGAGGGCGCGCTCGAGCATCGCCTCCATCCCGCGCGTCGTGGCGACGTCGGCGAGGTACGCGTCGTAGTCGACGCGCTGCTCCTTGTCGACGAGGACGTCGTGCGCGTCGGTGACGCGCGCGAAGAGCGCCTCCATCTTCCCCTTGAAGGAGCCGAGGTTCTTCTTGAAGTAGCGGTCCGGGTGCATGACGGACGCGAGCTCGAAGTACGCTCGCTTGATCGTCTTCTTGTCGGCGTCGCGCGTGACGCCGAGGAGCGTGTAGTGATCGAGGTCCTCGAGCCGGTGGTAGAGGTCGAGGACGCGCTTCCTGTGCTCGCGCGGGACGTCGCACTCCTCGTCGAGCTCGGCCGGGTCGTACTTCGGCTCGAGCAGCGACGCGAACTGCGCGATCGCCGACCGCGGCGGCGGCTCGGGCGACGAGGGAGGGGCTGGCGGAGCCTGGGGGGGCGGCGCGTCCGGATCGATCTGCTCGATGACGCCGAGCTTCTCGAGCTTCTCGAGGGCGCGCTCGACGGAGAACTCCGGCAGGCCCGTCTCCCGCGAGAGATCGCGCAGGCCGAGGCGCCCGTCGATGCGCGTCAGGAGGAACCCGTCCGTCGGGTCCAGCTTGAACTTACGCACGTCGACGTGCGCGACGAGGCGAGGCACCTTCTCCGCCATCTGGGCTGAGTCCAGCATACAAGCGCGCCCTTCGGGACCGCAAAGCGGTTGGGCCAGGGCTGCGCGCACAATGTGTCAGGAGCGGCTCACCCGAAGCGAGGATGCATCCACGGCCAGGCATCGGGCATCGCGCGGATGCGCTCCGCGAGGACCTCGTTGATGCGCCCCGAGAGGACACGTGCGCCGTCGTCGTCCGCCGCGAGGCCGCTCGTCTCGATCCGGCTCGCGGCGATGACGACGCGGCCGTCCTCGCGCGTGGCGGTGCCGACGACGACCGCCGCACCCGTCCGCAGGGCCAGGCGCGCCGGACCCACGGCGGTCCTCGCCGGCCGTCCGAAGAACGGGACGTCCACGCTCGGCACGCGCGAGGCGAGGTCCATCGGGATGCCGAGGAGCCCGCCGCGGCGGAGCGTGCGGAGGAGGCCGGTCGCCGCCCCGGGCCGCGACCGGTAGATCGTCCGGACACCGCGCCCGCCGCGGAGGCGATCGTAGAGGCGCGTGAGCCGCGGATCGTACGCCTCACGAGCGACGACGACGAGCGGGAAGCCCGTCGCCGCGAGCGTGGAGGCGACGCGCTCCCAGGGACCGAGATGGGCCGAGGCGAAGACGACCCCGCGGCCCTCGGCGAGCGCGAGCTCGAGCGTCTCGCGTGCGCCGCGTGCGAAGGGGAGAGGCTCGGGCGTCCGGGACGGCACGAGGCTCGCCACGGTCTCGCCGAGCAGCTCGCCGAGGGTGCGGTAGGAGGCGCAGACGAGCGCGGCGTGCGCATCGGGGGTGAGCTCCGGGAACGCGACGGCGACGTTCGCGCGCGCGATGCGCCGCTCTCGCGCGAGCAGGACATGGGCGACGGCGCCGAGCGCGCGCCCGCATCGCCGGAGCACCGAGGTCGGCGCGCGGCACGCGATGCCGAGCGCGCCGCGGATCGCGACGTAGAGGACGTCGTTCTTGGCGCGCTGCGCGAGCGGCCACCGGCCCCCTTCTCGGACGTCGGCGCGCGCCGTGGTCATCGCGTCGAAGGGATCGGATCGTTTCGCTCGACGCTCGGTCCGCCGGGGCACCCGCCGCACGTCTGCTTCACGCGCTCGCGCGCGGAGAGCACCCGCCGACGCGCATCGTCGCACCGCCGCGTCTCCTCGCTCGCCTGCGCGAGCTCGCAGAGGTGCCCGGCCGCACGGTCCATCGAGGCGAGCGCGCGACACGCGTTCCTGCAGTCGCCGGCGGCGACGTCGAGCTCCCGCTGGGCCGCGTCGAAGTCGCTGCCCGCGCGCGCGAGCGCGGTGCTCCGGCCCGGCGCGATCGGCTGGGCTCCGCCCTGAGGCGACGTGGTGGTGGGACTGCTCGGCGGAGGCGGGGCTGGTTGACCGGGCTTCGCGTCGGCGCTCTCGGGGTAGCCGGCCGACTGCGCCTTGGCGGGGTCCCCGTACGGCGGTGCCTGCGCCTGGACGCCGTCCGCCGAGCCGTGCGCAGCCTGCTGGGCCGGGCGGGCTTCCCTCTGTCCCGACGCGCAGGCGACGGCGAAGAGCGTGAGCGTCGCGCTCACGGCGACGCGGACGTGACGGGCCGCGGCGCTCACCGCGGGCCCTCGGCGCCGCCGTCGCGCGCCCCGAGCGAGCGCTGGATGACCTGGTCCTGGATGCGCACGACGTCTTCGAGGAGCTGGATGGCCTGGGTCCGCGCGCGCGAGGCCTCGTCCGCCTTCCCGGCGTCTGCGAGCTCCGCCGCGCGCGCTTCTTCCACGAGACCCTGCATCTCCACGAGGTGACCGCGGAAGTAGCTCACGTCGGGCGCGTGGGCGAGGCCCTTCTGCGCCGCATCGGCGGCGGCCGCGATCTCGCCCCGCTCCAGGCGGAGCTCGGCGAGCCGCGCGTGGGCGTCGGCGAGCACCTCCTCGACCTCGGGCACCGCGCGCCCGTCGTGCGGTCGCCGAGCGGCGACGAGGCGGTCCATGGCGGCCGCGGCTCCGGCGAGGTCGCCGTTCTGCTTCTTCAAGTCGGCCTGGTGGTGGAGGGCACGCGCCTCGGAGAGGTAAGCGAGCAGCTCCGTGTCGACGACGGCGCCCGGATCGTCGGGGGTGTCGCGACGCGTGCATCCTACACCGGCCGTCACGGCGCCGCCGGCGAGGGCCGACCCGAGGACGACGAGCGCGAGGAGGCGTCTCATCGCTTCACCCCCCAACGCGCGAAGCGGTTGTCGCGGAGGTCGCTCGCGCGCGAGAGCGCGATGCGGTCGATGCGCGCGCTCGCCTCGCCGGGGCGGAACGGCTCCGAGAAGAGCGGCTGCGTCGACCGCGTCCGCGCGAGGGGCGCGGCGGGCGACTCCTCGCCCGTGACGTTCACGAAGAGGAGCACGCTCGCGGCCAGCGCGAGGACGGACACGGACGCCCCGAACGCGACGCGGACCACGACGGCGCGTCTCTCCGAAGAGGCCCGTGCGTCGCTCGAGGCCCCGATGGCCTTCGCGACCAGGGCAGCGTTCTCGGCCTCGTCGAGGGCGCGGGGCGCCCAGGCGTTCCGGAGCGCGACGGCGAGCTCGGCCTCGGCCGTCGTCGGCGCGGCGCCGTCGAGCGCGCGCGCGAGCTCC
>JALHPN010000317.1 GCA_022842465.1 Polyangiaceae bacterium | reverse complement strand
GCCGGCTTCGCCTCGACGGCCGGCTCGCTCTTCGGGCCCTCCGCGGCGGGCTGCTCGGGCACGCCGTCGGCCTTCGCGGGCTCGGCGCCCGTCGCGGCTTCGGCCTTCGCGGGCTCGGCCTTCGCGGGCTCCGGCGTCGCTTCCTTCGCGGCGGCCGCGGGCGGATCCGCGAACGCGATGACCGCGCTCGCGGGCTTCACCTCGGCGGCGAGCGCGGGGGCGCGGGACGCGACGAGACCGCGGCCGAGCGCGACGAGACACAGAGCGGAAGCTCCCGCGACCGCCCATCGGACGTAGCGCGCGAGGCGCGTGCGTCGCTCGACGACGTCCGGAGCGCTCTTCCGCGCGATCTTCGCGTCGAGGACGGGCTCGTCGACCTCGTGCCCGAGGTGAGCGCCGACATCGCCTTCCGAAAAGAACTCCTCGACCACGAGATCGCCGACGGGGGGGATGCTCACCTCGTCCTCGAGCGGCCGTGCGAGCTCGGCCGGGATCTCCTCGCGGAGCGTCGGATCCTCGTCGTCGGCGAGCACGGGCTCGGTCGGCGCCGCGAGGGGGAGCCCTGCGGGGTCGGTGTCGCTGGCCGGCGGCTCCTCCGCCGCGACGACGGCGCGCGTGATCTCCGCGGCGACCCCATCCGAGGCCGGGCCGCGCGCGTGCGCGGTCTCTTCGGTGCCGGGCGACGGCGCCAGCCCCGACACGACCCGCGCCGGCGGCGCTCCGCCGCCGAGCTCGGCGTTCTTCGGCGCCCTGCTGTCCGCAGGCATCGACGGACGCGAGACCTTGCTTCTGCGACGTGCGCGACCCTTCCTCATCCGACGACCTCGCTTGCGAGTCCGAACCCGCGCATGCAAACGACGTGCGCGTTTTCCGACACCTGGAGCCCCTGACGAATTCCCTGGATGAACCCGCGCGGAGGGCTCGCATTGGAGCCCTCGACCCTGGGTACCGTCAACGCGCGCACGACAGACCGATCGTATTTTGCTCCCACGTTGCGCCACCCTGAGCCGCGCGGTAGAGGACCGCTCCCACCTGTGACCACCCGTCCACGTCGCGAATCGCAACCAGGGCCGCCGCGACGACGGCCGCGGGATCACGACCCGCGTGTCCCGACGTCGGAGCCCATGGCCGAGATCGTCGTCGGACGTCACGCGATCGACCCTCTTCGACGTGGGCACCCATGGCTCTACGCGCAAGCCCTTCGGATGCGCGGCCACGAGGGCGCGTCGCCGCGGATCGTGACCCTCCGCGGCGAGGACGGCGCGGAGCTCGGCCAGGGCGTCCTGGATCCCGCGTCGCCCATCGCGGTGCGCGTCTGGTGCCTCGGGGATCAGGTGCGACTCGACGCGCGCTTGTTCGCCGATCGCCTCGCGCGGGCGATCGCGGTCCGAGGATCGCTCTTCACGGACGGCACGACGACGGCCTACCGCCTCCTGAACGGAGAGGGCGATCGGACGCCGGGGTTCGTGCTCGACCGCTACGCCGACGTCGCCGTCCTCCGCCTCGACGGCGCCGGGGCCCGCGCCGTCGCCCCGGAGCTCACCCGCGACATCGAGCCGGTCCTCCGCGACGCAGGCATCACGACGCTGCTCGAGCGGGAGGCCGTGCGCGGCGAAGGCAAGACGGTCCACGTGCGGTTCGGTCCCGAGCGCACCAAGGTGGAGGTCCGCGAGCACGGCGTCCCCTTCGTCGTCGATCTCGTCCACGGTCAGAAGACGGGCGCCTTCCTCGATCAGCGCGAAAACCGCCGGAGGATCGGGGAGCTCGTCGCGCGTCGTCGCGCTGCGGGGCTCGGTGTCCGGGTGCTGAACCTCTTCTCCTACACGGGCGGGTTCTCGCTCCGCGCCGCGCTCGCCGGCGCGGAGGTGACGAGCGTCGACGTCGCCGCCCAGGCGCACGCGACCGCGCAGGAGAGCTTCCGCCTCGCGGGCGTCGATCCGAAGGGCCACCTCTTCGCGTCGGCCGACGCCTTTGCCTTCCTGGAGAGCGCGAAGAAGCGCGGCCAGAGATGGGACGTGGTCATCAGCGATCCGCCGAGCTTCGCCCCGAGCGAGAAGGCGAAGCCACGCGCGCTCACGGCGTACCGGGCCCTGCATCGCGCCTGCGCGGACGTGCTCGCCGACGAGGGAGTGTTCGTGGCCGCGTCGTGCTCCAGTCACGTCGGCGCGGAGGATTTCCTCACGACGCTCGACGACGCCGCGCTCGGTCGAAGCGATCTCCGCGTGCTCGAGGTCCACGGCGCGCCGCCGGACCACCCGTCCCTCGCGACGTTCCCGGAAGGGCGCTATCTGAAGCTCGTCGTCCTCGCCTGATCCGCATGAAGGCCGAACCGCACTTCGTCGACAATCACGCCGGCTTCCGCCTCGCGATGACACGCTACGTCCGCGACGACGAGCCCCGCGGCCACCCCGTGCTCGTCGTGCCCGGCTACGGGATGAACTCGTTCATCTTCGGGTTTCATCCGAAGGGCCCCTCGCTCGTCGAGAGCCTCGTGGCGCGCGGGCTCGAGGTCTGGACGGTCGATCTCCGCGGCCAGGGCCGCTCGATCCGCGGCACGGGCAAGAGCCGCTACCACCTCGGGGACCTCGCCGTCGACGACGTCGGGGCCGCCATCCGTCACGCGCTGGCCCACACGAAGACCCGCGCGACGGAGCTCGACCTCGTGGGCTGCAGCCTCGGCGCGGCCCTCGCCTTCGCCCACGTCGCTTGCGTTCCTTCCGCGCCGGTCCACGCCATCGTCTCGATGGCCGGCCTCGTGACGTGGAAGGAGCTCCATCCCGTCGTGAAGCTCGCCTTCGGGTCGGCGCGACTCGCCGGGCTCGTCAGGTTCACGAACACGCGGCGCTTCGCGCGACTCGCGCTCCCCGTCCTCGTGAAGGTCGCGCCTTCGCTCCTCTCCATCTACCTGAACCAAGCGTCGACCGACCTCTCGCAGTCCGCCCGCCTCGTCCAGACGGTGGAGGATCCGCACCCCGTCATCAACCGGGAGATCGCCGAGTGGATTCGCCGCGGCGACCTCGTCGTGCGGGGCGTGAACGTCTCCGCCGCGCTCGCCTCGATGCGCTACCCGTTCATGTGCGTCGTCGCGGCGCACGACGGGATCGTGATGCCGGCGACCGCGCGCCACGCGTACGACGTCATCGGATCGGCAGAGAAGGAGCTCCTCGTCGTCGGCGACGACGAGCTCAAGATCGCGCACGGCGACCTCTTCCTCTGTCACGGGGCAGAGCAGCGCGTCTTCGCGCCCATCGCCGACTTCCTCGCACGCCACGCGCCCGAGGGAGAAGCGACCCGTCAGCCCGGTCGCTCGAGCTCGTAGAACAGGACGGGCGCGTCCTTCTTGCACCAGAGGCCGCAGCCAACCTCGTCGAAGTGCTTCGAGAGCCGCTTCTTGTAGAAGCTTCCCTTCCGCGGCCAGATTGCGACGTCCGTCTTGTGGTCGTCGACGACCTCCTTCACGTCGCGCGCGGTGATCGCCTCGAGGTAGAGGAAGCCAGCCGTCATCGCGGCGAGGTTGTCGAGCGCCTTCGCGCATCCTTCGTCGTCGAGGTACGGAAGGACTCCCTGACAGACGACGAGGTCGTAGGCCTCGTCGTCGCGCCACGCCGTGATGTCCTTCTGCTCGTGGCCGTACTCCTTGCAGGCGTACGCGCTCACCTCCGTCGAGCGGTAGGCGACGGCGGGGCGGTTCACCTTGAACCAGTCACGCCAGAGACCGACGCCGGCGCCGACGTCGAGGACGCTCTCGACGTTGAAGCCCCACCAGTCGAGCAGCGACGTGACGGCGGTGCAGAGCCGGGCGATCTCGGCGGGCCCGTGAACCCGCGTCTTGCGGTCGTGGTAGTAGCGCCCGTAGTAGGACTCGTCGAACGTCTCGCCCTTGCCCCTCGTGCCCTTCCGAGGGCGGGCAGCGGTCTTCGGCATGAGCGCGACGCTACTACTCGTACCGGAGCGCGTCGATCGGATCGAGCCGGGAGGCCTTCCGCGCCGGGTAGAGCCCGAACACGATCCCGACCATCGCGCTGAAGGCGACGGACACGGTGATGACGTCGACCTGGATCTGCATCGGCCAGCGGAACTTCCCCGCCAGCCAGGACGCGACTCCGACGCCGAGCCCGACGCCGAGCAGCCCTCCCGCGAGCGAGAGGACGAGGGCCTCGATGAGGAACTGCGCGAGGATGCTCCGCGGCTTCGCGCCGATCGCCATCCGGATCCCGATCTCGCGGGTCCTCTCCGTCACGCTCACGAGCATGATGTTCATGATCCCGATGCCGCCGACGAGGAGCGAGACCGCGGCGACGCTCGCGAGGAGCGTCGTCATCGTCTCCGTGCCCTGCGCCTGGGCGCCGGCGATCTCGGAGAGGTTCCGGATCGAGAAATCGTCGTCCGCGCCCGGCGCCAGGCGGTGACGATCGCGCAGGAGCGCACGGACGTCCTCCAGCGCGCGGTTGGTCGTGCTCGCGCTCGTCGCCTGGACGAAGATCTGCCCCTGGAGGAACTTCCCGAGCCCGCCCTGGATTCGCTGCGCGAACGTGGTCACGGGGATGAACGCGGCGTCGTCGTAGTCCTGCCCGTTCGCGGACTGCCCCTTCCGCGCTGCGACGCCCGCGACGACGAACGGGGTCGTCCCGATCCGCACGGTCTGCCCGACGGGATTGGCCGTCGCGCCGTAGAGGCGGTCCACGACGGTCTGTCCGAGGACGACGACCTTCGCCCCCATGTCGACGTCGCCCTGCGTGAAGGCGGCGCCCTGCGCGATCGACCACGCGCGGATGTCGAAGTACTCGGGCGTCGTGCCGGTGACCCCCGCGGTCCAGTTCAGCTCTCCGCTGACGAGTGACTGGTTCGAGCGCATCGAGGGCGCGGCGCTCTTCACGGTGGGGACTTCGTTCCTGATCGCCGCGAGATCGTCCCACGTGAGCGTCGGCATCGTCCCGAAGCCGCCGAACGATCCGCCGGCCGTCGTCGACCCCGGCAGCACGATGAGCAGGTTCGTCCCCATCGCCGAGAACGCCGCCTCGACCTGCGCCTTCGCGCCGGCGCCGATCGCCATCATGGCGATGACCGCGGCGACGCCGATGATGATCCCGAGCGTCGTCAAGAAGGACCGCATCTTGTTCCTGAGCACGGCCCGGAGCGCGATGCGGAGCGTGACGAAGGGGTTCACGGGCGCTCCTCGCGTGGACCGGGCGGCGGAGGAGCCGCGGCCCGAGCGGCGGCGAGCGCTCGTGCGGCGTCCTTCGGCGGCTGGCGCTCGTCGGTGACGAGGAGGCCGTCCTTGACGACGACGACGCGCGAGGCGAACTCCGCGATGTCGAGCTCGTGGGTGACGAGGACGACCGTGATCCCCTGCGACCCGAGCTCCTGGAAGAGCGCCATCACCTCGACGCTCGTCATCGAGTCGAGGTTGCCCGTCGGCTCGTCCGCGAGGATGACCTTCGGCGCTCCGACGAGCGCGCGCGCGATGGCGACGCGCTGCTGCTGACCACCCGAGAGTTGGGCGGGCGTGTGGTCGAGCCGCGCGCCGAGGCCGACGCGCTCGAGCGCCTCGGTCGCTCGTCGTGCGCGCTCCCGCGACGAGACCCCGCGGTAGACGAGGGGAAGCTCCACGTTCTCCAACGCGCTCGTCCGGGCGAGGAGGTTGAACGACTGGAACACGAACCCGAGCACCTCGTTCCGCACCTCGGCGAGCTCGTTCTTGTCCATGCGCGACACCTCGCGTCCCGCGAGCAAGTAGGTGCCGGACGTCGGCCGGTCGAGGCACCCGAGGACGTTCATCAGGGTCGACTTCCCCGAGCCGGACGAGCCCATGATCGCGACGAACTCCCCTGCCTCGACCGTCATCGACACGCCGCGGAGAGCGTGGACCTCGACGTCTCCGGTCTTGTAGACCTTGCGCACGTCGCGCACGACGACGAGCGCTTGCCCCATCAGAACATCCGTCCGAAGCGCGCCGCACCACCGGGGGGTGCGCCTGGTGCGCCGCCGCCGGTCGGCTTGCCGGAGATCGCGACGTCGGTGACGACGGCGTCGCCTGCCGCGACCTCGCCCTTGAGGACCTCGGTGATCGTGCCGTCGGAGAGGCCGGTCGTGATCGACACCGGAACCGCGCTCCCGCCCCGGAGCACGTAGATCGTGCGCGCGTCCGCTGTGTCCCCTGCGCGGTGGCCGGCGCCGGCCCCTCCACCCCCGCGGGCCCCGCGGCTCGCGCCCGCCCCCGGCGCGCCCGAGCCGACCGTGCCTGGGCTCGATCCGCTCGCGTCGGGAGGTGTACCGTTCGCCGCGGCGGACGCCGCGAGCTCGGGCGGCAGGCGGAAGCGAAGCGCCGTGTTCGGCACCGCGACGACGTCGTCGCGCTGCGCCCAGACGATCGTGACGCTCGCGGTCATGCCCGGGCGGAGCTTGAGCTCGTCGTTGTCGACATCGAGGACGGCGTCGTACGTGACGACGTTCTGCAGCGTCTGGGGCGCGTTGCGGATCTGCGCGATGAGGCCCTTGAACCGCTTGCCTGGGAACGCGTCGACCGTGAAGGACGCCTCCATCCCCTTCTCGAGCCTCCCGACGTCACCCTCCGCGACGCTCGTGTGGACCTGCATCTTGCGCAGATCCTCGGCGATCGTGAAGAGCACCGGCGCCTGCAGCGAGGCCGCCACGGTCTGGCCGACGTCCACGTTCCGCGAGATGATCGTCCCGTCGATGGGCGAGTGGATGTCGGTGAAGGAGAGGTTCACCTGAGCCTGCCGGAGCGCGGCCGTGGACTGCTCGAGCGTAGCCTTCGCGACCGCGGTCGCCGCCTTCGCCACCGCCACGTTCGTGTTCGCGGTCTGTACCTCCGCGCCAGACGCGAGCTGCTGCTCCGACAGCGCGTTGGCGCGCTGGAGGTTCATCTCCGCGTCTCGCTCCTGCGCGACGGCTCGGGCGAGGCTGGCCGTCGCGGAGAGGTGATTCGCCCGCGCCTGCTCGACGGCCGCGGCGAAGAGCTGCGGATCGATCTTCGCGATGAGCTGTCCCTTCTTCACCGTGTCGTTGAAGTCGGCACGCAGCGTCTGGACGCGGCCGCTCACCTGGGCGCCTACCTGCACGGTCACGGTCGCCTGGAGCTGACCGCTCGCGGTGACGCGCGCCACGACGCGGCGCTTGTCCACCGGGGCCGTCTTCCACTCCACCTCGGGCGCCGCGCGGCCCTTCTGCCAGCGCAGGATGCCGTAGCCGATGCCGGCGACGACCAGCAACGTCACGATCCAGGGGACGACCTTTCTCAGCATCGTAGTAGCCGCGCTTGCCGACCATAGCGCGCCTTCCCTCGTCGAGGGCGGTTCGCTTTCGCCGTGGTGTCGCCCGAGTCGCGAGGGTAGAGTCTCCCTCGTGAGCGATTCGCGGCACCCTCCCGAGGGACCGTCCGGCGCGCAGCCCGTGCCGCCGCTGCAGAGGCCCGCGACGTCTCCCTCGGCGATCCGACCGGCCCCGACCGGGACGATGCCGCCGCCCGGCGTGGGGTCGCCCATTCGTACGCCCCCCGCCGCGCCCTCGCCGTTCGTGACGGCGAACGGCGCGAACGGCGCGAGCCCTCGCCCGCCCCCCGCGCCGGGCAGCGGCCCGCTCCCGCAGGGCGTGGCGACACCGCCGACGGCCTTCGCGCCGGTACCGCTCCCCGCCCCGTCGCCGACC
>JALHPN010000316.1 GCA_022842465.1 Polyangiaceae bacterium | reverse complement strand
GGTCGACGAGCAGACCGTCCTCGCGTCGTGGCTCGGCGTCGCCGCGGGCGCCGCTCCGGCGCTGGTCGAGCTCCACGTGCCGACGACGGCCGCATGCACGAGCGCCGCCATGAGCGCCCTCGAGCGCGAGGGCGACCACATCCGCGCCCCGGGCGTCGGATGCCCGCACTGGGTCGCGGTCGTGCCGGCCCCGCGCGCCGGCGGGATCCTCGTCGCCCGCTGCGAGCGCGACGCGTGTGGCCCCTTGCTCGAATGGCGCACCGAGAGCCTCCCGGTCGCCCTCGCGCCGTCGCCCTACCGATCGACGTGGCCCAGCTGGGCCACCTGGGTCCTCGTCGGCGCCGTCGCGGCGACCGCCGGGACCGTCGGGCTCGTCGCGACCGGGGCGCTCGAGCAGAGACCGTCCGAGCCGCGCTTCGTCGCGGGCGGCGTGCGGAACGAATGACGCGGCCGGCCTCGGGAATGACGGGGCGCGCTCGGCTGTAGGACAGGACAGAGGAGGCGGCGGAGTCCTCCCTCCCTCCCCGCCGCCTCCTTCTCTCCCCCTCAGCCGACCGGAGGTCCGACCGCGTCAACACGTGCAGATTACACCTAGAACCCCCGAGCTCTCCGAGCGAAGCCCTCGCTCGCGGGAGCTCGGACCATTTTGTCGCGATTCCGGCCTGGGCTCGATCGTCAGGGGCGCCGTTGCGAAGCCCGGGTGCCGCGCTTACGCTGTGCGTGCACCCGTTCATCGATCCGCGGTGCGCCCCCTGGAGATGCTCCCCGATGGCCGAAGCCCACTCGCTTGATTTTTCCGCGTTCGTCGAGCGCAAGAAGGCCGAACGAGCCGGCGGCGTCTCTCGTGGTGACCACGACTACTCGTACTCGCTCGACCGCCAGACGCGCGCGACGTTCGAGTCCGCCAAGCCCGTCGAGCTCGCCGTCGCCAGCACGGTGCGGATGTACAAGCAGGTGTGGCGCGGGCAGCTCCTCGGGAGCTCGGTCAAGGTCTCGGACCGTCAGTTCCCCCGCCTCCACAAGATCGCGCAGGGCTGCGCCGAGACGCTCGGGATCGCGACGCCCCAGGTCTACATCGTCAACAACCCGACCCTCAACGCCGCCACCTACGGGACGGACGAGGAGTCGTTCATCATGGTCCACTCGGCGCTCGTCGATCACTACACCGACGAAGAGCTGAAGATGGTGCTCGGCCACGAGTGCGGGCACATCCACAACTCGCACGTCGTCTACCTGACGACGCTCCACTACCTGAAGATGGTCGCCTCGGCGTTCGTGCCGTGGATCGTCTACCCGGCGCTCATCCCCCTCAACGCCTGGTCGCGGCGCGCGGAGATCACGTGCGACCGCGCCGGCATGCTCTGCGCGAAGAACGACCAGGTGGCGATGCGCGCGCTCACGAAGCTCGTGCTCGGCTCGCGCAAGCTCTACGACGAGTTCAACCTCGAGGCCTTCCTGGAGCAGTACGAGGAGGGGAAGGACACCATCGGCCGGTACATGGAGGCCTTCGCCTCGCACCCCTACCTCCCGAAGCGCGTCCTCGCGATGCGCGTGTTCGCCGAGAGCGAGCTCTACAGGAAGCACGGGTCCCTCGGGATCGCGGGCCTATCGATGAGTGAAGTGGACGACCGCGTGAAGGCCCTCCTCAAGGGCGACGCCTGAGCGAACGGAAAGATGACGATGCTCGAAGGATTCCGCGAGAAGAAGGACGACGTCACCAGGGCGCTGGGCGAGCTCAGCACGATCGCGCAGTCGCTCGGCGCGAAGACGATGAAGGAGCGGATCGACAAGGAGCTCGTCCGGAAGCTCGAGGAGGACCGCTTCCACCTCGTCGTCGTGGGCGAGTTCAACCACGGGAAGTCCTCGTTCGTGAACGCGCTCCTCGGCGAGACGGTCCTCCCCGTCGGGGTGACGCCGACGACGGCCGCCATCCATCATCTCAAGTACGCGGCGGCGCCGGAGGCGACCGTCGTCTTCCAGTCCGGCAAGCGTGAGAGCATCCCCTTCGCCGATGCGCGGAAGTTCGCCGTGGGCGGCGGGTCCAGCCCGGACGACGTCGACTACCTCGAGGTCGGCTATCCCGCGAAGCTGCTGGAGGAGCGCATCCTCCTCGTCGACACGCCAGGCGTGAACGATCTCTCCCTCCAGCGCGCGGACATCACCTACAGCTACATCCCGCGCGCCGACGCGGTGCTCTTCCTCCTCGACGCGGGACAGATCTTGAAGGAGAGCGAGCGGCAGTTCCTCCAGGAGAAGCTCCTCAAGGCGTCGCGCGACAAGATCGTCTTCGTCATCACGAAGTGGGACATCCTGAACGACGACGAGAAGCGCGAGGCGCTCGCCTACGCGCGCACGCAGCTCGCGAACCTGGTCAAGGATCCGGTCGTCTTCCCGGTGAGCGCGGAGACGGCGCTCCAGGGGGACGCGGCCGGGAGCGGGATGACCGAGCTCCTCACGCACCTCACCACGTTCCTCGCGGAGGAGCGCGGTCGAATCCTCCTCGACAACGCGCTCGGCGAGGGGGTCAACACGTCGGGCCTCCTCGCGCGCGGCGTCGACGCGCGCCGCCGCGGCCTCGCGATGAAGACCGAGGAGCTCGAGCGCCGGATCAAGATGCTCGAGCAGGACCTCGCCGGCACGGCGGGCACGATCGAGCAGCGCCGGATGAAGATCCGCGAGGAGATCTCGGGGATCAAGGTGGGCGCGCAGAAGGACCTCGAGCGCTTCGTCGAGGACACGATTCGCCAGCTCCCGAACGTGATCGAGTCGGCGAAGAAGGAGGACCTCCGGAAGTACCTCCCGGCCTTCCTCGAGGATACGTTCCGTCAGTGGGCGGAGGCCGAAGCGAAGGAGATCGGGCAGAAGCTCGAGACGCTCGCGGAGACCACGATCGCGCTCATCAAGGAGGACGCTAACGAGGCGACCAAGCGGGTCGCGGCGGCCATGGGATCGGACGTGAAGCGGCTCGAGATCCAGCTCGACTCCTTCCGCTACGACGCCGGCATCGCCGCAGTGCTCATGGTCGGGCTCGGGACGATGATCTTCAGCCCGTTCCTCATGGTCGGAGGGCTCCTCACGATCGCGGCGCCGATCCTCGCCCTCGTCGTCCGGGACCGGCTCGACGTCGAGTACAAGAAGAAGGCGAACGAGGCCGCTCCCGACGTGATTCGTCAGGCCGGCAAGCAGGTCGGTCCGAAGATCGACGAGATGATCGAGGAGTTCGCGAAGAAGCTCGACACCTGGGTCGTGACGGCCGGTGAGGAGCTCTACCGCGAGGTGCTCGAGATCCTCGAGGCGACCCGCGCGGCGCGTGCGAGCGGCGAGAAGGACGAGGCCGCGGCGAAGGCGGAGGTCGAGGCGCAGGACGAGCAACTCACTCGCGCGAGGGCGCGGCTCGAGACGCTCCGCGCGACGCTCTGGACGCCGAAGAGCCCCGTGCGCATCGCAGAGTCCGTCGGCGACGTCTCGGTCCAGGGCTGATCGTCAGGGCAACGCGTCGAAGGCGATCTGGCCTTCGACGCCGGCCCCCGCGACGACCAGGACGGCAGCTCCGGGCGCCGTGACGAGATAGGACTTTGGAGCGAAGGCGACGGTCTCTTCCTGGAAGGGAACCCGCTCGAGGTTGACGGGCGGCTCGCGAAAGCGGAACTCCCCGCCGAAGTCGAGCCGCAGTCGACGGCCCTCGTCGTCGTAGAACAAGGTGCTCACCTGCGCGACCTCCCCGACTCGGAACACGAATGCGCCGCGCGCGTCGGGAGTCAGCGGCGGCGCGAAGAAGTCGTAGCTCGCGGATCCGGTGTCGTCCACCTTCCCGCGTCGGACCTCGAAGCCGAGGGATGCGGCCTCACGAGCTTCGATGCGGTAGGTGCGCAGGAGGTCGCCGGAGCCATCGAAGAGATCGACGTCGACGTCGCCCCGGGAGAGCGTCTCGACGGTGATCGTGTCGCCACATAGGCGCGTCGTGCCCTCGGCACACGGGCCGTCGCCGACTTCCTCCCCGACGCCGCCGGGGACGAGGCACGAGCAGCCCGAGTAGAGCCGGTACGTCCTCGCGAGGCCTGGGTCCCGGCTCGCCGCCGACCTCGCGACCCTTCCTTCGAAGCGCGCGCCGGCGAGGACGCGGCCGCCGACGAGCACGCGTGTCGGCTCCGGCGGCGTCACGAGGGGAGGCAGCTCAACGCCCGACGACGTCGCTTCTGCCGTCTCCGACCCGCACCCGGCTACCGCGATCGCCAGAACCAGCAGGAACGACCGGCCTTTCTCTCGTGTCATGCGGGCGCGGGCAGCAAGCTTCGTGCGCACGCCGATCGCGCCGGTGAACGAGCAGATCGCCGCGTTCGCGGACGATGAAGCCGTGGCGTAGCGCGATGCCGACTGGACGCCGTTGCAGGGAGCGACGCAGACAGGACGCCGCGCGATCGCGTTCGGGTATCATGGCTCCGAGGATGGCCAAGACCGCGCATGTCTCCGAGACGCCGGCGACGGCGTTCCTGAAGAAGAACGGCGTCGTCTACGGCGAGCACACGTATCCGTACGAAGAGAAGGGCGGCACGCGCACGTCGAGCGAGCGGCTCGGCGTGCCGGAGCACGTCGTCGTGAAGACGCTCGTGATGGAGGACGAGTCGAGGAGGCCCCTCGTCGTCCTCATGCACGGCGACCGCGAGGTCTCGACGAAGAACCTCGCGCGGCAGACGGGGCGGAAGACGATCACACCCTGCAAGCCGGAGGTCGCCGAGCGGCACTCCGGCTACCAGGTCGGCGGGACGAGCCCGTTCGGCCTCCGGAAGCCGATGCCGATCTACGTCGAGCGGTCGATCCTCGATCTCGAGCGGATCTTCATCAACGGCGGGCGACGGGGCTTCCTCGTGAGCCTCGCGCCGAAGGAGCTCGTCCGCACGGTGGCGGCGGTCGCGGTCGAGGCGGCGCTCGAGCGATGAGCGTCGACACGGGCCTCCGCGCGCGCGGCTTCGTGCTCTCGCGCAACTGGCTGCTCCCCGTCGCGCTCCTCGTCAGCGCGATCGCAGCGTGGGGAGCCCTCCACACGAGCGTCGGCAACGGCGCGTACTTCCCGCTCGTCATGATGACGCTCGTCATGGCGGCGCCGTTCAGCGTCATCACCCTCGTGCGTGACGCGCTCCCCCTTCGGCGACGCGCCGAGGTCGTCGTCGACGAGCGCGGCATCGCGATCGACGACGCGACGCCGATTCCGCCGGAGGAGATCGTCGAAGCGAAGCTCGTGCCGCGGCCTGGCCCCGGAGTGGGCACGGTCCTCGAGCTCGGCGTGGGGAAGAAGCGGACGCGCCGCGTGCGGGTGTGGCTGACGGAAGCGGACGCGCTCCAGGCGATGAAGCTCCTCGGCACGATGCCGGGGGAGCGGCGGACCGGCTTCACGATCGTCGCGCCGTTCCGCACGCGCTTCTTCGTGTGCTGGGGGATCATGCTCGCGCTCCTGACGCTGACGATGGTGCCGATGCTCTTCCTCGGGGGAATCGGCGCCGGCGAGGTCGCGGTGATGTTCATCGCGCAGGTGTTCGGCTCCGCGATCTGGGGCGCCCTCCTCGCCCTGCTCGCCGGGCTCGTGCGCGGGCGTGTCCTCGTGGGCTCGGAGGGCTTCGCGACGCGATGGCTCCGCTTCGAGCGCTTCCGGAGCTTCGGTGACGTCCTTCGCATCACGCAGAAGGGGGCTCTCGGCAACCCGACCATCTTCGATACGGTCGTCGAGATGCGGGGCGGCAAGAAGGTCCGCATCTCGCCTCTCGAGACCCCCGACACGCAGAGCGACGTCGGCACGGCGTCTCGGGCCCTCTCCGCCCACCTCACCGAGGCGCTCGCGCGCTACCAGCGCCTCGGCGTGGAAGGCAGCGACGCGCGGGTGGCCCTCGCGCGCAACGGCCTCTCGGGGAAGGAGTGGCTCGCCTCGATCGACGGGGTGATGCGCGGCGGCGGCGCGAGGTACCGCGTCGCCGCCGTCGATCCGGACCAGCTCGCCGTCCTCGCGAAGGATCCGAACGCGGAGCCCGAGGCGCGGGCCGGTGCAGCGGCGGCGCTCGTGCGGACCGGCGACCCTCGCCATCGGTCGACCGTGCGCATCGCGGCCGAGGCGTGCGCGGTCCCCGAGCTCCGCGCCGTCCTCGGGCAGCTCGCCGACGCCGAGGACGACGAGCTCGTGGCGGCTGCCCTCGAGCGCGCGCCGAAGCGCACCGGCGCACGCTGAGGTCAGTCGTCGTCCGAGGCCGCGGGCTTCGTCGCCGGCGCCTTCGCCGCGCCCTCGCCCCGTTTCACGAAGACGCGGCGCTCGCCGATGCGGAGGGGCACGACGTCTCGCGGGGCGATCTTCCACCGCTTCTGCGCGAGCTCGAGCTCGCGGAGGCACGCCCCCGGCTCGTCCGTCGAGTTGACGAACGTGTCGTAGTGGACGGGCACCATGTGCTTGGCCCCGAGGTCGAGGAAAGCCTGGAGCGCCTCGTGCGGATCGGCGTGGTAGTCGCGCATGAACGAGCGCGGCTCGATCGGACCGATGGGGAGGAGCGCGACCTCGATGTCGTGGAAGCGCGACGCCGTCTCGAGGAAGAGGCGCTGGTCGTACGCTGTGTCCCCGCCGAAGTAGACCGAGAGCCCGTCCGCCTCGACGACGTAGCCCGTGAAGCCTTCGTCCATGTGCTCCCGATCCACGCCGTAGCGGTACCCGACGTGCGCGACGGGAACCGCCGTCACGCGGAGGCCGTCACGCTCCCACGACTGCCACGGCCGGAGCTCGAGCGCAGGGAACCCGAAGTCCGTGAGGTACCGGAGGCCCGTGGGCGGGAGCACGGCCTGACGCACCTTCGGCTCGATCGTCGCGAGGCTGCCGAGCGAGAGATGATCGAAGTGGAGATGCGAGACGAGGACGACGTCGACGGGCGGGAGATCGGCGGGGTCGATCCCGGGCTCGTAGAGACGCTTCGAGAGCTGCCCCACCGTGCTCGTGAAGACCGGGTCGGTGAGGACCACCTTGTCGCCGATCTGGACGAGAGCCGTCGCGTGACCGACCCACGTGACGGCGAGGCGCGCGTCCGGGCGCACCGGCTGCTTCTCCTTCTCCACGGGCTTCGGCGCCGAGAAGAACGACGCGATGCCGCCCCCGGCGACGCGCGCGACGACGCAGCCCGTGCTCGTCGTCGCGAGGAGCGCCGTGAGCGCGAGGACGCGAGTCGATCTCAATGCATCACCCGGAGATGAACGGTGGCGACGGCCCGCATGCGGTCGTCTTCGGGCGCGATCGTCGCCGTGGCGCCGAGGAATCCGGCGAACGTCCAGAGCCCGCCCTCCCAGGCGAGCCGCGCGGTCCCGTCGCGATCGTAGAGGGACGTCCCGAACGAGGCCGCGAGGTACTCCCCACGCTGCACGAGCGGGAGGGTCGTGCGGAGCCCGGCGCGGACGAGCGACGAGTCGACGGCGCCGAAGTAGAGCTCGTAGGTGCCGTAGAGCTCGATCGATCCGCTCACGCGGGCGATCGGATCGACGACCAGGAACCGCCAGGGCGAGGTCGCCCGGTGGACGCCGAACGACCACAGCACCGGCGTCACCTGCCAAGCGAGCCCGAACGAGGGCTTCGTCGCGTCGCCGAAGGCGACCGCAGGGCTCGGCGCGAGCGTGCCGAGCAGCCACGCGTAGCCGGGCGCCATGGAGGGCGCCGTCGGCGCGTAGTGGACGTCCGGCGGCGCGACGACGCGCGGCGGCGCCGGCACGGGCTC
>JALHPN010000315.1 GCA_022842465.1 Polyangiaceae bacterium | reverse complement strand
GGCAGCCGCCCGTGCCACGGCACGAGCAAGGCGCCGAGCGCTCCTGCCGCGACGACGACGGCGAGCGCGAGGGACAGCGGCCGCCGCGCCGAGCGGGGCGGGGCGGCGGTGAGGGCGACGTTGAGCGCGACGATGGACGCCACGCCGTACGCCGCGAGCTCGGACAGCCACCGGAAGAGCGAGACGTAGTCGGCGGCCGGGAGGCGTCGGGCCGCGAGCAGCTGGAACCCGTAGTTCGCGAGGAGCGAGGCCGCCTGCGCGCCGACGAACGCGATCCCTCCGAGCAGCCCCGCACGCGCCTTCGTCACGACACGTGCATATCATCTACCTCAGTCGCACGAGGCCATGGCGCGTATCCACCCCTCCAGGAGCGCCGACCCCGCCGGGTCCACGAGGCGCGTCCCGAGCGGCGGCATCTGGTAGGCGTCGCGGGTCGTGACGCGGCGGTGGAGCACGGACGACTCCGGATTTCCCGGGACGAGCACGCGGCCGTCGGTGACGCCCGGGTAGCTCGCGGGCGAGCAGCCCTCGAGCGCCGCGCGCGGCAGGCCATAGCGGAAGTCCATCCGCGCGCCCGTGCCGTTGCCCTCGCGATGGCACATCGCGCAGTTCACGTGGAGGTAGGCGCGCGCGCGGTCCTCGAGCGGCGCCGGGCCGTCGATCGGCGGCAAGCGGGGAGTCACGTGCGGATCGATGCGGCGATCGAAGAGGCCCACGTCGGAGAGCGCGGTGAGCTGGTTCTCGGGTGCTCCCTCGCCGTACCGGTGATCGCGGTTCAGCTGCATCGCCTCGAAGCCGAGGCTGATCTTCGCCGACGCCGTGTGGCAGATGAAGCACTGGGCCGGGCTCGGGATGCTCCATGGCGATCCATCGGGGAGGACCGCCTCTTGCGCGTCGTCGAGGAGAACGGCGTCGGTCTGCTCGTCGTTCCAGGCGTACGAGACGCCCGTCCACTCGCCGCCCTCGTGCTTGACCAGGAGGCGCGTCTCGATGCGGCGGTCGCCCTTCGTGAACGTCTTCATGAGGACGCTGCCGTCGGGCACTTCGAGGTCGCCGTCGTCGCGCACGTGGATGGTCTTGCCCTCGGGCACGGCGAAGAAGCGCGACTTGTTGGCGTCGTCGGACCAGAGCTCCACGTTGACGGCGTACGGGATCACGCCGGGACCCATCCGCGTCGCGTCCGACGGGTCGACGCATCCCGTCTGCGAGAGGCGCTCGGGCATGACGGGCAACGTGTCCCCGTCGCCGGGGTGGAGGGCGAAGATGATGCCGGTCGTGTAGTCGAGCGCGTAGAGCTCGCCGTCCGCGTCCTCGCCGAACGAGCTGATGTTCGGCTTCGGCCCGCCGCCGTTCAAGAACTCGCTCCGCGTGCCCCGGTCGATGTCGCTGCGCAGCGCGAAGACGCGGCCCACGCTGAAGTCGGCGAAGACGTACCGGCCCTCCAGCTCGGGGAGCCGCTTGCCGCGGTAGACGAAGCCGCCGGTGATCGAGGCGCCGTCGGCGTGCGGGTACACGAAGAGCGGCGGCGCGAACCCCGTGGGATCGCAGCCGACGCGCGGCTTGAAGCACGCTTCGCCTTCGAGCGTCGGCCAGCCGTAGTTCTTCCCCTTCTCGACCTTGTTGACCTCCTCGTAGGAGATCTCGCCGACGTCGCCGGCCCACAGCTCGCCCGTCGCGCGATCGAAGCTGAACCGCCAAGGGTTGCGGAAGCCGCCGGCGTAGATCTCGGGGCGACCGCCGCCGCTCGCGTACGGGTTGTCCGTCGGGATCCGGTAGGGCGGCGCGCCCGGCTCGCTCGAGCCGTCGGCGTACGGCCACGCGTCGACGCGGAGGATGCTCGCGAGGAGCTGGTTCGGGTCCCAGCGCATCGATGCGGGCGCGTAGAACGCACCGCCGTCTCCCACGCCGATGTAGAGGAAGCCGTCCGGACCGTAGCGGAGGGTGCCTGCGTAGTGGTCCGCGGTCGGGCGATCGAGGCGGAGCAGGACGGTCTCGCTCGCCGGGTCGAAGGTCTTGCCGCCGTCGTCGGTCCGGAAGCGCACGATCTCGGAGCGGTACGGGAGATCCTCGCGCGTCGTCGCGTCGCGATCGCGCTCGACGGTCAGGTAGAGGTACGGGGCCGTCGGGTGGAGCGCCATCCCGAGCAGCCCTTGATCGAAGTAGCTGCCCACGCGCCCCACGATGTCGAGGGCCGTCGTGACGTCGCCGGTGGTCGTGTCGATCACCTTCACGCGGCCCGGCATCTCGGCGACGTAGACGCGCCCTTCGCTCCGGCGCTCGATCATCTCCACCGGACGATCGAACGCGACGCCGCCGAACGCCGGCTCGAGGAGGACGCGGCCCTTCGGTGGCGCCGGCGCGACGCAGGAGGGATTGGGCGGCCGCGCGGCGAGCCCTCGAGACGGCGGGACCGCCTCGGACGAAGGGCCCCGCCCACACGCGAAGAGGGCGGCGACGACACAGGTCGCGGCGAGCGACGCAGAGCGGCGGCGAACGAGCATCCAGACTCCGAAGCGAGGAGAGATTAAGGAGCGCGCGAGCCGGAGCGCGAGCGCCTCGATCGAGCTAGCAGAGCGAGCGGTCGAACGCTGCGCGAGGGCGAGTTGCCGCGCCCATTTTGTGCTGGAAGTCCCGCGGGTTGCGGCGTGCTGTCGCAACCGTGCGGCAGGATCCGTCACCGACGGAGGGCGGAGGGTACCTTCGTCACGGAATCGACTTGAAGAACGCCCATGCGGCCTTCGCGCTCTCGGTCCAGATGCCGTGGTTCTGGTTGTCGATCGCGCAGAAGTGAACGGGCTTCCCGGCCTGGCAGCCGGCGTACGCGATGCACGGCGCGGGCGAGCTCGCGGTCGACGTGTCCGCGCAGCCGTTCTCCGTCCGCCAGAAGTAGACCGTGTCCTCTCCACCGCCGAACGGGACCGTGCCGTCCTGCTTTCCGTGGATGACGATGACCGGGATCGGCCCCTGCGGCGTGCAGCGCGTCGTCCCGTCCGGATCGTCGTACGGGGCGCCTCCCGCGATGGAGCTCATCGCGGTCCAGAGGCCGAGGCGGCACCCGATCTGGTTCAGGAAGAACGCGCCGTTGCTCCAGCCGTCCGCGAACACGCGGTCGACCGAGTACTTCGCCTTCAGGGCCGCGACCAAGTCCGAAACGAAGCGCATGTCCGTGTTCCCCGCGGGCGGGTCGAACAGGTTCCACTGCGAGCCGATGCCGTCGGGGTACGCGAGGATCGCCTCGTCGCCCGAGGCCTTCTCGAACGGGTAGTACTCGTGCATCCCGACGCCGTTGCCAGGCTGCCCGTGGAACACGACGACGAGCGGGTAGGTCTTCGCTGCGTCGTACGTCTTCGGCACCGCGAGGAGGTAGTTCCGCGCCTGGCCGGCGACGGTCAGGGTCTCGTTCGTGATCGTCACCGGCGACGGAGGGTCGCCGCTCGTCGACCCGCTGGAGGTGGCGCCGCTGGAGGTGGCGCCGCTGGAGGTGGCGCCGCTCGACTCCCCGCTCGATTCCCCGCTCGACGCCCCGGAGCTCGATCCGCTCGCCGTCCCCGAGCTCGATCCCTCGTCGTCGCCGCCGCACCCCGCGGACGACCCTGCGAGGAGCACCGACCCACCGAAGACGCCGAAGACGAGGAGCGGCCCGACGAAGCGCATGGAAGGCAGGTTAAGGCCCTCCCGCGCCGCGTCCAGGGCAAACCTCACGCCGGCAAGGCCGGCACGCGCTCGACCCGGCCGCCGTAGCCGCGCACGACGTCGTCGTCCCCCGCGAGGGCCTCGGGCCGGCACACGACGTCCGGCTTCAGCGCCGCGATCGCCTCCGACCCGCTCGCGCCCAGCACGAGCACGTGATCGACCGCCTCGAGGGCCGAGAGGAGCGCCACGCGATCCGCCGTCGGCGACGCCGCGCCCGCCCCGAGGAGCCCCACGACGAGCACGTCGCCGAGGCGGCTCGCCGTCTGGAGCGCCGTGACGTGCGTGGCCTGGAGGACGTCGAACGTGCCCGTCATCCAGACCACGAGCCGGCCTTCGGCGCGCCACCGCTCACGGAGCGCGACGAGCTCGGAGAGCGAGAGATCCTTCGACGTGCTCGTGAGCCGATCGCTCGACGGCACGGGGCCGAGCACCGCAGGCTCTGCGCCGCTCTGACCGTCGCTCACGAGCCGCAGGCCGCCCGCGCTGCGGGCTTCGCGTGCGACGCGATGCGCCTCCACGATCTCGCAGATGACGTGCCCGATGGTCACGTGGAGCTCGTGGATGCGCGCGCGGTTCGTCGACGGGATGACGACGCAGACGTCGCACATCGAGGCGAGCTCGCGCCCCTTCGTCCCCGTCAGGCCGAGGACGCGCATCCCGCGGTCTCGCGCCGCGTCGATCGCGGCGAGCACGTTGGGGTGATCGCCCGTCGTCGACAGCGCGACGAGCACATCGCCCGGCTGCCCCATCGCCCGCACCTGCCGCGCGAAGATCTGCTCGAAGCCGAAGTCGTTGCCGATCTGCGTGATCGCCGACGTGTCGAGCGTGAGCGCGAGCGCGGGGACGGGCGCCTTCTCCCGCGCGAAGCGCCCCGCGAGCTCGGCGGCGATGTGCTGCGCGTCCGCGGCGCTCGAGCCGTTGCCGACGAGCAGGATCTTGCGGCCCCCCGCCGTCGCCTCCGCCACCAGCGTCGCGGCGCGCGCGACGTCGTCGAGGCACCGCTCGAGGACGGCCTGCCGCACCCGCGCGCCGTCCCGGAGCGCGTGCGCGATGATCTGCTGGGTCAGGACGTGCGCGGCCATCGCCCGGCCGGACTTTTCCCACCGGGCGCCGGGGCCGTCAAGGAGCGCGTCAGATGCGGCCCAGCAGGGCCTCGGCGCGAAGCTTCCACACGACGCCGATGGCCTCGAGGAAGATCTTCCGGCTCATCTTCGAGGCGCCCGCCGTCCGGTCCACGAACACGATCGGGACCTCGGTGACCTTCATGCCCTTCGTGACGGCGCGGAAGTTCATCTCGATCTGGAACGAGTAGCCGTTCGAGTGCACCGAGCCGATGTCGATCGCCTCGAGGGCGCGCCGCGTGAACGCCTTGTACCCGCTCGTGAGGTCTCTCACCCCGAGCCCGAGGATCATGCGCGAGTAGAGCGAGCCGCCCTTGGAGAGGACGTGACGGCCGAGGCCCCAGCCCTCGACGCCCCCGCCGGGGATGTTGCGCGAGCCGATGACGACGTCGGCGCCCTCGTCGAGCGCGCGCACGAAGGCGGGGAGGTAGCGGACGTCGTGCGAGAGGTCCGCGTCCATCTCGAAGAAGCGGTCGTAGCCCTCCGCGAGGCCCTTCTGGAAGGCCTGGATGTACGCCGTCCCGAGCCCGAGCTTGCCGGCCCGGTGCATCACGCGGACGTGGTCGTCCTTCGCGGCGATCGCGTCGGCCATGTCGCCGGTGCCGTCGGGCGAGTTGTCGTCGACGATGAGGAGAAAGGCCTCGGGAAAGGCCCCTCGGACCGCGTCGACGAAGCGGTGGAGGTTGTCCTTCTCGTTGTAGGTCGGCGTGACGATGAGCGTGCGGGGCATGGTCTCTAAGGGGCTGCAGGGGTGGACCTGCGACCGAGCCGCTATAGCAGCTTTCCCGCCTCCCGCGTCAGCCTCCGCTCACACCCAGCCGTCGCGCTCCTGCTGCCAGAGCGGCGCCGCGATGTACGCGAGGCCGGCCGCGCCGAGGGCCACCGTGACGAGCGTGGACACGATCGGCCAGCTGGAGAAGGCGACGCTCGAGAGCGTGTGGAGGATCCCGATGGGGACGACGACGACCGTCCGCTTCCCGCACCTCGCCAGCGTCGAGCGGCGCGCGCCCTCGGTCGCGAGGAGCGCGCGGATCTCGTCCTTCGAGAGCTTCGGCGGCGCGCGCCGCGCGGCGTCGTCCTCGTCCGCGGCAGGCGGATCCGGTCGCACGACGACGGCTGGCGTCGTCGCCACGGCCTTCGGCTCGGGCGGCGCCGGCGCAGGCTCGCGATAGCCGCCGGGGTCGGGGCCGCGCGCGCCCGGCGGGGGGAAGAACGGCTCGCCCATCTCGCTCAGAGAAGCCTACGCGCGTGCGGCCCGCCAGCTCCCCGGGAAATCGAGCGCGACGCGGCGCGCAACCGTGGGCGGGAGCGGCCGACCGGTGCGCTATGCTCGACGACATGTCCTCCGCAGCGAAGCGCGTGGCCGGCTGGGAGGATCTCCTCGCGATGCTGGAAGGCGAGCGCGGTGAGGTCGTCGACGGCGTCCTCGTCGTCCCGCCGCGCCCGGAGAACGAGCACCAGCACGTGCAGGGCGCGCTGACCCAGCTCGTCGGCGGGCCGTTTCAGTTGGAGCACGGGCGCGGCGGCCCGGGTGGCTGGTGGATCTTGGCGGAGGTGAACGTGCGCCTCTCCAGCTCGCGCATCGTGCACCCCGACCTCGCGGGCTGGCGACGCGAGCGCTTCCCGAACCCGCGCGGCGTGCGCCCGATCGACGTGGTGCCCGACTGGTGCTGCGAGATCGTCTCGCCGCACAACGCATCCCACGATCGCGTCACGAAGCGGCGCCTCTACGCGGAGCACGGCGTGCCGTACTATTGGCTCGTCGATCCTGAAGAGCGCACGCTCGAGGCGCTCGTCCTCGACGACGGCCGCTGGCGCGAGCTCGGCGCCTGGACCGACGGCGACTGCGTCCCGATCGCGCCGTTCGAGGCGGTCACGCTCGACGTGGGGCGCCTCTTCTTCCCGCTCACCTGACGCGGCGGTCGTCGGGCGCAACGTCGGCTCGGGAGCGGCCGAGGAGCACGCTATGCTCCACGACATGTCCTCCGCAGCGAAGCGCGTGGCCGGCTGGGCGGATCTCCTCGCGATGCCGGAAGGCGAGCGCGGCGAGGTCGTCGACGGCGTGCTCGTCATCCCGCCGCGCCCGGAGAACGAGCACCAGAAGGTGCAAGTGAGCCTCGCGCGGCTGATCGGTGGCCCTTTCGATGTGGACGACGGCTACGGCGGCCCCGGCGGATGGTGGATCCTGACGGAGGTGAACGTGCGGCTCTCCAGCTCGCGCATCGTGCATCCCGACCTCGCGGGCTGGCGGCGCGAGCGCTTCCCGAACCCGCGCGGGGTGCGGCCGATCGACATCGCGCCCGACTGGTGCTGCGAGATCGTCTCGCCGCACAACGCCGCGCACGACCGCGTGACGAAGCGGCGCCTCTACGCCGAGCACGGCGTGCCCTACTACTGGCTCGTCGACCCGGAGGAGCGCACGCTCGAGGCGCTCGTCCTCCACGACGGTCGCTGGCGCGAGGTCGGCGCCTGGACGGACGGCGACCGCGTCCCGATCGCGCCCTTCGAGGCCGTGACCCTCGACGTCGGCCGCCTCTTCTTCCCGCGTGAAGAGGCCGTCGCGACCCCGGAGTGACGCTGCCCTTCGCGAAGCCGGGAGAAGCGTGCCAGACCGAATTCATGCGTGTGGTCGGCAAGCGTCGGGAGGGCTCGGGAGACCGCAAGGGGCTCGACGCGCACCGATGGACGAGCGAACGCGTGCAGCGACGTACGATGACGTCCTCGGGATCGTCCGACTCCTCGAAGGAGAAGGAGTCGAGTACGCCCTGATTGCCGACTGGCGCGTTGACGTTGACGTTGACGTTGACGTGAACCTTGACGGCGACGGCGACGTGGACCTGGACGAACCACGTTGACGAAGGCATGCGTCCCCGACGGGCTCAGCCCGACGGGCCAACGCAGCTCATCGCGTCAACGTGGCGGACGTCGTATCCGTTCGTCGAATCGCGTTCCTGACCGGGCCTCGTCGATCGCGTAGCTCTCGTTCGCGGAGGTCGCGATGGACGAGGCGGTGCGCGAGACCTGGGCGAAGCGGGTCGCGC
>JALHPN010000314.1 GCA_022842465.1 Polyangiaceae bacterium | reverse complement strand
GACGGAGGGCGCGGCATCGCCCGAGGCGTCCGCAGCGCTCGAGCCGTCGGCGGCGCCCCCCCCGTCGTCGCGCGCGGCCCGAGCGCGGAGCGGCGTGACGAACCATGCGAGCACCAGCGCGATCGCGACGGCGAGCGCGAGGAACTGCGGCCTCGTGGCGTGGTACAAGCGCCGCATGCGCGGACCGCGAGGCTACCACAAGGTCCCGCGCCGCGAGGTGCTCGCCTTTGCCGCAGCGGCCGCGGCGGGCTGTGGCCCGCGCGCGGACGGACGCCTCCCGTCGTCCCGCGGGACCGGGCCGCGACCCGCCGCGCCGTGGGGGGTGCAGTCGGGCGACGTCGACGAGCGGTCGGCCGTCGTGTGGACGCGTAGCGACCGCGACGCTCGGCTCCTCGTCTCGTGGCGACGCGACGACGCCGCGGGCGCCCACGTGAGCGAGGTCGTCGGCGCCCAGGCGAGCGCGAGCCGCGACTTCACCGCGAAGGCGAAGCTCGACGGTCTGCCTGCGGACGCCCGCATCGCCTACGAGGTCGAGCTCGTGACGCCGAGCGGCGCGAGGAGCGAACGCCTCCGCGGCACGCTCCGCACGCCTCCACGCGCCGACGACCGACACCCCCGTGATGTCGTGTTCGCATGGTCCGGCGACGTGAACGGGCAAGGCTTCGGCGTCGGAAGGGGGCTGGACATGCCCGCGTACGCCGCGCTCCGAGACGCCGCGCCCGACCTCTTCATCCATCTCGGCGACGCGATCTACGCCGACAATCCCATCGAGCACGTCGTTCGGCTCCCGGGCGGAGGGACGTGGGAGAACGAGGTGCTCACGGCGGCGAAGGCGCACGTCGCCGAGACGCTCGACGACTTCCGCGGCGCCTTTCTGTATCCGCGCCACTCGACGCTCTTCCGCGAGGCGGCGGCGACGGTGCCGGTCGTCCACGTCTGGGACGACCACGAGGTCCACGACAACTGGTGGCCCGGCATGCTGCTCGACGACGAACGCTACCGAGAGCGCGCGATCGACGTCCTCGCCGCCCGCGCGCGCCGCGCGATGTACGAGCACGTCCCCACGCTCCGCGACCCTTCACTCCCGATGTGGAGGTCCGTGCGGATGGGCGTGCACGTCGAGGTGTTCCTCGTCGACGGCCGCAGCGAGAGGACGCCGAACCAGCCCGAGCCCCCGAAGGAGCGCTTCCTCGGCGACGCGCAGCTCGCGTGGCTCACCGACGCCGTCACGCGGTCGACCGCGACCTGGAAGGTGGTCGCGAGCGACATGCCCATCTCGCTCGTGATCGCGGAGCGACGACGAGGCGGCGGCCCCCTCGCCTCCGACGGGATCGCGAGCGCGGGCGTGACGACCGCCCCGGCCGGGCGCGAGCAGGAGATCGCACGCCTCCTCGCGGACCTCCGTACCCGCGGCGTCGCGAACCTCGTCTGGCTCGGCGCGGACGTCCACTACGCGTGCGTCCAGCGCCTCGATCCGACGCGCGCCGCCACCAAGGCGTTCTCGGCCTTCCACGAGCTCGTCGCCGGACCGATGCACGCCGGCGCGTTCCCCCAGAAGCCCCTCGACGAGACGTTCGGCCCCGAGGTCCTCTGGTCGAACGCGGGACCCACCACGGTCTCGTCGCCCGCGGATCCGTCGAGCCAGACCTTCGGGCTCGCTCGGGTGGAGGGCCGGACGGGCAGCATGATCGTTCGCTTCGTGGACGGGACGGGGCGCACGCTCCATGAGCTCCGCCTCGCGCCCGCGTGATCCACCTCGTGCGGGCGATCCACCCGGACGCCCGCGTGACCTGGGTCGCCCGCTCGCGCGAGCGTCCGCTGCGGAGACACGCCCGATCGGATCCGAGCTCCGGCAAATGCGGGGATCCTGCGCGGACGACGCCGCCGCGGCGCAGGCACGCCCGGTGCATCGCCTGGAGGTCGCCGTCATGGATGTCCTCTCGTCGTTCCTCGTGAAGCTCGCTCCCTCCTCCGCCGCCGGGTGGATCGCCCTCGGAGCGGAGGTGTTCCGCGGAACGAGCGAGCTCGAGACGGCGAACAGCGTCTACGCGCTCGAAGGCGGCGTCCTCGTCTCGCGCACGAAGAGGGGGTCCGGAAACGTGGAGACCCCGAGGGGCCTCGTCGGGCTGCGGCTCGTCGGCTTCCTCACCGACGAGGACGGGCTCTACGGGCTCTCGCCGCGGTGGCGCGAGGGCTCGCTCGCCGTCCTCTTCCGCGCGCCGAAGGGGGAACGGTCGCCGGACGAACGCTCCTTCGTCGTGACGACGGCGACCCGCGCTTTCCGCGTGCCGCCGCCTGCCTCCGGCCCTCGGCTCGTCCGCTCCATCCATCCGCCCGCCGTACGACGCCCCCTGCCGGCCTCGCTCACGCGGCTCTTTGCCGCGACGACAACGCTCTGATCCGCCGACGCGAGTTGACCCGGAGGCCGGCTTGAACGAGCGTGGCGCGACGCCATGCGTCGAGTCCTCGTCCCTCTGCTCGTGCTCGCCGCGAGCTGTTCGCCTGCGCCGCCGCCGCCGCCGCGACCGCGTCCGCCTCCTCCGGACGTGACGTCCCTCCCCGGTCCGCGCGCGGACGGGCGGCTCCCTCCCCTCGCGACGCCGACGCGGTATGCCCTCGACCTCGTCGTCGACCCCGCGCGACCGCGCTTCTCGGGGCGCGCGCGCATCCAGCTCGGCATCGCCGAGCGGACGTCGTGGCTGGTGCTCCACGCCCACGCGCTGGACGTCACCGAGGCCACGCTCGTCGTCGGCTCCGAGACGTACCGTGGCAAGGCGACGATGCGCGCCGCGGAGGGCGCGAAGACGCCGGAGGAGCTCGTCCTCGGCTTCGATCGTCCCGTGCCTCCTGGCGAGGCCGTCCTCCAGCTCGCCTACGAGGCGCCCTTCGACGGCGAGCTCTCCGGCTTCTATCGCGTCAAGGACGGCGATCGCTACTACGTCTTCTCCCAGCTCGAGTCGACCGATGCCCGCCGCGCGTTCCCGTGCTTCGACGAGCCGGCCTTCAAGACGCCGTTCGACATCGCCGTCACCGTCCCGCGCGGGCAGAACGCGGTCTCGAACGCCGCCGAGGCCTCGCGCGAGGAGACGGAGCGCGGCACCAGGATCACGTTCGCGACGACGAAGCCGCTCCCGACGTACCTCGTCGCGCTGGCGGCGGGGGACCTCGAGATCCGGACCGCGCCGGCGCGCGAGCACCCCGCCATCCGGCTCATCACGACCCGCGGCAAGGGCCCGCTCGGCGACCTGGCGATGGAGGCGACGTCGGGCCTCGTCGACGTCATCGCGCGGTACCTGATGGTCCCCTACCCGTACGACAAGCTCGACATCGTCGCGGTGCCCGAGCTCGCGGCCGGCGCGATGGAGAACGCCGGGCTCGTCACCTTCCGCGAGGAGATCCTCCTCCTCGACGCGGCGCGCGCTTCGCAGACGGCGCGGCGCCGGCAGGCCGTGACGATCGCGCACGAGCTCGCGCACCAGTGGTTCGGCGACCTCGTGACGGCGGCGTGGTGGACCGACGTCTGGCTCAACGAGGGCATGGCGACATGGATGGAGAGCCGCGCCCTCGAGACGTACAGGCCCGCGTGGAACACGCGCGTCGACGCCGTCGCCTCTGCGCTCGCGGTGATGGATCAGGACTCCCTCGCTTCGGCGCGTGCAGTCCGCCAGCCCGTGACGAGCACCGAGGGCGCCCAGGAGGCCTTCGACGCGATCACCTACGAGAAGGGCGCCGCCGTCCTCGGCAACATCGAGCGCTGGGTCGGGGAGGACGCGTTTCGGAGAGCGCTCTCGACGTACCTCCAGGAGAACGCGCACACGAGCGTCGTGTCCCCCGCGCTCTTCACCGCCCTCGATCGCGCGTCGGGGAAGGACGTGACCGCGATGGCGTCGAGCTACCTCGACCACCCGGGCGTGCCGGAGGTGACGGGCGACCTCGCCTGCGAGGCGAGCGGCCGGTGGAGCATGCAGCTGAACCAGGAGCGCTTCCGCCCCCTCGGCTCCGCGATCGCCGAGGCGAGCGACCACACGTGGCTCGTCCCCGTCTGCGTCCAGGCGCAGGGAGACAAGGAGCCGCGCTGCGTGGAGCTGACCCAGGGCGCGCCGTCGCTCGTCGCGGCCCGCGGCGCGTGCCCGACGTGGCTCTTCCCGAACGTGCGCTCGGGCTACTACCGCTTCTCGCTCTCCGACCCGGAGACGGTCAAGCTGGCGAAGGCGCGCCCGAAGCTCGACGCCGCCGCGCGCGTCTCGATCCTCTCGAACGCGTGGGCCGCCGTGCGCTCGGGCCGGCTGAAGCCGGCGACGATCCTCGACGTCGTGAGCGCGTTCGACGACGACGAGACGAGGCACGTCGTCGAGCAGGTGATCGACGTGCTCCGCGCGGCGAGCACCTCGCTCGTCGACGACGATGCGCGCGCCGCGTTCCGGAGGGTCGCCGCGGCACGCCTCCAGAAGCGGAAGAAGTCCGTCGGCTGGGAGCCAGCGAAGGACGAGGAGGCGGGCGGCGAGCGCGCGCTCGTGAGGCGGTTGGTCCTCTCCGCGATGGGCAACCTCGCGGAGGACGAGGCGACCCTCCGGGAGGCGGACGTCATCGCGCAGCGCTGGCTCGCGGGAGAGACGGACGCGATCGACGCCGACGTGGCGGCCGTGGCCCTCGACCTCGCCTCGAGACACGCCGGCCCTTCGCGCGTCGCGGAGCTCCGCGCGGCCGCGAAGAAGGCGAAGACGCGCGAGCACCGGATGACGGCGCTGAAGGCGCTCGCCGGCTTCGACGATCCGAAGGTGCTCGAGGAGGCGCTCGACGTCTCGCTCACCGAGGACGTGCAGGCGAACGAGCTCTACTACACCGTGGGGTCCGCGATCGGGCGGCGCGCCGCGCGCGCGACGACGGAGACGTGGATCCGCCGCCGGTGGGACGATCTCCGGAAGAAGCTCCCCGGCTCGCTCGGTCGGCTCCTCGTCCAGGCGGCGGGCACGGGCTGCACGAAGGAGAAGGTCGCCGAGCTCTCGGCGTTCTATCGACCGCGAGCCGCCGAGATCGAGGGCGCGAAGCGGCCCGTGGAGCACGCGATCGAGGAGAGCACGCTGTGCGCGGCCCTCCACGACGGCGGGGCCGCCTCGTTCGGACGCGCGCTCCGCGGCGAGAAGGAGCCGAAGCCCGCGCGACGCTGATCAGCCGGCGCGCCACGCGAGGCGCACCGCCGAAGGCGTGTGGCCGAGGATGAGCATCGCCGAGCCCTGCGCGGGGAGCCTCGCGCGCCGGACGCGCGACGCGCCGATGTACGTCCCCTGCGTCGAGGCGAGGTCGTAGGCGTGGATCGCGCTCCCCTCGCGCACGACGAGCACGTGGACGCGCGACGTCCCGCTCTCCGTCACGCGGCGGAGCCGCTCCGAATGACACTTCTCCGAGCGTCCGATGAGGACGCCGCGGACGAGCTCGTCCTCCGTGATCGACACCGTCGCCTCGTGACCGTCGCGCGCGAGCGTGAGGGCGTACGTTCCGCCCGCGAGGCGTGAGACGGAAGGCGGCATGGCGTCGCCGACGAACGCCGGCATCGGCATCGTCGTGATGCGTGGAGGAGGAAGCTCCCCCGGGCACGCGGAGTCACGGCCCGCCGGCAAGGCGACGACGGCGTACTCCCCGACGGAGAAGACCACGGGCCCCTCGGCGAGGACCGACGTGTGACGGGAGCCGTCGGCGAGTCGAAAGCCGGCATCGGTGTGGAGGTCGGTGATGGCGAGCACGCTGCCCGACGGGAGCGCGAGCGACCGGACGAGCAGATGACGGAGAGCGACGTGGGGATCGTCCGCGAGCTGCACGGAGCAGCTCGTGTGACGGCCGAGGATCGCGAACGAGCTCTCTCCGGCGTCGAGGAGAGTCGACGCGTAAGCGGCGCCGCGCACCCAGACGAGCCGATGGCCAGCGGGTCTCGCGTCCGCCTCGAGACCGACGAGCCCGCGCGCGAAACCGTAGGCATGGCCGAGGTCGACGGGGGCCGCGACGCCGGAGTGGATCCGGGTGGGGAGGTTCGGGGCGCCTTCTGCGACGCGGGCGGAGGGATCCACGGGTTTCGACCGACACCCTAGCGCTCGGGCGCTCGCGCGCCTGTCGCCCGTTCGGACGACGGCCTCAGAGGAAGAAGGAGACCCCGACGGACGCGGCCGGGTACCCGATGCGCATCGTGAGCGCGATCTTGTCGGTGAAGTGGTAGCGGCCGCCGAGGTCGAGGACGGGGTGCAGCGTGTCCCTCCCTCGGAACTGGTTGAACGCGAAGCCGACGCCGGGCTCGCCGAAGACGGACCAGTGCGTCGTCAGCCAGAAGTTCCACTGCATCACGACCGGGACGAAGACCGTTCCCCGGCCGAAGAAGACGTCGCCGCCGAAGCCGATGCCGACGCTGTTGTTGATCGACTTCACGAAGCCGTTGTCGACGATGATGATCGTGCCGCGGAAGCCGGCGCCGAAGTCGCCCCGCCCGCGCTCGAAGGGCCCGCCGAAGCCGAGGAGGCCGTGCGGCTCCGCCTCGAAGCGGTAGCTCGGGTGATCGCCCGGCGTCTTGATGATCGACTCGTCGGCACGCGCCGGCGTCACCACGGCGAGGGCCAGGGTGGTCGTGACCGCGATCGTGGCAAGGCGCAGGGGCTGCATCTCCTCGGCATACTTCCGGATCCCGACGCCCCGGTGAAGCCTTTTCGCGTGCCCCCGCGGCGCATGATCGCGCGAGTCGCGCTATTCTCCGTCGGTCACCCGTGAACGACGTCGCGCACCACGAGCGGACTGTGGGCCAGTACGCCCTCTTCGGCCAGATCGGCCGCGGAGGCATGGCCGCGGTCCATCTCGGCCGTCGGCTCGGCCCTGCGGGGTTCTCGCGGCTCGTCGCCGTCAAGCGGCTGCACCCGCATCTCGCGGCCGACCAGGCGTTCGCGCAGTCGTTCCTGGACGAGGCGCGGATCGCCGCGCGCGTGTCGCATCCGAACGTCGTCTCCATCCACGACGTGGTGATGGAGGGCAGCGAGGCGCTCCTCGTGATGGAGTACGTCCACGGCGTCGCGCTCTCGACGATCTTCGCGCCACCGCGCGCGCTCGCGACCCCGATGCCCGCGGCCGTGGCGGTCGCGATCGGGGTCGACATGTTGCACGGTCTCCATGCGGCACACGAGGCGGTCGACGAGCGGGGCCGCCCGCTGCACGTCGTGCACCGCGACGTCTCCCCGCAGAACCTCCTCGTCGGCCTCGACGGGATCTCGCGCGTGCTCGACTTCGGCATCGCGAAGGCGGCGCGGCGCCTGCAGACGACCTCGGACGGCTCCGTGAAGGGCAAGCTCCCGTACATGCCGCCGGAGCGGCTCGAGAGCGACGCGTGCACGCGAGGCGTCGACGTGTACGCCGCAGGCATCGTCGTATGGGAGATGCTCGCCGGGCAGCGGTACCACGGCGAGCAGTCCGACGCGGCGCTCATCACGACGATCCTCCACGGCGTCTATCGTCCGCTGCCGGAGGGCGGTCCCTTCGACGCCGTGCTCGCGCGCGCGATCGCGGCCGATCCGAAGGACCGCTACGCCAGCGCGGAGGACTTCGCGAACGCGCTCGAGCGGATCACCGCGCCGGCGCCGCGCCGGGAGGTCACCGCGTGGCTGCGCGAGACGGCGGTCGAGCCGCTGGCGCGCGCCGCCGAGATGGTCGCGGCGATCGAGGCCGCCTCGCTCCCGCCGTTCCGCGCGGAGCCCGCGGCGAAGCCCGGGGCGGAGGAGACGAGGGACGTCACGCCCGCGCGCGCACCTCGTCCGTCGGGCGGCGAGCCGACGCCGGCGCTCCTGAAGGACGTCGTCGTCGTGACGGCGGAGTCGGGCGCGACGGAGCGCGCGGTCGCCCGCACGATGCCGCCCCGCGGGTCTCATCGCCCGCCGCCCCGCACCGCGCGGTCGTCCTTGGCCGCTCCCCTCGTCGTCGCGAGCGGA
>JALHPN010000313.1 GCA_022842465.1 Polyangiaceae bacterium | reverse complement strand
GCAGCGCCACCGCGCTCGAGGAGCCGAGGAGCCCTGCTGCGAGGCCGCCGAGCGCGGCCGAGCGACTCGCGCGCGAGACCGACCAGCGGACCTCGAACTCCTGCGCGTCGTCCGTCACGGCGCCGAGCGTCGCGGCGCCTCGCGGGTGCCCGAAGAGGACAGGCACCATCGAGAGCTCGACGGCGCGCAGGCGAGCGAGCACGCCCCCCTTCTCGAGCGCCGGATCGTGGCCGATGCGGACGCGGCCGCGCCACAGGCCGGGGCGGGACTCCGTCGTCTCCCATCGCGTCGTGCGTCCGTGCTCGCTGTCCGACGCGTCGACGCGCGCGAAGGCGTGCTCGGGCTCGCGCGTGCCGCGGAGGACGCGCGCCCAGACCCCGAGGTTCTCGGGCGCCACGAAGTGCGGGCCCACCTCCTCCAGGGCGCCGAAGCCGCCTCGCTCGAAGGCGTCGAGCGCCGATCGCAGCGCGGCGAGCGGGAGCAGCCTCGTCTCGTCCTCGAGGTCGCCACGTCCCAGGCGCAGCTCCGCGAGCCATGCCTCCGCCGCGGCGTGCCCCTTCTTCGCCTCCACGCACGCGAGGAGCGCCTTGATCTTGGCGGCGCTCGTCTGACCTGCTGGGTACGCGTGTCGGCCCTTCACTCGATCCGCGATGCTAGCCTCGGCGAGGCCCGCGCAAAAGGGCGCTCTTCGACGATGCCGCCGACGCCGATACCGCCCGCACCGCTTGCCGACACGTTCGTCTGCCTCGTCCAGCAGGCGGCGTCGGGCGACCGGGTGATCACCCTGACCGTGCGCATCCCCGGCCGAACGGCGCACGTCGTCGCCGCCGTGGTCGCGCTCCGCGGCGAAGGCGACCCCCCGCGCGCGTGGGTCGGGCTCCTCCCGCACGGCGCTGCGCGCGAGCACTGGGGCGGGCGCCTCCCGCCAGGCACCGTGAGGCGTCGTGAACGAGAGCGCGCGCTCGAGGGGGCCGAGGTGCTCACCCTCGGTGAGAGCGAGATCCGTCTTCGGCAGGACGACCAGCTGCGCGTCGTCCGCGCGCACACCGGGCGCCTCGTCGTCACCGACGACGCGAGCCCGCGGACTGCCGGCCACGCCGACCCCGTCCTCGCCGGCGTCCTCGGCGACGACGTGGCGCGCGCCGAGCTCGAGGCACGCGGCCTCGCGATCGCACGCGCGCTCGCCACCGAGAGCGTCGAGGTCCAGCGCGAGGTGTTCCTCAAGATCCTCGACGCGGCGAAGAAGCGCCTCGAGCGCCGTCGCGAGGCCGTCACGAGCGACCTCGGCCGCATCTCGGACGCCGATCGGATCGCGGGCCAAGCGCAGTGGCTCGTCGCGGAGGCCGCGCGCGCGAAGCGGGGTGCGACGAAGCTCGTCGTCACGGACTGGTCGACCGGCGAGCCCGTCACGAAGGAGATCCCGCTCGATCCCGCGAAGAGCGCCCGCGAGCAGGTCGAGGCCATGTTCCGTCGCGCGAAGCGCCTCCGCCTCGGGGCGCGGATCGCCCAGGAGCGGCTCGCGCAGGCGACGAGCCAGCGCGAGGCCGTGCTCGTCGCCCTCGCGCGCATCCGCGCCGCGACCACCCTCGGCGAGATGGAGGCGGCCGCGACCGAGGCGAAGCGCGCCGCGCCGCGCGACGTCTCTCTCCCCCGCCCCGGCGCTGGCGCCGGCGCGAAGGTCGCGAAGAAGAGCGGCGGCCCTCGCATTCCGTACCGGGCCTTCCTCGCGTCGAGCGGCACGAAGGTGCTCGTCGGCAAGGGCGCCGCCGACAACGACGCGCTCACGACGAAGGTCGCCCGCCCTCACGACCTCTGGCTCCACGCGAAGGATCGCACCGGCGCGCACGTCGTCGTCGTCCTCGCGAAGGGGCATGGCTGCTCGGGCCCCGACCTCGTCGACGCCGCGCACCTCGCCGCGCACTTCTCGGATGCGCGGGACGAGAAGGTCGTCGACGTGCAGTACGCGGAGCGACGACACGTGAGGAAGCCGAAGGGATCCGCGCCCGGCGCGGTCATCGTCGATCGCGAGAAGGTCCTCGTCCTCCGCGTCGAGCCCGAGCGGATCCGCGCGCTCCTCGAACGCGAGGATCACGACCGCGGAGCGTGACCCGCCGCCCTCGCCGCTCTTCCCCACGAAACCGCCGGCGATCCGCGTCACCCGTTCGGGTGTCCCCTGCCGGGTGACCCGAAACGTTGTGTCCTTCTCGGCGGACGGGCGTCGTACGTTCCGATGATGAAATCCGAAAAGACCTCCGCGCTTCCGTCGCTCCTCGGCGCCCTCGCGCTCGCCGGCGTCTGCGCGGTCGGCTGCACGATCAACGAAGTGGACCCCGCGACGCCGACGGGGACGCCCGACGGCGGCTCCAGCAGCGCGGCGGACGCCGGGGACGGCCGGACGACCACGGGCGGCGGCGGGTGCGACTTCGGCGAGCCGAACGACACGCGGGAGCAGGCCAAGGCGATCGACGTGAACACATCGTACAAGGGCCTCTGCGTGTCGAACCCGACGGGCCCGGACGAGCTCGACTTCTTCGTGTTCACCGCGCCCGCGTCCGACAACGCGGGAGGTTTCGTCGAGGTCACGGTCTCGAACGTCCAGAACCAGGGGATCGCCGAGATCATCGTCACGTCGGTCGAGGACAACGGCGTCATCTTCGACAGCTACACGACCGACGCGGGCGCGAACGTCACCGGCTGGCTCACCGTCACCCCTGGCGCGAAGTACCGCATCCAGGTGAACCGCTTCGGCGGCAAGGGCGACCGCTTCGCCTACGACCTCGTCGCGAAGTACACCGCGATCGTCGACACGTTCGAGCCGAACGACACGAAGGAGCAAGCGAAGGCGATCGAGGTGAAGAAGCCGATCTCGGCGAGCGCGGCGGTCTCGTCGGCCAAGACGGACGCGACCGAGGACGACGACGCGGACTTCTACAAGGTGACCCTCGGCGCCGGCGCGGCGTCGGTCAAGATGACCCAGGTCCCGGCGGACTACATGTGCGACGTCGAGCTCATCGACGCGGCCGGCGAGCGCGTCGGGGAGAAATACCAGACCGACAAGGGCGCCGACTGCGTCCTCGACGTGGTCGACCTCGCCGGCGGCTCGTACTTCGTGAAGGTCCACACCTTCGGCGGCGTCTCCGACCGCGGCGGCCCGGGGGCCGAGGTCCCTGCCTACGTCCGGCAGCAGTACTCGCTCGACGTCGTTCAGTGACCTTCAGAACGCGAGGCTCGGATCCGTGATCGTGCCCGAGCCTCGCACGCGCTTCCGGAAGAACAGCACCCCGCCGCGCGCTTCGAACGTGATGTTCGACGGCGCGCGGCCGAGCGCCGTCTGGAGCTCGAAGCGCATCGTGACGTCGATCTGATCGACGAACATCGACGTCTTCGTCGGCGAAAACCCGATCGTGAGGACCTCGCCGCTCGGCTCGTCGACCCACGCCGAGCCCTTGAACGCGTCTTCGGCGGCCTCCCTCGGGGTGAAGGTCACTCGCACGCGCGAGGGCCGCTGCGCGTCGCGCTCGGCGATCGCGAAGACGTAGCGAGGCTGCTCCGAGGCGAGGAACGGGAGGTGGAGGTCGCGCTTCTTGTCCTTCTTCCCCTCCGCGCGCCGCTTCTCGGCCTTCGCCTTCGCCTCCCCCGTCTTGTCGGCGCCGTCCTCGGTGTAGCGGAGGATCTCCGTCGTGCGCGCGCCTGGCGACGCGACCGAGCGGAGGAGGACCTCCTTCGTCGACGACGCGGCTCCCTGGCCGTCGACCTCCTCCATCTTGCCGCGCAGGGTGAAGGAGCCGCGCTTCTTCATCTCCTCGAAGCGAGCGGCGTGCTGTCCGAGCTTCGGGAGGAGGAGCGAGAGATCGCCCGCCGCGGGCTCCGCGACCGCATCCCGCCCGGCCCCCGTGACGACGAGGACGAGGAGCACGCCCGCACCGAGCGCGAACGGACGACGAGCGAGCGCGGCCGAGGGCATGGGCGAGAGCATGGCCTCCGGGAGGACGCGTCGCAACCGTCGCACATCGCCCCCTACGATCCGGGTGTTGAAACGCAGATGAGATGGAGCCCCGGTCCAGTGAGCGGCCATTCTTCCGGCGCGGCCGGAAATCGGCCGCCTGGAGGGGTGCCATGTCCTTGCTTTCCCGCCGCTCGCTTCTCGTCCTCGCCTCGCTCGGGCTGACCATCGCCTGCGGAAGCTCCCCGCGCGGGTTCGTCGCGGAGCAGGAGAACGCCTCCACCGATCCGGGCGCGGACGACTCGAACGCCGAGCCCGGCCCGACGTTCGGACCGCAGACGTCCGGCGGCCTCGAGCTCGATCCGAAGAACACGACCGTGATCATCGACACGGCGACCACTCCCGCGACGCCCGGCTCCGTGACCTTCCGCGTCCTCAGGAAGTCCCCGAGCGGCGACGAGGACGTCACCGCGACGTCCGCCTTCACGCTCGACGACGCCGCGCTCGGCGCGTTCACCGGCGCGACCTTCACGTCGACGGGGAAGCTCCCCGGCGCCGCCCTGGGGATGAGCACGCGCGTGAAGGCGTCGTCGGACGCCGGCTCGGCGCTCGGGACGCTCACCGTCGTGCAGCTCCGCAAGACGGGGCCGCAGCGAGACTTCTTCTTCGTCGTCCCCTTCGCGGAGGAGCCGAGCCCCAAGAGCGACATCCTCGCGTTCGGCACGAAGATCAAGCAGGTCGACGTCGCGTTCGCGATGGACACGACCGCCTCCATGTCGGGCTCGATCAACAACCTGAAGAGCGCGCTCCAGGGCACCCTCCTACAGCAGCTCCAGGCCGCGATACCGAACGTCGGCCTCGCGATCGTCGACTACAAGGACTACCCCGTCTTCCCCTACGGGATGCCGTTCGGCGACTGGCCGGTCAAGGTCCGTCAGACGATGACGACGAACCTCGCCGCCGCGCAGGCCGCCGTCGCGCAGTACTCCGCGAGCGGCGGAGGCGACGTACCGGAGTCGCAGATCCCGGCGATGCAGCACATCCTCACGGGAGAGGCCCTCTCGTGGTCGGGTGGCAGCGTCCCCGCGTTCACGCCGGCGGCGCCGAGCTGGGGCGGCGTCGCGTTCCGCGCAGGCTCCGTGCCGGTCGTCGTGAACATCACCGACGTGCCGTGGCAGGCGGGCTACGGCTTCACCACGCCGACGATGGCGTCACTCAAGGCCGCCTTCCAGGCGAAGAGCGCGTTCTTCGTCAACGTGACCTCCGGCGAGGAGAACCAGGCCAACGAGCTCTCCGACGCGACGAACAGCTCCGTCCCCGCGGCGGCGTTCGGCGCCACGTGCGGTGGGCAGTGCTGCACGGGCGTGAACGGCGGCGGACGCGCCGCGCAGGCGCCCGGCGGCAGGTGCCGCCTGAACTTCCTCCACTCGAACGGCAGCGGCGTCGGGGCGAGCATCGTCAAGGCGATCGAGGCGATCAGCGTCGGCGCTGCCTATGACGTGAAGGCCGTCCCCGAGAACGATCCCGCGAACCCCGGCGGCGTCGACGCGACGAAGTTCATCCAGGCCCTCCGCGCGATGGAGGAGGGCGACGCCGCGAACGGCTGCCCCGCCGCGGCCGCGACGGACTCCGACGGCGACGGGATCAAAGACACGTTCCTCGCCGTCAAGGTCGGCACCCCCGTCTGCTTCGAGGTCATCCCGAAGAAGAACGAGACGGTGCAGCCGCTCGAGACGCCGCAGTTCTTCAACGCGTTCGTCGACGTGGTGGGTGTCCAGGGGAACATCCCGCTCGACCGCCGGTCGGTGCTCTTCCTCGTCCCGCCGAAGGACCCCGGCGTGAAGTGACGGACGCGGCGGCCGCTTACTCGGCCGCCGAGCTCGACGCGCTCGCGCCGTCCGCGGCACGCGTCGCCGCCGCGCGGATCGCACCGAGCCCGACCTTCGCGGCGGCCTTCGCCTTGCCGGCGAGCGTCGCGCGCGAGGCGCGCTTCATCGTCCGCGTCCCGACCGCGATCTGGAGCATCTTGTGCGCGCGGGTCCAGACGCTCTCCTGGAGGTACGGGATCCCGTGCTTCGCGCAGAGCGCCTTCACCTTCGGCTGGATCTCGCGGTAGCGACCCATCGGCAGATCCGGGAAGAGGTGGTGCTCGATCTGGTAGTTCAGATAGAGGTGCGCGAAGTCCGTGACCTCGTCGCCGCACGCGTAGTTCGCGGAGCCGAGCACCTGGCGGAGCATCGTCTCCCCGCGCGACGAGGGCTTGTCGTCGAAGCGGTAGAGATCGTCGCCCGTGTGGTTCGGGCCGATGACGAGGAACGTGTGGAGGTTCGTGAGCAGCTCGGCCGCGAACGAGTTCACGAGCGCCGACGCCGCGGCGAACGGGCCGAGCGGCAGGTACATGGCCGGCAGGAGACCGAACGCGTAGCCGGTGTACGGCAGGTAGCAGCTCGTCCAGAGGTGCCGCAGGAGCGACTTGCCCTCCGTGCCGACCTTCTCCCGGTACACCTCGAGGGTCGACGACGCGTAGTAGAACGGCTTCCAGCTGGCGCCGAGGCCGAGCATCGCCACGTAGCGGAACGGGAGCGGCCAGCGGGACTCGCGTACCCACGCCGCGTTCCGCTCGACGAGATCGGGATCGCGCTCCTCGCCCGTGTGGCCGTGGTGGAGCACGTTGTGCTCGTAGATCCACGCCTCCGGGATCATCCAGTCCGCCCAGTCCCGGAACCGGCGTGAGCCGCGCGCGAAGACGCGGCTCGTGTAGCGCTCGGGCACGTCGGGGACGCGGTCGTACCCGCGGTGCCCGATGTGGTGCATCATGATCCAGCGCGTGCCGCGGCCGATTGCGAGGCCCACGATGCTGACGGGGTTCGGTCCCATCCACGCCGTCGCGAGGCCGACGAAGGTGCCGGCGCGGCCGAGGCCCTCTACGAGGCGGAGGTGCTTCACGTCCTCGGGGCCGAGCTTGGCCACGGTCTCGCGGCGGAGCTCTTCCAGGTCGGCGAGGAAGGCGTCGAGGTCGATGCCCGACGCGTCGAACGTCTCGGCAGGGGGCGGAGGGGGGATGTTGCGAGCGATGGGCAAAGCGGGCGCAGACTAACCCGGTCTCCCGGCCGCGCGGCACCGAAATCGGCTCCCGGCCGCGCTCGGATCGAACCGATCGTGGTAGACGTGGACCCATGCGGCTCGCCGAGACGATCGCCGGGTGGCTCGGACGCGTCGAGGTCGTGCTCGCCGGCGTCGAGGGCTCGCTCCGCGACGGCGAGGAGGCCCTCTCGCGGGGCGATCCGATGCGCGCGCGTCAGGCCGCGAAGCACATCCTCGGGCGTGTCCCGCACTCGCCCATCGGCCTCGCCCTCCTCGCCGACGCCTGCGAGGCGGCCGGCCTCGACGCCGAGCTCGCGCTCACGCTCGAGGAGCTCGCCGGGCGCGTCGCGTCACGGGCGGAGGTCTGGGTGCGGCTCGGCCGCGCGCGCGAGCGCGTCGCGAGCCCGGTGGAGGAGACGCGTGACGCGTTCCTCCGCGCGCTCGCCGTCGCAGAGCCGGGGACGGAGGCCCGCCGCGAGGCGCTCCTGTGGCTCGCCGACCTCGACCTCGCGAACGGGGACGGCGCGCGCGCCGAGCTGTGGCTCGAGCGGCTCGCAGACCGCAAGGGCGAGGAGGTCGCGCTGCGTCGCGCCGAAGCCCGCCTGCTCCAGAACGACGTCGCCGGCGCGAGCGAGGCGCTCTCCGCCGCGCCCGAGAATCCGACCGACGGCCGCGCCGCGCTCGTCCGCGGCCGCGTGCTCGCCGCGAGCAAGGACGCGCAGGCGTTCCCGCTCCTCCTCCGCGGGATGGTCCTCGAGACCGCAGGGGCGAGCGAGGCGCTCTCCTCCGCGCTCGCGGCGATTCCGACGGACGACGCCATGCGCGCGAAGATCCGCACCGTCGTCGAGGGCCGCGGCGAGCTCGACGTCGCGCGATGGCGCGCCGCGTTCGCGCGCGCCGAAGGTCGGCTCGACGAGGCGCGCGCGGCCCTCGTCGTCGCCGCGCGCGGAGGCGACGGGTCCGCCGCG
>JALHPN010000312.1 GCA_022842465.1 Polyangiaceae bacterium | reverse complement strand
CGGCGCGCGGCGCGCTCCTGGTGGCCGGGACCGGGCCGCCGGCCGCGCCGCGCGACGGCGCAGAGACGGTGCCCTCGAGGATCGCCGCGGCGGCTGCGCGGGCACCCTCGGCCGTCGCGATCGTCGACGGGCCCCGCGCGCTGACGTACCGCGACCTCGAGGGGCGTGCCGACCGGCTCGCCGGTGAGCTCCAGCGCGTCGGGATCGGGCCGGGCGCGCGTGTGGCGGTCCTGCTCGAGCGCTCCGCGGAGCTCGTGATCGCGTTCCTCGCCGTCTGGCGGGCGGGCGCCGTGGTCGTCCCGCTCGACCCGTCGCATCCTCCGCTCCGGCGCGACTACTGTATGCAAGATGCACGCGTCGCCGCGATCGTCGCGCGCAGAGAGGCCGCATCGTCCGTCCCGACCGTGCTCGTCGACGCACCCGCGACGCGCTCCGGCGCGCGCGGCGTCGGTCCGCGTCCGCACGACGACGCGTACGTGCTCTACACGTCGGGCTCGACCGGGCGACCGAAGGGCGTCGTCGTTCCGCACGCCGCGCTCGCGGGCTACGTGGCGTGGGCGCGCGACGCCTACGGCGCAGGGGTCGGGGAGGGGACCGCCGCGGCGCTCCATACGTCCCCGGCGTTCGACCTGACGCTGACGAGCCTCCTCCTCCCGCTCGTGGCCGGAGGACGGGTCGACGTCGTCGCGGAGGGGCCGGGCACGGAGGCGCTCGCCGCGCGGCTGGGGCGCGGACCGCGCCTCGGCCTCCTGAAGCTCACGCCGTCGCATCTCGCCCATCTCCTCGCGACCCTGGAGGATGCGCCGCCCGCGCACGGGCTCGCCGACGTCGTCGTCCTCGGCGGAGAGGCGCTCTCCGGCGAGCTGGTAGAGGCCGTCCTCCGCGTCGATCCGCGCGCGCGCGTGTGGAACGAGTACGGGCCGACGGAGGCCTGCATCGGGTGCGTCGCGCGCGAGGTGACGCCAGAGGACGCCGCGATCGGCCACCCGATCCCGGGCACGCGCGCCCACGTGCTCGACGGGGACATGGCGCCCGCGCCGCTGGGCGTCGCCGGGGATCTCTGGGTCGGAGGCGACTGCCTCGCGCGCGGCTACCTCGGGCGGCCGGACGACACCGCGCGCGCCTTCGTCGAGACGCCGTACGGGCGCCTCTACAGGACGGGCGATCGCGCGCGCCTCCGACCCGACGGCGTCCTCGCGTACCTCGGACGCGCCGACGACCAGGTGAAGGTGCGCGGGCATCGCGTCGAGCTCGGCGAGGTGGAGCACGCGCTGGCAGGGCAGCCCGAGGTGCGCGAGGCTGCGGCCGCGATCGTCCTGGGGCGGCTCGTCGCCTGGGTCGTGTTGCATGCCGCGGGCATCGCCCTCGCGGGAGGGGACCTCCGCGCGCGCGTCCGGGAGGCGCTGCCGGACGCGTTCGTGCCCTCCGAGGTGATCGTCGTCGAGCGCCTTCCCCTCGCGCCGAGCGGCAAGGTCGATCGCGGCGCCCTCGTCGCGAGCCTGGCCGAGCCGCCGCGTGCGGACGCGGGGGCACGCGGAGACCTCCCCGTCACGGAGACGGAGCGCACGCTCGCCACGATCTGGGAGCGCGTGCTCGGCAGGTCGCCCGTCCTCCGCGACGACGACTTCTTCGCCTCCGGCGGCGACTCGATCCTCGCCCTGCAGGTCGTCGCGCTCGCGCGGCAGGCGTCGCTCGTCGTGACCCCGCGGCTCGTCTTCGAGGGGCGTACGCTGGCGTCCGTCGCCGCGCACGCGATGCGTCGGCCCGAGGTCTCCTCGAGCGGAGGTCCGCGCGTCGAGGGGACCGCGCCCGTCACGCCCGTGATGGAGTGGTTCTTCGCGCGGAGCACGCGGCGGCCTGCGCACTACAACCAGTCGGTGCTCTTCGCCGTGCGCGAGGGCGCGTTCGACGTGAACGCCTTCGAGGAGGCCTTCTTGGCGACGCTCGCGCATCACGGGCTGACGCGGACCCGCTTCGCGCGCGAGGCGTCGGGGTGGACCCTCCGGCAGGGCGGCGCGCCGTGGCGGCCCCTGTTCCGCGTGGTCGACCTCTCCCCGATCGCGTGCGTCGACGCCGTCGGCATGCGCGTGGAGGAGCTCGCCGACGAGACGCAGCGCTCGCTCTCGCTCGAGCACGGTGACGAGCGTCTCGCCGCGGTGCTCGTCGTCCTGCTCGGGGCGGGCCGCGGGGTCCGCGTACAGATCGTGATCCATCACCTCGTCGTGGACGCCGTCTCGTGGACGCCGCTCCTCGGCGATCTCGCCACCGCGACGCTGCAGCGTGCGCGCGGCGTCGACGTCGCGCTCGCGCCCGTCCCGGCGACGATGCTCGACTGGGCCGAGGCGCTGGACCGTCGCGCCGCGGACCCCGCGCTGAAGGACGAGGTCCCGTTCTGGAGGGACGTGGTCGCGCCCGGCGCGGGGCGCCTCCCGCGCCATCGTCGCGCGCTCGAAGGCGGCGACCCGGAGCGCACGAACGCACGCGCGCGCGTCCTCCGCCTCCACGCGGACGCGGCCGCGCTCGGCGACGCCGCGGCGCGCCTCGGGTGTCGGCTCCACGAGCTCGTGCTCGCGGCGCTCGGGCACGTCCTCTGCGCGTGGGCGGGGCACGATGCCGTCGTCGTGGACGTCGAGGGGCACGGCCGCGAGGCCGAGGCGCTCGACGTGCCGCTCGACCTCTCGCGCGCGGCCGGATGGTTCACGGTCCTCCACCCGCTCCGCCTCCGCGCGCGCCATGCGACGCTCGCCGAGGACGTGGCCGCGGTGCGGGACGCGTGCCGCGTGATCCCCTCGGCGGGCCTCGGGTACGGCCTCCTCCGATGGCGCGTGCGCGACGAGGCCCTCGTCGGCGCGCCGCCGGCCGAGGTGAGCTTCAACTTCCTCGGGCGCGCGCCCGGCGAGACGTTCGGCGAGGACGCCCTCTTCGGCGCTGCCCCGGAGGCCCGCGGCGACGAGGAGGGGCCCGACGAGGTCCGTACGCACGCCCTCGAGGTCACGGGCAAGGTGTCCGGGACGACGCTCGGACTCGAGTGGGCGTACGATCCGGCCGAGCTCGGGGAGGACGCAGTCCGCGAGGCGGCGCGACGGCTCGAGGCGACCCTCGCCGCGATGACGCGCCTCGAGGCCGTGCCCGTCGGGACGCCGCGACGCGTCGACCCCCTCGTCCTCCCGCTCGCGATGGCTGGCGCGAATCCGCCGCTCTTCCTCGTTCATCCCGTCGGAGGCGCGGCCTCGTGCTACGCGGAGCTCGCGCGTGCGCTCGGCGACCGCGCCGTGCACGGCATCGAGGCCGTGGGTCTCCACGACGGCAGAGGCCCGCTCGACTCCGTGGAGGCGATGGCCGCGCGCTACGTCGAGGCCGTGCGGCAGGTGCAGCCGTCGGGGCCGTGGCTCGTCGGCGGGTGGTCGATGGGTGCGCTCGTCGCGACGGAAATCGCGCGACTGCTCGCGCTCGGTGGCGAGCGCGCCGACGTCGTCGCGATCGATCAGCTCCCGAGCGAGGTCGAGCGAGAGATCACGGACGAGAGCGTCCTTTCGCGGATCGCCGAGAGCGTCCTCGGCGCGAGCAGAGCCCCCGCGCCGCCGGGTGCGACGCCGGAGGAGCAGCTCCGCGCGCTCCTCGCTGCGGCCCGCGCGAGCGGGGCCGAGGTCGACGAGGCGCTGGCCCGTCGGCTCGTCAGGCTCGTCCGCGCCGGCTTCCGGGCCCTCGGCCGCTTCCGACCGCGGCCGTTCCCGGGGCGTGTGCTCGTGCTGCGCGCCAGAGACGCCGTCGAGCGTGCCTCGACCGAGGCGGAGCTCGCGGAGCGGGCCGCCGCCGCGGCCGCGGAGTGGGCGCCTCTCGCGCGAGGTGGCGTGACCGTGAGGGTCGTCCCGGGGCACCACCTGTCCGTCCTCGACGGCGCGCACGCCGGCGAGACGGCACGCGCTCTCCGCGAGGGCCTCGAAGTCGTGTAGAAGAGGGACGATGGCCGCGCGTGCCTGGCTCCGTCAAAACGTCCAGATCGAGCCGCTCTGGAACCGCTGGTACGCGTGGTCCCACCTGATCTCGCCGGCGACGGCGGCGATGAACGCCGCCAACGGGCACGCGAAGATCCTGAAGTCCTACGTCTCCGCGCCGGAGGTCCACGCCGCCGCCGTGCAGAACCCCGAGATGCTCGGCGGGCCCTTCGTGGACTACGAGGGCGGCCGCGTCGACGAGATCCAGGCGCTCCTCGAGCGATCCCAGCGGGAGCAGGCGCCGCTCCACGCCTTCGCCGCGGGGGTGAAGGCGCTCGACGAGCTCCTCGCCGCCGAGGCGAAGGGGATGGCGATGGAGCCCCTCTACGCGCGAGTCCCCGAGCCGCTCCGCGGTCACGTCGAGCTCGTCTACGATCTCGGGGGCACGCCCCGCGTCCGGTTCCTGGAGCCTCTCCTCTACCGGAGCGCCGTCTACGACCCGCGGGCGCAGAGCCTCTCCCTGTCGCTCATCGAGGGCGACCATCGCGCCTTCGCCCTGAGCACGCCTCGCCTGCCGTCGCCGTCGCTCGTCGAGGCTCCCGTCCCCTTCGCCGACGAGGCGGTGGACCGGCTGTCGGCCGCTCGCTCGATCGAGGGGGCGCCCGAGGGCGTCGACGTCCCCGCGCTCGCCGAGGCGCTCGGCGTCGCGGCCGCGTCGCGCGAGGCGTTCTCGCGGCTCTTCACGGACGCGGCGCCCCCGTCGCGGCCTCCGTTCGCGGGAGAGGGCGTTCGCGTCCGCTACCTCGGGCACGCGAGCGTGCTCCTCGAGTCGAAGGAGACGACCGTCCTCGTCGACCCCACGCTGAGCTACGGCTACGCGGCCGAGCCCGCGCGCTTCACGTACGCCGATCTGCCGGCTCGGATCGACTGGGTCGTCATCACGCACAACCACCAGGACCACTTCCTCCTCGAGACGCTCCTCCAGATCCGCCACCGCGTCGGCACCGTCATCGTCCCGCGCGGAGGCTCGGGCGCGCTCCAGGACCCGTCGCTCCGCCTCGCGCTCCGTGCGATCGGCTTTCCCCGCGTCGTCGAGCTCGACGTGCTCGAGACGCTCGACATCCCCGGCGGCAGCATCACGGGGCTCCCGTTCCTCGGCGAGCACGCCGACCTCGACATCGCGACGAAGCTCGCGCACCTCGTCCAGCTCGGCACCTACCGCGCGCTCTTCGCGGCGGACTCGGACAACGTCGAGCCGCGCCTCTACGACCACGTGAAGGACGTCGCCGGCGGTCTCACCTCCCTCTTCGTGGGCATGGAGTGCGCCGGCGCGCCTCTCTCGTGGCTCTACGGTCCGCTCCTCACGAGGCCGATCACGCGCAAGGTGGACCAGTCCCGCCGGCTCTCCGGCTCGGACGCGAAGAAGGCGCTCGCGATCGTCGAGCGCCTCCGGCCGCGCGAGGTGTTCGTGTACGCGATGGGGCAGGAGCCCTGGCTCGGCTACGTCATGAGCGTGCGCTACACGCCGGAGTCGAAGCCCATCGTCGAGTCCGATGCGCTCGTGCGCGCGTGCGCGGAGCGAGAGATCCGGGCCGAGCGCCTCTACGCCAGGATGGAGCGGGTCTACGCACCATGACCGACGAAGGCGTCGCGCCGCGACCGGGGAGCGTCTTCGGGTTCCTGTCGCGCATCGGCACGCTCCTCGCGCCCTACACGTCGACGTGCGCTGGCGTGCTCGTCGGCGTCCTCCTCGACATCGCGTTCGGCGCCGTGTCGGCGATGAGCTTCTCGTGGGTGATCGACAAGGCCATCGTGCCGAAGGACAGCGCGATGCTGTTCACCATCCTCGGCGGCATGGGGGTCGCCGTCGTCGTCGTCTCGGCGATGGCCGTCGTCCAGGACTGGCTCTACGCGAAGCTCGGCGCGAACCTCGCGAGCGATCTCCGCGCGAAGCTCTACGAGCACCTCCAGTCGCTCTCGAGCAGCTTCTACGCGAAGACGTCCCAGGGAGACCTCGTCTTCCGCTTCTCGGGGGACATCGGCGCCGTCGAGGCGACCGTCGCCTTCGTCTTGCCTGCGCTCCTCCGGGCGGTCCTCTCGTTCGTCCTCTGTCTCGTGCTGCTCTTCTTCCTCGAGTGGCGGCTCGCGACGTTCTCCGCGATGCTCCTCCCGCTGTGCCTCCTCGGCGCGCGCATCCTCACGACGCGGGCGAGCGTCGCGAACGACGAGCGGAAGAGCGAAGAGGCCTCGGCGACGACGGCGGTTCAGGAGGCCCTCGCCGGCTACGCCGTCATCAAGGCGTTCGGGCTCGAGCGGAGGTTCTTCCAGAAGTTCGTCGAGAAGAGCTCGCGCGTCGTGCGCGCGACGATGCGCGCGGGGTTCCTCGGCTCGCTCATCACGCGAAGCTCGGCGATCGCGATCAACACGCTCGAGATCGTGGTGCTCGCGATGAGCGCGTACTTCGCGTTCCGCTCGTGGCTCACGGTCGGCGAGATCATCTCCTTCCACGCGCTCTATCTCCAGACGAGCCTCGCCCTCCTCGGCGTGACCCAGACGGTGCCGCCGCTCTTGAACGGCATGGCGAGCATGCGCCGCATCGACGAGGTGCTGTCCGAGCGGCCGCGCGTCGTCGACTCGCCGGGCGCGGTCCCGGGGCGCCGCGTCGCGAAGGCGATCGCCTTCGAGGACGTCCGCTTCAGCTACACGGGCGAGAAGCGGGACATCGACGGGGTGTCCTTCGTCATCGACGCGGGACAGAGCGTCGCGTTCGTGGGGCCGAGCGGGTCGGGCAAGAGCACGGTAGTGAACCTCCTCATGCGGTTCTTCGACGTCGAGGATGGCAAGATCACGTTCGACGGCGTCGACGTCCGGGGGATCGAGCAGTCGTCTCTCCGGAGCCAGATCGGGATCGTCATGCAGGAGTCCATCCTCTTCGACACGACGATCCGCGAGAACATCCGGATGGGGCGACCCGACGCGACGGACGCCGAGGTGGAGGAGGCGAGCCGCGCGGCCGAGATCCACGACCTCGTCTTGGCGATGCCGCAGGGCTACGACACCCGCGTCGGCGAGCGAGGCGGGCGACTCTCCGGCGGCCAGAAGCAGCGCGTCGCGATCGCGCGCGCCATCCTGCGGAACCCTACGATCCTCGTGCTGGACGAGGCGACGTCCGCCCTCGACGCGGGGACGGAGGCGGCGATCAACGCGACGCTCGAGCGCGTGTCGGCGGGGCGAACGGTGGTGTCGATCACGCATCGTCTCGGCTCGGTCGTCACGGCGGACCGGATCTTCGTGCTCGATCGCGGCAAGCTCGTGGAGTCGGGAACGCACGAGGAGCTCGCCTCCGCGGGCGGCGTCTATGCGCGCCTCTGGTCGAGCCAGAGCGGCTTCGTGATCAGCGAGGACGGCACGGACGTGAAGGTGACGCCCGAGCGCCTGCGCGCGATCCCGCTGCTCCGAGGGTTCGACGGCGACGTCCTCGCGAAGCTCGCGGCGAGGTTCGCGACGGAGCGGTTCGCGGCGGGGAGCGTGGTCGTTCACGAGGGCGATCCGGGCGACAAGTTCTTCGTCATCGTCCGTGGCCAGGTCGTCGTCACGAAGGCGCTCGAGGCGGGCGGCGAGAAGGAGCTCGCGGTGATGCGCGACGGCGACAGCTTCGGCGAGATCGCCCTCTTGAAGGGCAGCCCGCGGACCGCGACGGTGAGCGCCCGGTCGGAGTGTCTCTTCCTCACGCTCCAGCGCGACGCGTTCTTCGCGCTCCTCGACGACGATCCGTCCCTCCGCGAGAAGGTGCTCGCGGACGCGGAGGCGCGGCTCAAGCGAGGATGAGGGAGGCGCGGTGACGAAGGTGTTCCCCTCGCGGGAGGCCGCGGTCGCCGCCGCGGCGCGCGTGCGGCTCGTGTGCTTCCCGCACGCGGCAGGGAACGCGACGCTCTTCCGTGGCTGGGGCGACGCGCTCGCGGACGGCCCCGGCGGACCGGTCGACGTCTGCGCCGTCGAGCTCGCGGGCCGCGGGCGCCGCTTCGACGAGGCGCCGTGCACGGTGGCCGAGACGGTGATCGACGAGGTGGTGGCGGCGCTCGGTGAGCTCGCCCCTCTCCCGACCCTCTTCTTCGGTCACAGCCTCGGGGCGCGCCTCGCCTTCGGCGCGGCGGTCGCGTACCCGGCGCGTGGCGCGGTCGTTGGCCTC
>JALHPN010000311.1 GCA_022842465.1 Polyangiaceae bacterium | reverse complement strand
TCGGACGTCGACCTCGCGGCGACGGCAGCGCCCGCGGAGCCCTCCGCCCCGCTCCCGGCCGCGGACGCGGGGTCGCCGCCTGCGCGGGCGCCGCTCGTCTGCGCGGCGGGAACGGCCGATTGCAACGGCAACCGCGTCGACGCGTGCGAGACGGACCTCCTGAACGACACGTCGAGCTGCGGGACGTGCGGGAACGTGTGCCCGATCCCCGTCAACGCGGCGGCCCGCTGCGAGGCAGGCGGGTGCCGCTTCGCGTGCTGGCCCGGGTTCGTCGACGTGGCGGGCTCGTGCTCCACCTTCGGAGGCTCGTTCGCCGTGAACGACCCCGGTCCGTGCAGCGCGTGCGACGAGCCCAACCCGATCGGCGGGACGTGCGGCTGCCCGGCCGGCTTCCCCGTGACGTCGACGGCCCGCGTCCTCGGTGACTGCGCGGACATCCGCGGCGCGCGCCTCACGTTCTGCGGCAGCTCGACGTCGGCCGGGTACGACTGGAACGGCGTCTACGAGCTCGACGACGCCGTCTCCTGCTCCGCGGGCTGCCGCCTCCCGAACGCGCTCACGGGCGCTTGCAGCTGCCCAGCCGGGGCCACGCCGATCAAGCTGCGCACGCTCGTCGACACGACGTGCGGCACGAGGATCGGCTCGCAGCTCGTCCTGTGCCTCGGCGCCTCCGCGAAGACGGCGACGTTCGGCGGCGCGTTCCAGGTCGACGACCCGGTCCCGGGCGGTCAGGGGTGCCGCGTCTCGAACCCGAAGACGGGCGCCTGCAGCTGCCCGCCGGGCGTGCGCGCCCGCACCCACCGCGTCGTCGCCGACACCGACGTCGGGCCGATCGGCTCGCGCATCACGGTCTGCGGGCCGTGACGTTCAGGGCGCCGACGGCCTGATGCGATACCAGAGCGTGACGCTCACGCCGCGCGTGGGGCCGGGTCCGCAGGTGAACGTCTGGAGCGAGCCGTCGAACTTGTCGACCGTGATCGGCAGCTTGCAGCCGCCGATGTAGTCGTCGGGATCGAGCGTGTCCTCGTCCCAGATCTCGAACGAGAGGTTCTCGAGGAACGTGCTCGCCTTCACCTTCGTGAGCGGCGTCTCCATCCAGATCGGGACGAGCGTGTCCGCGGGGGCGGTCGTCTTCCCCGAGGCGGTCGCCGCGCCCTCGCTCGCGAACGCGAGGAGGTAAGGGTCGGGCAGACCGTTGAACGCGTCCCACGGGTTGTTCGAGCGGCTCTTCTCGGGGATCTCCGCGAACGAGACGTAGAAGTCCCAGAGTGACGTCCGGTCGAGCACGCAGGCGCCGGACGAGCACGTCCGTCCCGCGCCGCAGTCGACGCACGCCTCGCCCCCCTTGCCGCACGCGTTCCTCGCCGTTCCCGTCTGGCATCCCGTCGCCGAGCAGCAGCCGTTCGTGCAGTTCGCGCGGCACGATCCGTCGATGCACGTGCCCTTCGAGCACACGAGCGCCCCCGCGCAGGCCGAGCACGCCGCGCCGCCGGTCCCGCACTCGTCCTTCGCGCCGCCGGCGACGCAGGTGTCCCCGTCGCAGCACCCGGTGCAGTTGTTCTCGCTGCAGGGCTCCTTGCACGCGCCGTCCGTGCACGACGCGATGCCCGAGCACGTCTCGCACGCCTCGCCGGCCTTGCCGCAGGCGCTCGTGCTCTTCCCCTCCTCGCAGCGGTCGTCACGGCAGCAGCCGGGACAGTTCGCCGCGGTGCACCTGGCGACCTGCACCGTCCCGTTCGGGCCGGTCCCGCCGGTGTCGTCGCGCTGGAAGGCGGTCGAGACGCAGTCGGCGATCGACACGTCGACCGCGGCTGCCACCTCGGAGGCGATCGTCTCGGTCGCGCAGCCCACGAACGACGAGCGGCACGCCCTCGTCCCGGTGCACGCCGCCTCGACCGCCTGCACGACCGGCTCCGCGTAGGGCAGGAGGAGCTGCCCGGGGAGCTTGCTCGAGCGCGCGTAGAACTGGGCCTCGCAGTCGGCGACGTCCGGGGCGCACGACGCGCAGAAGCTCGCGGCGAGCGCGCGATGAGCCTCGGTCGGCTCGACGTTCTTCTGCGTTCGCGTGAGGCACGCCGTGACGCCGCAGATGCCCGACTCGAGGCAATCCGAGGCGCGGGTCAGCGCGGACGGAGAGAGGACGGCGACGAGGCTCGCGCACGACGTCGTCAGCGTCGCGTCACAGGACGACCCGTCCATGGGCGGCGGGCACGTACCGAGCGACGACTGCGAGGTCCCGCAGAACGACGCGTCCGGGGACGGCGCGTCGGATGACCCGCAGCCGGGGACGACCGCGACGAAGCAGAAGGCGGCGACGCCGAGGGCCACGGCGGCGCGCGCGAAGCGCACGAAGCTCACCTCAGGAACGCTAGCACGGGCGCGGCCCCGATCACTTCGTGTCGACGGGCGCGCTCTTCGGCGGCGGAGGCGGGGTGGACGGCGCGGCCTTCTTCTTGGTCGCGCCGCTGCCGCTCCCGCTGCCGTTGCTGCTCCCGAGCGATCCGAGATCGAGGGGCTCGATCTCGGAGCCGCCCGTCTTGGGAGACGGCTTGGCGGCCGCGGGCTTGCCCCCCTTCGTCGGGTACGTCGGCTTCACCGGCGTCGGGAGCGTCGGCTCCGCCTCTGTCGGCTTGGCGATCGGGAGCCCCGTCTTCGCCGACTCCTGGAGCGCCTTCACGTCGCGCGGCGCCGCGGTCGGCGTAGGAGGCGGAGCGCTCGAGAGCACGCTCGGCGACGGCGACGGCAGAGCGCTCGAGAGCGCGCTCGGCGACGGCGACGGCGCGGGCGCGACGTCGTCGAGCCTCGTCGTCGGGACCTCGGCGGGCGGGGGCGTGATCGGCGAGAGCGCCTTCTCGGCGCCTTCTCGGGCGCGCTGGACCTCGGGACGCCCGTCGCCGGCGGGATCGAGGCGCTTCGCGTCGTCGAGCTTCTCGAGGCACGGTCGCCACTCACCCTTCGCGCAGCGCTCGAGACCGTCTCGCCGCATCGCCTCCGCGCGCGGGTCCATCGGAATGCCGTTCGGATCGAACTGGATCTTCGGGTCCTCCCTGCGGCGGAGGAAGAGGACGAGCGCGCCGAGCACCACGCCGACGGCGGCGAGGAGGGCGACCTCGCGCTGCCAGTTGTCCTTCAGGTGCCGACGGAGGCGGCTCACGCGCTGACGAACGCGCGGCGCCGGGAGCTTCTCGCTCGCCGCGATCGACTCGAGCTTCTCGCCCTCGCCCTCGCGGAGCATCCAGTCGAGGGTGGCCTTGGCGTCGTCCCCCTCCGGGAGGTTCTTCTCCGCCCAGCGGAGGAGGTCGGCCTCGACGTGGGGCGCCGGGCCTCCAGGCACCTCGGGCACGTCGAACGTCTCGCGCCCTCGCTTCCGGTGGAAGTCGACCACCTTGTGCTTCGCGACGCCGAAGACCCACCGACGGAGCTGCTCGGGGTCGGTCGGGGCGTGCGGCGACTCGAACGCCTCCGTCAACGCCGCCTGCACGATGTCTTCGACGTCGCTCTCCGGAACGCGTTTCTTCACCATCGCGAGCAGATCGCGGCGGAGCTCGGGACCGAAGGCTGCCCGGGGCGGACGGGGGGTCGTGGTCATGTTGGCGTGCACGAGGGGGACGTCGGCGGGCCCCGGCAGAGTGTGACACGGCCGGTGACACGCCGTCCCGCCCGCTTCGAACCCCCCGGGATCACGCCCCTTGGGTTCTCGGAGCACGACCGCGCGGGGTCCGGTAGGATGGGGGCCGACACATGGTGAAGAAGAAGGTCTCGCTCGGCTCGAGCCCTGATGCGGGCGAGGCCGGTTCGCACGAGGGGTCGCGCGCGCTCGCGATCGACATCCTCGAGGTGTTCTTCAACACGGGCATCGTGTTCCACGAGGTGACGCTCCCGCGCGGCCTGCCCGACGTGGTCTCGAGCTTCGTGATCATGAAGCCGCCCGGCGCCGCGCCCGTCGCGCCGAGGCCGGGAGGCGCTCCCGCCGCGCCGGCGCCGCCGCCGATCGCGACGGGCGGTCCCCAGACGATGTCCGTACGGCGCGCCGCGGCGGGCGAGGAGCCCGACGTCGAGATCTCCGCGGTCGACCACCTCGCCGAGCTCTCGAACCGCTGGTTTCCCGTGCCGTACCAGCTGTCCTGCCCGTTCGCGGTGCAGGTCTTCGTCGGCCTGAGCGGCGGGGGGCTCCGCGCCGTCCTCGCGATCGACACCCTCGAGGTGAGCGGCTCGCAGGGGCGCCACCTCGACGGCGCGTACGACGAGGGGCGGCCGTTCCGGCCCCTCGACAAGAACGAGCTCGGCTCCTTCTTCGATCACCCCGACACGCGGGAGCTCGTTCGTCGCCTCGAGCGCGGCGGTGTCGAAAAAGCGCTCTTCAAGCTCGCCGCGCTCCTCGAGGCGCTCGGGCCACAGCTCCCGAAGCTCCGGTTCTCACGGCTCGAGAGCCATCAGCCGATCCCGGTGTCGCTCGTCCTCGATCTCGGCAACTCGCGGACGACGGCGCTCCTCGTCGAGGGCCGCGACGCCCGCGTCTTCGGCGTCCCGCTCGAAATGAGGAACCTCGGCAACCCGCTCGAGACGCGGAGCGACGCGATCGACTCGCGCATCACGTTCCTCCCGAGCCCCTGGGACAAGTCGAGCTCGCCGATCGCGGTCGGCGAGAGCTTCGCGTGGCCGAGCGTCGCGCGCATGGGCCTCGAGGCCCTCGACCGCGCGCTCGAGACACCCCATCGCTACCAGTGCACGCTCTCGGGTCCGAAGCGCTACCTCTGGGACGACCGACACACCGACGAGCGCTGGCACTTCGCGCAGAAGATCGGCCAGGTCGCCGCGCCGGGCGACGGCTCGGGCGAGTACCGCCCGGTGTTCGGCAAGATCCTGAAGTACGTGCCGGAGGACTCGGGGGGCATCTACCTCCGCGAGGACGGCCCGCAGACGCCCGCCGACCCGCGCTACGCGCCGCGGACGATGATGCTCTTCGCGCTCGTCGAGATCCTCTGCCAGGCGTATGCGCAGATCAACGGCGCCGTGTACCGCACCTTCCAGGGCAAGGAGGCGAGCCCGCGCGTGCTCCGCCACCTCGTCCTCACCTACCCGTCCGCGATGCGCGAAGAGGAGCGGCGGATCTACGAGGCGCTCGTCCGGAACGCCGTCATCCTCGCGTGCCACGTCCTCGGCATCCGTCCGGAGCTCCGGCCGAACTGGGACCCGACGAGCGGGACGTTCGAGCCGTTCCTCCTCGTCGACGAGGCGCTCGCGGCGCAGATGGTGTTCGTCTACGAGGAGGCGCAGGGGACCTTCTCGGGCAACATGGAGGAGCTCGTCTCGGTCTACGGGCACGAGACCGGGGGGCCGGGGGGGCAGAGCCCCCCGGGGAAGACGCTGCGCGTGGCGTCGGTCGACATCGGCGGCGGGACGAGCGACGTCATGATCGCGGAGTACGAGGACAAGATGGCCGGCACCGGCACGTCCCTCGCGATCAAGAAGCTGTTCCAGGACGGCGTCTCGATCGCCGGCGACGAGGTCTGCCGCGCGATCGTCGAGGACGTCGTCTTCGCGCAGATCCTCCAGCAGCTCCCGACGGCGCAGGATCGGAGCCGCCTGCGGCACCTCTTCGGCGAGGGCGACGCGGGGCACGGCTCGACGTGGCGGACGCTCCGCGCGCGGCTCGTCCCGTACTTCTGGATGCCGATCGCGCGCTGCTTCTGGGGCGTCGCGGAGGGCTTCGCGATCCCCGACCACTCGGAGGGCAAGCTCTACACCGTGCCCGATCTCGCGCGGATCTTCGCGCTGCCGACGGTTTCGCCGATGGTCCTCATGGAGGCGGACCGCTTCCTCGGCGAGCAGGTCCCTGGCTTCCCCGGGATCGAGAACCTCCTCTTCAAGCTCGACGCGCAGGAGGTCGACCGCGCGGTCGAGCGCGTCCTCCGCGAGCCGCTCCGGCGCTACGCGGACATCCTCGCGCAGTTCGACGTGGACCTCCTCGTGCTCGCGGGGAGGACGTCGTCGCTCCCGTGCGTCCGCGCGATTTTCACGAAGGAGATGCCGGTGCCGCCGCCGCGCATCAAGTCGATGGCGCGCTACCGTGTCGGCGAGTGGTACCCGTCGAAGTGGAAGGACGAGGGATACATCCGCGACGCGAAGTCGACCGTGACGGCGGGCGCGGCCGTCCTCCACCTCGCGAGCAAGAACCGCATTCCGGGCTTCCTCGTGGACGCGATCACGCCGGTCGACCAAAGGCCGATCTTCGGCCTCTACCAGGACACCGAGCCCCACATCGCGCGGACGAACGAGCTCTTCGCGAACGGCGCGACGACGAGCCCCGCCTTCGTCTACACGCATGGCATGCGGGTCGGCTTCCGGAACGTCGACTCGCAGGAGATGGAGGGCTCGCCGCTCTTCGAGGTCCGCCCCGCGAACAAGGACGTCGAGACGGCGCTCCTCGACGACCGCGTCGCCCTCCAGTTCGGCCGGACCCGTGAGGGGTACATCCAGGTCGCGAAGGTGACGAGCCAGCGCGGTCAGTACTCGTTCGAGCCGACCGACTTCCTCCTCGCCTTGAAAACGGCCACGCACGACCGATATTGGCTCGACACCGGCGTCTTCGACGTCGAGCGCGGCGGACTCTGACGAAACCCGGATGGACAACGAGCGGTTGAAGCGCGCCGTCCTCGCGACGCTCGAGCAAGCGCTCGACGCGGACGCGCTGGCACGTGCCGTGACGGAGGCGGGCGCGGTGGTCGGCCCGACGACCGCCGCACCGAGCCCGGGGGCCCAGAAGCTCCTCGCGAAGATCGTGCTCTCGGATCTCCTCGACGACGCGATCCTCTCGGCGAGACCCGAGGACCGCACGTTCCCGCTCCGCCTCTTCTTCGCGGAGCTCGGGACCCTCCTCGCCTCGGACGACGAGACGCGGGCCGATCTCGCGTTCTGCCTCGCGAGCGGCCTGAATTTCTTCTTCCGCGCCACGATGGATCCGGAGGGGAAGGTCCGGGCGGCGCTCGAGACGAGCCGAGCGTTCTACGCCGTCGCGTACGGGGTCCCCCTCGATCCCGAGCTGATCGTCAAATCGGCGCCCTTGCTCGCCGCGCTCCTGACGAGCGAGCTCGACAAGGTGCGGCTGGAAGCCGTCGATCACACGAAGGTCTTCGACTCGCAGATCCACGAACGAGCGGCCGGCGCAGATCCGACGTCGTCCAGGATCGTCAGACCGGAGACGTTCCTCTGTAGGGTGACCGCCAACAACGCGGTGAAGGCGAAAGCGCAGGTTTTCACGTGACCGAACAGGCTACCTGGCTCCCGAACCTCGTCGGCGGTGTCTCCATCTGGAAGCTCGCCCCCGATCTCAACGAGCCGAAGTTCATGGGCGGACGGCTCCTCGTGCCCGAGACGGAGGGCTCGGAGAGCCTCCCCGTGACGGTGCGGTGGGATCTCACCGGCCTCCAGCCGCTCCACGAGGCGCGGGCGAGCGATCCGGAGGGGACCGCCGCCGCCGTCGCCGACTTCCAGGCGTGTCTCGAGCGCACGGCCAAGGCCTTCGCGACGCCGAACAGCGGCTACGACAAGTACAAGCAGGCGTTCACCGTGCCGGCCATCGACGCCGACGCGGGCAAGAACTACTTCTACTCACCGGCCGAGAAGAAGATCTACGTCGTGAACTGGGGCGCGTCCCCGCGCTCGATGGGCGGACGCGCCGAGTACGTCTTCGGCTGGGAGAACTGGGGCAAGGTGTTCGCCGGCGCCGCGGCTGGCGCTCTGGTGGTCGGGGCCGCGGCGGCCGCGGTCGGGGCGGCGCCGGCTACAGCAGCCGACGACGCGACGCCCGAGGGGAAGGACGACAAGAAGGAGGCCGAGAAGCCCGAGGAGAAGAAGCGCGCGTGGTGGCTCTGGCCGCTCTTCGCGCTCGTCGCGATCGCGGCCGTGCTCCTCGCGCTCCTCCTCCTACGCGGCTGCGACGACGACAGGGCCGCAGGCACAGGCGACGCGGCGACGGACGCTCCCGCGGAGGCGAGCGCGCTCGGCGATGCCGGGCCCGACGGGGCCGCTCTCTCCCTCGCCGACGCGGCGGCCGACGCGAACGCTCTCGTCGACGCGGCGGCCGACGCGAGCGCGCAGGCCGATGCCGCGGTGAGCGACGGCGGGCG